>NZ_JBHVWS010000031.1:0-110677 GCF_042882185.1 Streptomyces sp. NPDC058239
GTTTGGCGCAACCCACGCCCCCCATGGCTTTATCAAAACCCCGCCATTCTTTGTCCCCGGGCCCGCGGCGCCCTGGGCCCCCGCGGCCGACTGTTTGCGCCGTATCGTTGAGTACGGCCGCACCCGCCACCGTTCTACGCAGTCCGATGCAGAGAGGCGCCGCGCAATGGTGCAGATCAAGACCCCCGAGCAGATCGCGAAGATGCGTGAGGCGGGGCTGGTGGTCGCTGCCATTCACGCGGCCACCCGCGAGGCGGCGGTCCCCGGCGCCACCACGCTGGACCTGGACCGGGTCGCCCGCAAGGTGATCGCCGATCACGGTGCGAAGTCGAACTTCCTCGGGTACGGCGGGTTCCCCGCGACGATCTGCACCTCGGTCAACGAGGTCGTCGTCCATGGCATCCCGGACGACAAGACCGTCCTCAAGGACGGCGACATCATCTCCATCGACGCCGGCGCGATCGTCGACGGCTGGCACGGCGACGCCGCATACACGGCCTTCGTCGGCACCGGTCACGCTCCGGAGCTGATCGAGCTCTCCCGGGTCACCGAGGAGTCCATGTGGGCCGGTATCGCCGCGATGAAGGTGAACAACCGCCTCGTCGACATCTCGAAGGCGATCGAGTCCTACATCCGTCGCCAGCCCCGCCCCGCCACCGGCAAGTACGGGATCATCGAGGACTACGGCGGCCACGGCATCGGTACCGAGATGCACATGGACCCGCACCTGCTGAACTATGTCGCCCGCAAGCGCGGCAAGGGCATCAAGCTCGTGCCCGGCGTCTGCCTGGCCATCGAGCCGATGGTCTCGCTCGGCACGGCGCAGACCGAGGTGCTCCAGGACGACTGGACCGTGATCACGACGGATGGCACATGGTCCTCCCACTGGGAGCACTCGATCGCCCTCACCGAGCAGGGCCCGCTGGTCCTGACGGCCCCCGACTGCGGCAGGGCGAAGCTGGCCCAGTACGGGATCGAGGCGGCACCGGACCCTTCCCCGAGGTCTTGAGGACCAGGGGAGACCTCACAGGCTGATCACTCGTCCGGCGGACGGAGTGCGCCTCAGCCGGCCGTAGCTTGTGAGACGCCCTGGCGCCGGGCCCCCGGGGGCTGCGTGAGGGAGGGGCCGGGATCGAGGCGGCCCCGGACCCTTCCCCGAGGTCCTTGCGGACCGGGGGAGACCCCATAGGCCGATTTGACCCCCTTGTGGAGGTCTAAGGATCTCCCGGGGTGGGCAAACTTGACGGATTCGTCTTTTGGAGTCCGCTGACGTAGACTGACTCGTCGGCTCTCGTGCATCCGTGTGTCCGCATACGGCAGCGAAAGTCGATCAAGGTAGCCGATTCGAAAGGCGAAGCGTGGCCAAGAAGCAAGGTGCCATCGAAATTGAGGGCACCGTGATCGAGTCCCTCCCGAACGCCATGTTCAAGGTGGAACTCCAGAACGGTCACAAGGTCCTCGCGCACATCAGCGGCAAGATGCGGATGCACTACATCCGAATCCTTCCGGATGACCGGGTCGTCGTGGAGCTCTCTCCGTACGACCTGACGCGTGGCCGGATCGTCTACCGCTACAAGTAGATCTTGCCCGCACCCCGCTTCGGCGTGGTGGTGGCACTGACCCGGAGAACCTGACATCCCATGAAGGTCAAGCCGAGCGTCAAGAAGATCTGCGACAAGTGCAAGGTGATCCGCCGTCACGGTCGGGTCATGGTCATCTGCGACAACCTGCGCCACAAGCAGCGCCAGGGCTGACGCACGACCCCCTGCATCTCGCAGTACTTCGCGCGACGCACGTAATACGTACATACGCAGAGTCCGTCCAAGCTTCGGCTGACGACACCTCCGGCGGGGGCCGGGGACCCGGGCGTACCACCTCTCGTCACGAGAGGTCGGCGATCGGGAGTGGCACTGCGGAAGACCCCCGAAATAACAACTGGAGCCATTGAATGGCACGCGTTTCAGGTGTTGACATCCCGCGCGAAAAGCGCGTGGAGGTTGCCCTCACCTACGTCTTCGGTATCGGGCGCACCCGGTCCAAGGAGATTCTCGCCACCACTGGCGTGAACCCGAACACCCGCGTTCGCGACCTGGCCGAAGAGGACCTGGTCAAGATCCGCGAGTACGTGGACGCCAACCTCCGCACCGAGGGTGACCTTCGTCGCGAGATCCAGGCCGACATCCGCCGCAAGGTCGAGATCGGCTGCTACCAGGGCCTGCGTCACCGCCGCGGCCTGCCGGTCCACGGCCAGCGCACCAGCACGAACGCTCGTACCCGCAAGGGCCCGCGTCGCGCGATCGCCGGTAAGAAGAAGCCGGGCAAGAAGTAGTCCTCAGCGGACGCACTGCGGGCGTCCGGGACACCGGCCATCCGCAGCAACCAGCGGTCTTCGCTGTAGGACCGATCACCTCCCCTCTCCATCTGGAGTCAAGACATGCCCCCCAAGGGTCGTCAGGGCGCAGCCAAGAAGGTGCGTCGCAAGGAAAAGAAGAACGTCGCTCACGGCCACGCGCACATCAAGAGCACGTTCAACAACACGATCGTCTCGATCACGGACCCCTCGGGCAACGTGATCTCCTGGGCCTCCGCCGGCCACGTCGGCTTCAAGGGCTCGCGCAAGTCCACCCCCTTCGCCGCGCAGATGGCCGCCGAGTCGGCCGCCCGCCGCGCGCAGGAGCACGGCATGCGCAAGGTTGACGTCTTCGTCAAGGGTCCGGGCTCCGGCCGCGAGACCGCGATCCGTTCGCTCCAGGCCACTGGCCTGGAGGTCGGTTCGATCCAGGACGTCACCCCCACTCCGCACAACGGATGCCGGCCGCCCAAGCGTCGCCGCGTCTGATTCCGTCTGAAGCAACGGAGACAACTGGAAAATGGCGCGATACACCGGGGCCGACTGCAAGCGTTGCCGTCGGGAGAAGCAGAAGCTGTTCCTCAAGGGCAGCAAGTGCGAGAGCGCGAAGTGCCCGATCGAGATCCGTCCTTACCCCCCGGGTGAGCACGGACGCGGGCGCACCAAGGACAGCGAGTACCTTCTTCAGCTTCGTGAGAAGCAGAAGTGCTCGCGGATCTACGGTGTTCTTGAACGACAGTTCGTGAACTACTACAAGGAAGCGAACCAGAAGACCGGCAAGACCGGTGAGAACCTTCTGCGCATCCTTGAGACCCGCCTCGACAACGTGGTCTACCGGGCAGGCTTCGCCAAGTCCCGCGACCACGCCCGTCAGCTGGTGCGTCACGGACACATCGCCGTGAACGGCACGAAGACCGACATTCCGTCGGCCCGCGTAGCCGTGAACGACGTCATCGAGGTTCGTCAGAAGTCCAAGGCCCTGACCCCCTTCCAGGTGGCCCAGGCCGAGGCCGGCGAGCGCACCGTACCGGCGTGGCTCGAAGCTGTGCCGTCGACGATGCGGATCCTCGTGCACTCCCTGCCCGAGCGCCAGGTGATCGACACCCAGGTGCAGGAGCAGTTGATCGTCGAGCTCTACTCCAAGTAGTAGCTCGTGGGTCCGGGCGGTACGGCTCTTTCGGGTCGTGCCGCCCGTACCCTTGTCAGTATCTGGGGGCGTCAAATAGTGGGCGCCCACGACTGAAGGAACGCAACATGCTTATCGCTCAGCGTCCGTCGCTGACCGAAGAGGTCGTTGACGAGTTCCGCTCCCGGTTCGTCATCGAGCCGCTGGAGCCGGGCTTCGGTTACACCCTCGGCAACTCTCTTCGCCGTACGCTCCTCTCCTCGATCCCCGGCGCTGCTGTCACCAGCATCCGGATCGACGGTGTCCTGCACGAGTTCACCACCGTGCCGGGCGTCAAGGAGGACGTCACCGACCTCATCCTCAACATCAAGCAGCTGGTCGTCTCCTCGGAGCACGACGAGCCGGTCGTGATGTACCTGCGCAAGCAGGGTCCCGGCCTGGTCACCGCTGCTGACATCGCCCCGCCGGCCGGTGTCGAGGTCCACAACCCGGACCTGGTCCTGGCCACGCTGAACGGCAAGGGCAAGCTGGAGATGGAGCTGACCGTCGAGCGCGGTCGCGGCTACGTCTCCGCCGTCCAGAACAAGCAGGTGGGCCAGGAGATCGGCCGTATCCCGGTCGACTCCATCTACTCGCCGGTGCTCAAGGTCACGTACAAGGTCGAGGCGACCCGTGTCGAGCAGCGCACCGACTTCGACAAGCTGATCGTCGACGTCGAGACCAAGCAGGCCATGCGTCCCCGTGACGCCATGGCTTCGGCCGGTAAGACCCTGGTCGAGCTGTTCGGTCTGGCGCGCGAGCTCAACATCGACGCCGAGGGCATCGACATGGGCCCGTCCCCGACGGACGCCGCTCTCGCTGCCGATCTGGCGCTGCCGATCGAGGAGCTCGAGCTCACGGTTCGTTCGTACAACTGCCTCAAGCGTGAGGGCATCCACTCCGTGGGTGAGCTCGTGGCTCGTTCCGAGGCCGACCTGCTCGACATCCGCAACTTCGGTGCGAAGTCGATCGACGAGGTCAAGGCGAAGCTGGCCGGTATGGGTCTGGCGCTCAAGGACAGCCCGCCCGGATTCGACCCGACGGCCGCGGCCGACGCGTTCGGCGCGGATGACGACGCGGACGCCGGCTTCGTGGAGACCGAGCAGTACTAGTACGCCTCCGGCTGGGGTGCCCGGGATTGCCGGGTGCCCCGGACCGGGGTGAGGCTTTGTCCTCAATCGCCGATGGGCTTGATTTCGATCGATGCCCGGTCGGCTCTTGATCTTCCGTGTGGCGTCCGCCGCACGGGAACTGACACCGGTACCTGATACGGCCGGTGCAGCACACAAGGAGAAAAACCATGCCGAAGCCCGCCAAGGGTGCCCGTCTGGGCGGCAGCGCTGCGCACGAGAAGCTTCTTCTCATCAACCTTGCGAAGGCGCTGTTCGAGCACGGCCGCATCACCACGACCGAGGCCAAGGCCCGCCGCCTGCGTCCGGTCGCCGAGCGTTTCATCACCAAGGCGAAGAAGGGCGACATCCACAACCGTCGCCTGGTGCTGCAGTCGATCACGGACAAGGGCATCGTGCACACGCTCTTCACCGAGATCGCCCCGCGGTACGAGAACCGCCCCGGTGGTTACACCCGCATCACCAAGATCGGCAACCGTCGTGGCGACAACGCCCCGATGGCCGTCATCGAGCTGGTCGAGGCGCTGACCGTGGCCCAGCAGGCCACCGGTGAGGCCGAGGCCGCGACCAAGCGTGCGGTCAAGGAAGACGCCCTCAAGAAGGACGAGGCCCCGGCCGAGTCCGCCGAGGTCGTCGAGGACGCCAAGCCGGCCGAGGCCGACGCGGAGTCCAAGGACGCCTGAGCGTTCTGAGACCACTGGACGGGCCCGCATCACCCTTCGGGGCGGTGCGGGCCCGTTCCGTATGTACTGGCAGAAAAGGATCCTTCGGTGAGTGACGAGGTAGAGCCCGGCTTCGTACGGGTGCGGCTGGACCTGGCGTACGACGGCAAGGACTTCTCCGGCTGGGCCAAGCAGACCAGCAGGCGGACCGTCCAGGGGGAGATCGAGGATGCGCTGCGGACCGTGACGCGGTCCTCGCGGACGTACGACCTGACCGTCGCGGGGCGCACCGATGCCGGGGTGCATGCCCGGGGCCAGGTCGCCCATGTCGATCTGCCGGACGAGGTGTGGGCCGAACACGCGGACAAGCTGCTGCGGCGGATGGCCGGACGGATGGCGCCCGATGTACGGATCTGGCGGATCGCGGAGGCTCCGGCCGGGTTCAACGCCCGGTTCTCGGCGCTGTGGCGTCGTTACGCGTACCGTGTCGCCGATCGTCCCGGTGGGGTGGATCCGCTGTTGCGCGGTCATGTGCTGTGGCACGACCGGCCGTTGGACGTCGGTGCCATGAACGAGGCGGCGGCCCGGATGGTCGGGGAGCACGACTTCGCGGCGTACTGCAAGAAGCGTGAGGGTGCGACGACCATCCGTACGCTGCAGAAGCTGAGTTGGGTACGGGACGAGCCGTCCGGGATCATGACGGCGACCGTGCAGGCCGATGCGTTCTGCCACAACATGGTGCGGGCGCTGATCGGGGCGGCGCTGTTCGTCGGGGACGGGCGCCGCCCGGCCGAGTGGCCCGCACAGGTGCTGGCGGCGCGGCTGCGGGATCCCGGCGTGCATGTGGTGCGTCCCCATGGGCTGACGCTGGAGGAAGTGGCGTACCCGGCCGACGAGTTGCTGGCCGCCCGCTCCAAGGAGGCGCGCAATGTGCGCACGCTCCCCGGAGCCGGCTGCTGCTGAGGCCCGCTGGAGAGCGACCCTTGCTCACTTTGGGGCCGGCGCGGCCGCGCAGCGTGCCCGGCGTCGTTGTCGCCAGGCGCTCGTCAGTCGGGCTGCCGTGTACAGGGAGGCGAGTGTGGCCGTCGTTGTCCTCAGCGGGCGGCTGTCCGGGGCCGACCAGGCGTGGACCGCGGCTGCCGTGAACAGCAGCAGGCCCAGGATGCGCAGCAGCCACCAGCTCGGTGGGCGGGGTTCGTAGCTGTCCGGAGCCGGCGGGTGTTCGCCGTCCTCGGTTCTCATCGTGGACCGCATGCCGGCCAGCAGGCCGCGGCGGGTGAGGACCCGGGCGTCGGGGAGGGTGTCGAGGACTTCCGGGCGGTCGCCGAAGCCCGGGGGCAGCGGGGGCAGGGACAGGGCCGCCAGGAGGTCGGACTGGTGGCGGGCCGGGTTGCCCGTGGAGCGGAGGATGTGGGTCAGCGGGCGGGGGTCGGCGAGGGCGAAGGCGCGGGACAGGGCTTCGGCCGTGGCGGTGACCGTGGCGTGGTCGGGGGCCGGGGCCGTGGCGTTCCACTCGTGGGTGGCCAGGGGCCTGCCCTTGAGGAACAGGGTGAGCCCGCAGCGCTCGGGCATGCGGCGCAGGACCAGCGTGGGCCACTTCTCGCCGGTGGTGAAGTTGTCGGCCGCCGTGGTCAGCGGGTCCTCCGTGGAGAGGACCGAGCGTTTGGCGGGCCGGGCTTCCGGGACGGCCTCGACGTAGGTGTGCGTGGCGGTGGCCGGGGCGGTGCGGAGCGAGACGCCGCACATCAGTGCCGCCTGTGCCACGTCCGCCGGGCGGGCCGCCGCTATCGCGACCGCGCACGGAGCGCCCGGCGTCCAGACGCGGGTGGTGGCGGGGACGGTACGGGGCTGCGGGGGACGGCCGAAGAACGGGGTACGTGTCGCCACGTGGATACGGACGCCCGAGCGGGTCTCCAGGAACTCCTGGCGCGGGTCGTCGCCGAAGTACCCCCAGGGGTACTTGGTGGCATGGACGCCGATACTGCGGAACGCGTCCAGCGCTTCGTCCCAGCGCTCCGTACGCAGCAGCATCAGGGCCAGGTGGTTGCGGAAGCCGGCCGCCTCGTGGCTGCCCGGTTCGTACGCCGCCGAGAGGTCCAGTGCGCGGGCGACCGCCGCCGCGACGCGGGGCGCGTACGGGTCGGGGCCCGCGGGTGTGCCGGGGGAGGAGGAGGGGGACACGACCACGTACTCCAGCGCCGCGGACAGCGGCAGCGCGTGCAGCTTCGAACCGGGCGGGGCCGTATCGGCCGCGGTCTCGGCGAAGCCGAACATCTCCTCGTGCGAACCCCACCACTTCGCGCACAGGTACTGGAGGGCCGCGGCATGGCATCCGTAGTGGTGCGGGTCACGTGACAGGGCCTGCGCCCAGTACTCGTCGAAGACATCGCGCGGGGCCTGGCTGCCCCTGGCGTGGGTCAGGGCGATGCGCCACGGCACGGGGTCGGCGGGGTTGAGTTCGGCCGCCCGGCCGATCACCGGGGCCGCGTCCTCCAGCAGCGCGAAGAAGGCCCGGAACTGGTCGCGCGAGACATGCTTGGCGCGTTCTGCCGTACGCATTTCCCAGGCCCGGTCGATGCAGAGGCCCGCCCGGACCAGAGCCGCGTCCGGGTCCTCGGGGGATTCGGCCAGCCAGGCGTCCAGCCAGCCGGGGTTGTGCAGGGCGGCTTCGGCGAGACGGGACACGTAACCGTCCCTCAGCTCCCACTGCGTGTGCTCGCGGGTCGCGGCGAGCAGTTCGCGAGAGGGGTCGTGGTCGCCCTCCGTGGCCGAGGTCAGGGCGGTACGGAGTGCGGCGTCCGGGGCGTCGACGACCACGGCCTCGTCCGGTGGCAGATCGGCGCCTATGGCCGCGCTGTGGCGCAGCACGCGGGGCAGGGTGAGGAGGAACGGAAGGCGCACGAGATCCCCGGGCCGTGTCAGGCGGCGGGTGCGGTGGCCGCCGCCGATGCCTGGAGCTCGCCGCGGTGGCGGATCTGACGGAACGTGAAGTTCGTCAGGTCGTCACCGGTGACGAAGGCGTTCTTGTCGGCCTTGGTGACGTTCTTGCCGCTGGTGTACCCGCTGATGGCGAAGTAGGCGTAGCGGCCGTAGGAGTTGGCGGTACGGCGGCAGACCGATCCGGCGGGGCAGAAGGCCGGCACACCCGCGCCGCTCAGTGTGGCGATGCTGCCGCTCGACTGCTGGGCCGCCTTCTTCGCCTGGGCTTCCGTCTCGAAGACCGCGAGGCCGACGGTGACGGCGACGCCGTCCTTGCTGTATGTGGCCCGGATGACCTGGTCGCAGCCGTTGTTGACGAGGATCGAGCCGAGCGCGCCCTTGGTGGTGGCGGCGCAGTTCTTCGTCTGCTGCGTCGCACCCCTCGCGTAGACGCGGTCGCCCATCGTCAGCTTCTTGCCGGGGAAGAACGCGTCGACGGTGATCGGCGCCTTGTCCTTCTTGACGTCGGATATGTAGTCCTTCGGGTCCGGCGGGGGCGGTGGTGCCACCGAGGAGAAGGACGGCTCGGGCTCGGCGGTGTTGTTCGGCAGGTCGGTCGGTGCCGGCAGCTCGCTCGCGTTCTTGCCGGAGCCGGTGGCGCTGTTGCCGTTGCCGGTCGAGATGACCGCCGTCGCCACGATGGCGCCGACGGCCGCGGTGGCGAGCACGCCGCCGCCGATCAGCAGCCACTTCTTGCGGCGGCTGCGCGCGGCGGACTCATCGGCCAGCGCTGCCCAGTCCGGAGTCTGTGTGCCCCCGGGCCCCCAGGAGGGCCCCCCTTGCCCAAAGCTCATGCGGCGAATCCTAGACGGAACAGAAACCGGTTGGGCCAGGGCTTCGCGTCCCGTGACAATGCTGTGCATGGGACATCTTGAAGCAGGCCATCTGGAGTACTACCTACCGGACGGGCGGGTGCTGCTCGGCGATGCTTCGTTCCGGGTCGCGGACGGGGCCGTGGTCGCCCTCGTGGGGGCGAACGGCGCCGGGAAGACCACGTTGCTGAGGCTGCTCGCCGGGGAGCTCCAGCCGCACGGCGGGTCCGTGTCGGTGAGCGGCGGGCTCGGGGTGATGCAGCAGTTCGTGGGCTCCGTGCGGGACGACCGTACGGTCCGGGATCTGCTGGTCTCCGTCTCCCAGCCCCGTATCCGGGAAGCGGCTCTGGCGGTCGACAGGGCCGAGGAGCTGATTCTCACCGTCGACGACGAGGCCGCGCAGATGAAGTACGCGCAGGCCCTGAGCGACTGGGCGGAGGCCCGCGGGTACGAGGCCGAGACGGTGTGGGACATGTGCACCATGGCCGCGCTCGGTGTCCCGTACGAGAAGGCGCAGTGGCGCGAGGTGCGCACGCTGTCCGGCGGTGAGCAGAAGCGCCTGGTGCTGGAGGCGCTGCTGCGCGGGCCGGACGAGGTGCTGCTGCTCGACGAGCCGGACAACTATCTCGACGTCCCCGGAAAGCGGTGGCTGGAGGAGAAGCTGAAGGAGACCCGCAAGACGGTCCTCTTCGTCTCCCACGACCGGGAGCTGCTGTCCAGGGCCGCCGAGAAGATCGTCAGCGTCGAGCCGAGCCCGGCGGGCAGCGACGTGTGGGTGCACGGCGCCGGTTTCGATACGTACCACCAGGCCCGCAAGGACCGGTTCGCCCGGTTCGAGGAGCTGCTGCGGCGCTGGGAGGAGGAGCACGCCCGGCTGAAGGCGCTGGTCCACCGGCTGCGGCAGCAGGCGGCGATCAGCCCCGACATGGCGTCCCGCTACCGGGCGATGCAGACCCGCTTCAAGAAGTTCGAGGACGCGGGACCCCCGCCGGAGCCGCCGCGCGAGCAGGACATCAAGATGCGGCTGCGCGGCGGCCGGACCGGCGTACGGGCGGTGACCTGCAAGGGGCTGGAGCTGACCGGGCTGATGGCCCCCTTCGACCTGGAGATCTTCTACGGGGAGCGGGTCGCCGTCCTCGGCTCGAACGGCTCCGGGAAGTCGCACTTCCTGCGGCTGCTCGCGGGCGAGCCGGTGGCGCACACGGGGGAGTGGAAGCTCGGGGCGCGCGTCGTACCGGGTCACTTCGCGCAGACGCACGCCCATCCGGAGCTGCTGGGCCACACGCTCGTCGAGATCCTGTGGACCGAGTACGCCAAGGACCGCGGCGGGGCAATGTCCGTGCTGCGGCGGTACGAGCTGGAGCGGCAGGGTGACCAGCCGTTCGAGAAGCTGTCCGGCGGGCAGCAGGCGCGGTTCCAGATCCTGCTCCTGGAGCTGGCCGGCACGACGGCGCTGCTGCTGGACGAGCCGACGGACAACCTGGACCTGGAGTCGGCCGAGGCCCTGCAGGACGGTCTTGAGGCGTACGAGGGGACGGTGATGGCCGTCACGCACGACCGCTGGTTCGCGAAGTCCTTCGACCGGTATCTGGTGTTCGGCTCGGACGGCGTCGTACGGGAGACGACGGAGCCGGTGTGGGACGAGCGGCGGGTGGAGCGGGTGCGGTAAGGGGGCGCCGGGTGACGACGACACGGCGATGATCTTCGCTGAACTCACCGAACTCGGCCCGGGCTCTGCTCCGGCCGCACAGATCTGGAGGGATCTGATGTCTGTCGACCTCTCTTTCTTCCGCTCGGAGACGTCTGAGCGGCTGCGGTCCGAGGGACGTGCCGAGGGACGTGCCGAGGGGCGTGCCGAGGACATTCTGCGGATTCTGTCCAAGCGCGGAGTCGCGGTGTCGGAGCAGGTGCGGGAGCGGATCGTTTCGTGTGGTGATCTGGATGTGTTGAGCGACTGGCTCGACCGGTCGTTGACCGCCGAGGTCGCCGAGGACCTGTTCGCGGCGACCGAGGCCTGACTTCGAGGCGCCTGAACGCCGGGCTTCGGGGCGGCCGAAAGCCTGGCAGGGCCGGGGTCCGGGGGCTGTTTTGACCCGCGCGGGGGAGCGACGGTATTCTTCTGGTTTGTTATACGTATCGGCTTCGTCGTTCTCACGCGAAGAGCCCTTACGTAGGTTCTCTGGAGCAGTTACCAGTGGCTCGCATACGGACAGCGTTCCCGGCATTGTGGGCCCCAGCTGCATGATCGCTTCAGGGGTGCCATGTGTCTGGACCTCATCCACTGAAGAAGCGAAGGCTACGAAGTGCGTACGTACAGCCCCAAGCCCGGCGATGTGACGCGCCAGTGGCACATCATTGACGCGCAGGACATCGTCCTGGGTCGTCTGGCCACCACGGCTGCGAACCTCCTCCGCGGCAAGCACAAGGCGATTTACGCCCCCCACATGGACATGGGCGACTTCGTCATCATCATCAACGCCGAGAAGGTTCACCTCTCCGGCAACAAGAAGACCCAGAAGATGGCGTACCGCCACTCCGGGTTCCCGGGTGGTCTCCGCTCCGTCCGTTACGACGAGCTGCTCGCCAAGAGCCCCGAGAAGGCTGTCGAGAAGGCCATCAAGGGCATGATCCCCAAGAACACCCTGGGCCGTCAGATGCTCTCGAAGCTCAAGGTCTATGCGGGCGACCAGCACCCGCACGCTGCGCAGCAGCCGGTCCCGTTCGAGATCACCCAGGTCGCGCAGTAGTTCCGGCCTCCCCCTAAGACCAAAAGAAAGATCTGAGGAGAATCGTGGCCGAGACCACTGTTGAGAACCCCGTCGAGGGCACCGAGGGCGAAGAGGTTTTCGCTGAGGTGACCACCTTCGAGTCCGAGGTTCCCGTCGAGGGCGAGTACACCAGCGAGTCGCTGGCTTCCCGCTTCGGCGACCCGCAGCCCGCCGCCGGCCTTGGCCGTCGGAAGAACGCCATCGCCCGCGTCCGGATCGTTCCGGGCACCGGCAAGTGGAAGATCAACGGTCGCACCCTTGAGGACTACTTCCCCAACAAGGTGCACCAGCAGGAAGTCAACGAGCCCTTCAAGGTGCTCGAGCTCGACAACCGCTACGACGTCATCGCCCGCATCTCGGGTGGCGGCGTCTCGGGTCAGGCCGGCGCCCTGCGCCTCGGTGTGGCCCGTGCGCTGAACGAGGCGGACGTGGACAACAACCGCGCCCCGCTGAAGAAGGCCGGCTTCCTCTCCCGCGACGACCGTGCGGTCGAGCGCAAGAAGGCCGGTCTCAAGAAGGCCCGTAAGGCCCCGCAGTACAGCAAGCGCTAAACCGCCTGCTCATCTGCTTTACACGTTCGCCCCGGCGGCACACCTTGTGCTTGCCGGGGCGTTCGTCTATCGGCACCCTCGGGCGTATAACGGCATAGGACGTTCATATGCTCGCGTACGCAGCGTTGTGTTGCGTTGCCCGGCGACGGACGCGCCGCGTTGTGCGCATCGTGTTGCTGTGTTGCGTCGGTTTGCTTTGGTTTGGTTTGCGGTTTCTGAGCATCTTCGGAGGACACCAGTGGGACGACTCTTCGGCACGGACGGTGTGCGCGGTGTCGCCAATGCGGATCTGACGGCTGAGCTGGCGCTCGGCCTCTCGGTCGCTGCGGCGCATGTGCTTGCCGAGGCGGGCACCTTTGAGGGGCATCGGCCGACAGCCGTGGTGGGACGCGACCCACGTGCGTCCGGAGAGTTCCTGGAGGCCGCCGTCGTGGCAGGCCTCGCCAGTGCGGGCGTGGACGTCCTGCGGGTCGGTGTGCTGCCCACCCCCGCGGTGGCGTACCTCACCGGCGCGCTGGGCGCCGACCTCGGTGTGATGCTCTCCGCCAGCCACAACGCCATGCCGGACAACGGTGTCAAATTCTTCGCCCGTGGCGGTCACAAGCTCGCCGACGAGCTGGAGGACCGGATCGAGACGGTCTACGAGCAGCACCGCACCGGTGAGCCCTGGGCGCGTCCGACGGGCGCCGGGGTGGGCCGGGTCACCGACTACGCCGAGGGCTTCGACCGGTACGTCGCCCATCTCATCGCCGTCCTCCCGAACCGGCTCGACGGGCTGAAGGTCGTCCTCGACGAGGCACACGGCGCGGCCTCCCGGGTCTCGCCCGAGGCCTTTGCGCGGGCCGGCGCCGAGGTGATCACGATCGGTGCCGATCCGGATGGTCTGAACATCAACGACGGCTGCGGCTCCACCCACCTGGATCTGCTGAAGGCCGCAGTCGTCGAGCACGGCGCCGACCTCGGCGTCGCGCACGACGGCGACGCCGACCGCTGCCTCGCCGTGGACGCCACGGGCGCGGAGGTCGACGGCGACCAGATCCTGGCCGTGCTCGCCCTCGCCATGCGCGAGGCCGGGCAACTGCGCAAGGACACCGTGGTCGGCACGGTCATGTCCAACCTCGGCTTCAAGATCGCGATGGAGCGGGAGGGCATCCAGCTCGTCCAGACCGCCGTCGGCGACCGTTATGTGCTGGAGTCGATGAAGGCCGAGGGCTACGCGCTGGGCGGCGAGCAGTCCGGCCATGTCATCGTCCTGGACCACGCCACGACCGGCGACGGCACGCTGACCGGCCTGATGCTGGCGGCCCGGGTCGCGGCCACCGGCCGTACGCTCGCCGAGCTGGCCGGGGTCATGCAGCGGCTGCCCCAGCTGCTGATCAACGTCCCCGACGTCGACAAGTCCCGGGTCGGCACCTCCCCCGAGCTGGCCGCGGCGGTCGCCGAGGCCGAGCGCGAGCTGGGCTCCACGGGGCGCGTACTGCTGCGCCAGTCGGGCACGGAGCCGCTGGTACGGGTCATGGTCGAGGCGGCCGACATCGACCAGGCACGGGCGGTCGCCGAGCGGCTGGCCGATGTGGTGAAGTCCGCACTCGGTTAGTCCGGGCCTGGCCGGCCTGTAGTCGGCCGGTGCGGGCTCGGCGGGCCCCGGCTCGGCGGGACCGTTCGCCGGACGGGTCCGGTTGCGTCGGCCGCGCCGCTCGCTGTTCGCCGGACGGGCCCGCAACGTAGCCCGTCCGGCGTCGGTGCACCGCTCACAGGGCCTTCCGGACCAGCGGCGTCGGTGTCCCGGCGACCACGGTCCCGCCGAGGTTCGTCGGCAGCCGGGCCGTGGAGCCCGACATCCGGGTGCAGTCGCCGCAGCTGAATGCCACCGCCGCGTTGGCCGCGGCCGGCACGGTGATCACCGAGATGGCGACTCCGATCAGTGCACCGGACTTCGCCGAGGCGAGCGAGAGCGTCCCGGCGACTCCGGCCAGGAACGCCATCCCTCGTGGAGATCCCGGCCGGCGGCCCGGACAGCACCACGAGATGCGTCGTACCGACGGTGCTCCCCAGCAGGTCATCTCGTCCGTACGGTCGGCGGGGACGATCAGGCGCCGGATGCAGCACGCGGCCACTCCCAGGCTCGGAGAATCAGAGTTTGCGCAGGGACAGCCGCTGGACCTTGTGGTCCGGCCCCTTGCGTAGCACCAGAGTGGCACGACCCCGGGTGGGCGCGACATTCTCCACCAGGTTGGGCTTGTTGATGGTCCGCCACATCGTCGCCGCGTACTCCATGGCCTCCGCCTCGGAGACCTGGGTGTACTTGCGGAAGTACGAGAACGGGTTCTGGAAAGCCGTCTCGCGCAGTTTCCGGAACCGGTTGAGATACCAGGTCTCGATGTCCTCGGTCCGCGCGTCCACGTACACACTGAAGTCGAAGTAGTCGGCGAGCCCGACCCTGGTCCGCCCGTCCTTGCCGGGCAGCGCGGGCTGAAGCACGTTGAGTCCCTCGACGATCAGGATGTCGGGGCGGCGTACGGTGAGCCGCTCGCCCGGCACGATGTCGTAGATCAGATGCGAGTAGACGGGCGCCGTCACCTCGTCCTTGCCGGCCTTGATGTCGGCGACGAAACGGGTCAGGGCACGCCGGTCGTACGACTCGGGGAACCCCTTGCGCGACATCAGCCCGCGCGACTGGAGCTCCTTCATCGGCAGCAGGAACCCGTCCGTGGTGACGAGCTCCACCCGGGGATGCTCGGGCCAGCGGGCCAGCAGCGCCTGGAGGATACGGGCGCTGGTGGACTTGCCGACCGCGACACTGCCCGCGACCCCTATGACGAACGGGGTGCCCCGCTGCGCACCGTGCCCGTTGCCCGCGTCCCCGAGGAAGGTGTTCAGGGCGCCGCGCAGGCCCGAGGTGGCCTGGACATAGAGGTTGAGGAGCCGGGAGAGCGGCAGGTAGACGTCCCGTACCTCGTCGAGGTCGATGACGTCCCCGAGCCCGCGCAACTGCTCCACCTCGTCGGCGGTCAGCGGCAACGGCGTCTTGTCGCGCAGAGCACTCCACTCGGCGCGCGACAGATCGACGTACGGCGTCGCTGCGTGCTCGGCACGTCGGTGGGTGCTCCGTGGCGGCGAAGTGATCACGTGTTCATTGTTGCGGGAGTTTTGACGGAGCGGGGGGTGGGGTCGGTCACGTGGGGAGACGGCGGGGCGCGTTCCGGGCTGCCGGTACCGACTACGGCCGCGTGTTCACTTTCCTGAGCACACAGAGTTCTCCGCTGTCGGGGTCACCGATGAAGGTCCACAGGAAGGCGGAATCGGCCTTGCCCCTGGCCGCGAGTTCGCCGCTGACGTCGCCGGGGGCGAACTCGATGGACACCGATGTCGCGTTGTCCTCGTACTCGGACGTACCCGACTCCCAGGTTCCGGTTCCGGTCATGGTGGAGGGGAAACCGAATCCGGAACTGGTGTCGGTGGCGGCGTCCGAGTAGTCGCCGCAGGCATCCGTGGCGCTGAAGTTGCCGTCGTCGGCGAATACGAGCTGCCCGCCGCGGTCGTCCCGCCAGGTTCCCTGCAACCGGCTGCTCGTCAGTACGAGCGGGGGACCGTCCGGCTCCGGCGGGATGGTCACGTAGCGCAGGACGAGCAGCAGGGTGAACAGACCCACGGGGACGAGCACCACGAGGCCCGCACCTATGCACAGCCCCAGCACGACCGCGGTTCTGCTCGACATCCGGCGCTTCGGTGGATGGGGCGGAGGCGGCCAGGGAGCCGGCTGAGAAGGCCGGAGGTCCCATGGCGGGCGTGTCGGTGCGGCTGGTCTCTCGGCGCCGGGCATGCGCTCCCACCTCCGGGTTCACGGCCGGGCGGGCTGCTATCCGGCAGCGACATGATGCACCCGCGGGTATCCGCCGCCGACGACAGGGGCCGGTGTCCGCACCCCTGTGGCGGACACCGGCCCCGGTTCGCGGCCCCCGGGTGGCGTCAGGGCTTCTCGCCCTTGGCGTCGACGACGGCGACCTCGACCCGGGCTTCGCTCGTGAGAACCTGCCCGGCCTTGAACTGCTCCGGCGGGAGTTTCACCTTGCCCCCGGTGGGCTGCGCGTACTTGTAGTCCTCGGTGACCACGGAGCGCATCCCGGCGTAGCCGAAGTCGTGCGGGTCGAGGAGGATCTCCCGCTGCTGGTGGATGCCGTCCTCCTTCCGGGTGATGGCGATGGCTTCGCGTCCAGCGGCGTCCTTCACCAGGTGGTCGGTGACGTGTACACCGGGGACGGTGGCCAGGGCCCGGTAGATACGGGCGAGGGCGGCCGGTGCGATCGGGTACGCCTGGACCATCAGTCCCATCGCACGGAAGCTGTGCTGAGCCCGCCCCTCCGGCGGGCTCTCGGCGGTGTGGCCCGTCGGGTAGAACGAGCGGACCTTCTCCAGCAGGCGCTCCGGGTCGTCGGGCAGCTCATTGGCGGCCCGGTAGATCTGGCGGGACGTGCGGTAGTCGTCGTCCTTGCCGTTCCTCGCCGCGGCGGAGTTGTCGTACGGGACCCAGGAGTCGGGGTCGTACCTGAAGCTCACGGCGGGCGAGCCCCCGGTGCGCTCCGGTGCGGCCATCTTGGTCCTGGCGTAGATCCACTGGTCGTCGCGCGGCTCAGGGGCCGCCTGCTGCTCCTCCAGTGCGTCGGCGGCCCGGTTCAGCACCTCGGCCGGGCTGCTCAGCCGCAGGGTTCCGGTGGTCGCGGCGGGTCCGGAGCGGTCGGGGGCGGCGGCATCGACGAGCTGGGTACCGAGCACGGCAGCCACGGTGATCGCCGCTGCCGCACCGATCGAGGTGATCCGCCAGTCCGCCTTCAGCCGGCGGGCACGGCGGCCCGAGGCGACGGTCTCTGTGAGCCGTAGCCGGCCCGGGGCGAGAACGGAACGGTCGGGAACGGGCGCATCCGCGCGCAGCTCGCGCAGCTGGGTCATTTCGTCCATGACGGGGTCAGCTCCATGACGTCGGGCGTGAACGAGGGATCCATGTCGAGCGCCTCACGGACCTTGCGGCGGGCGCGATTGAGCCGGGACCGCACGGTGCCGAGCGGGATGTCCAGCGCCTCGGCGACCTCCTGGTACCCGAGGTCGGCCCAGGCGACGAGCAGCAGCACATGGCGGTCGCCCGGCGAGAGCGAGGCGAGCGCCCCGGCCAGCGGCGCCTGGGCGGCGATCCGGTCGTCGGAGCGGTCGCTCCAGGACGCGGCCACCGGGTCCTGACCGGTACGGGCCAGGGCCCGCAGTCCCCTCTCCTCGCTGCGCCGGTGCTTGCCGATGAGGTTCGCGGCGATGCCGTACAGCCAGGGGCGGGTGTTGCGATGCGTGCTGTCGTAACGGCGCCGGGAGCGGAAGGCGATGAGAAAGGTCTCCGCCGTGATGTCGTCCGCCGCGCCCTCCCCGAGGCGGCGGGCGGCATAGCGGTGGATGTCCGGGGCGTGGCGGTCGTAGAGCCCGGCGAAGATCTCGGGATGCTCCAGCGACTGCGCGACGACCTCGGCATCGTCTTCGGGACTGGCTGGTGGTCCGGTCACATCGGCTCCTGGGGGCTCGGCGGCTGCGCGTGTCACCCCTTGTTGCCCGCAGGGCGCGGAAAGGTTCACAGGATACGGAGAGCCTCGGTGCGACGCCGTCACCTCACCGTCAGCACCGCTTTCCCCCGGACCTGCCGGGCCCGCAGGTCCGTGATGACGTCGGCGGTATGCGACCGGTCCCGGACCGAGCCGGTCTCCCGGTGCAGCCGGCCCGCGGCCACCGGCCGGACCAGTGCGGCGAGATCGTCTCCGTATGTGACGTCCGAGCCGATGCTGCCCGGCAGTTCGGCGATGCTGTGGACGGGCACGGCGACGCGCTCGGCTCTTTACGCCGGGGCCCGCCGGGTCGCGGTTCACCGGGACGTGACAGACCGGGTCGTGACTGTCACGTTCCTGTGAGTGCGACCTCTGCCCAGACGGTCTTGCGGGGGAAGGGCCCCACCTGCACGCCCCACCGAATGGCGATCGCCTCGACAAGCAACAGCCCGCGCCCAGCCTCGGACTCGTCGTCCCGTTCCGGGACGCGGGGCACGAACGATGGCCCTGAGTGCGTCGAGGTCGCGGAGACAGCGAGCACGATCCACGTACGCGACTCCAAGAACATCCCCGGCCCGCACCTCGGCTTCACGCCGGACGCGTGGGCGGAGTTCGTCGCGTACGCGTCCACCAGCTGACCGTCGGACCACGCCCGCCCCGCCCCGGTTGTCCTGGGAGCGGGGTGCGCTGCTGCCCGGGGCAGGCAGAGAAGCGGCCACGATCTTCTTCGCCTCGATGAGTTCGGCCGGTATCGGGGCGAGGGTGCCGTGGGCCAGTGGGCGTCCATCGGCGCCTCCCGTACTCGCCGCGATACCGGAGAAGGTCCGCTCGCCCGGGCCGATCCGATTCCGATTTGCGGCTCGGGCGCCCGGCCGCACTCTGGACTGGGGGACCGGCAGCACATCCGAGAGGAAAACACGCATGCCCACGGTGACCACGCGTGACGGTGTCGACATCTTCTACAAGGACTGGGGCCGCGGCCGCCCTGTCGTCTTCATCCATGGCTGGCCCCTGAGCGGGGACGCCTGGCAGGACCAGCTCAAAGCGGTCGCTGACAACGGGTTTCGCGGCATCGCCCACGACCGTCGCGGTCACGGCGGCTCCACCCCGGTCTGGGACGGCTACGACTTCGACACCTTCGCGGACGACCTCAACGACCTGATCACCCAACTGGACCTGCGGGACGTCACGCTGGTCGCGCACTCGATGGGCGGCGGCGAACTCGCCCGCTACATCGGCCGCCACGGCACCGGCAGGATCAGGTCCGCGGTGCTGCTCTCGGCGATCTGTCCGCTGATGCTCCAGGGCCCCGACAACCCCGAGGGCGTACCGCAGTCGGTCTTCGACGGCATCAAGAACGGCATCCTCGCCGAGCGGTCGCAGTTCTGGAAGGACACCGCGGTCGCCTTCTTCGGCGCCAACCGCGACGGCAACAAGGTCACACGGGGCAACCAGGACGCCTTCTGGTACATGGCCATGGCCGAGACCATCGAGGGCGGCGTCGCCTGTGTCGACGCCTTCGCCGCCACGGACTTCCACGAGGACCTGAAGAAGTTCGACATCCCCACGCTCGTCGTGCACGGTGACGACGACCAGATCGTCCCCATCGACGCCACGGGCCGCAAGACCGCCCAACTCGTCCAGAACGCGACCCTCAAGGTCTACGAAGGCGGCCCCCACGGCATCGCCGTTGTCCCGGGCTACAAGGAGAGGTTCAACAAGGACCTCCTGGAGTTCCTCAAGCGCTGAACCACATACCAGCGGGACCTGGTCCGCAGCGCGCTGCCCGCTGTCCCGGAGAACTCCCCGCTGCCCACCATCGGGCACTACGAGGTGGTGCGCGCGATGACAGGGGCGGGCCGCTACCTGCCGGCCCGCGCCGAGACCTGCGGCGAGGAACTGGAGACCACACTCACCTGGGCGAGCGCTCCCGCGAGCGCGGCCACGGTGCCGGATCTGCCTGTGCGTATGCACGACCTCCCACTGGTAGGGGATCAAGGTGCCGCAGGCTGACAGCAGGTATCCGCCGCTGCGCACTAGTGTGCGGATCATGGGTTTCGACACGAGCTTTCATCCCGTTGATCTGGCGCTGATCGAGAACCGGTTGCTGCCGTACCTGGCCGGTCACGGGCAGGACGACGGCATCGCCGATCTGATCGCCCGTGCTGTCGAAGTACGCAAGACCCGATTCCGTGCCAAGGCGTGGGCGCTCGGAGTGCAGGAGTACGCGCTCGACAACGGGATTCCCTTTGAGTCTCAACTGCACGTGTGGGGGCGGCCGTTCTTCATCGTCGGTGACGGGCCAGGGCAGATCGCGGAGGACATCCAGCGGTACCTCGCTGCGCCGGGCGGTGGGGTGGACGCGATCGCGGCGGAGATGGTCAGCCGGCTCGACCCTGCGCTGTCCGGGCGGATCCAGCCCGACGAGGACGGGCAGTTGCCCGGTGACGACACGCTTGCCGATGGACTGGCCACGCCGCTGCGCATGCTGCGCGGCTCGGCGATCGCCCTTCGCGCCGGCGAGCGGAGCGTCCGCTCCGGCGACGGCAGGGAGTTCGACGCGGCCCGGCTGCTGACGCGCGAGGTTCCGTACTGCGTCCTGGAGTTCGCGGCCGCCCTGCTGCCGGGCTGGATGTCGCGGGGCCGCACCTGGCCCACCTGCCTGTGCGGCGACGCCGGAATCCCCGCGGAGGGGTTCACCGCCCCGACGGCCTTGACCGGGCTCCTGCGCGAGGAGTTTCCCGGCCTGGAGTGGCCGACGGCGCCTGCCACCATCATGAGCAACTACATGGTCGGCGGCCTGGTCCCCGCCACCGCGGTCACCGGCGCCCGCGCTCACCTGGTCCGTCACCACGACGAGCTGAAGTGCGACGCTCTCGACGTACAGAAGATCGACGAGGCGATGGGCGTGGCCGAGCACCTCGGCGTCGCCTTCTGTGAGGCCACCGAGGTGTACAGCGGCATGGAAGGCAACCTGAACTGATCGCGACGGCCCCTGGCCCACCGGGGGCCGTCGCACGGCTGCCGGACAGGTTGCAGTCGACGGGGTGCGGTGGTTTCGGGGGTGTGCCGGTGCGGGGCTCTGTCCTCGATCGCCGGAGGGGATCGATTTCTGCCGCCCCGTTCACCTTCTGCGACGATGCGAAGAAGAGGGGCGGGCGACCAGGAAGGGAACGGTATGTGCGGAATCGTCGGATACGTCGGTGGACAGTCGGCGCAGGACGTCGTCGTCGCGGGTCTCAAGCGCCTCGAATACCGGGGCTACGACTCGGCCGGAATCGCCGTCCTCGCGGACGGCGGGCTGGCCGCCGCGAAGAAGGCCGGGAAGCTCGTCAATCTGGAGAAGACGCTGGCCGAGGCGCCGCTCCCGGCCGGGACCACCGGGATCGGGCACACCCGCTGGGCCACTCACGGCGCCCCTACCGACGCCAATGCCCACCCGCACCTCGACAATGCGGGCCGTGTCGCCGTCGTGCACAACGGAATCATCGAGAACTTCGCCGTCCTGCGCGCCGAACTCGCCGAGCGCGGCCACGATCTGGCCTCCGAGACCGACACCGAGGTCGTGGCCCATCTCCTCGCCGAGGCGTTCTCGTCCTGTGCGGACCTGGCGGAGGCGATGCGGCAGGTCTGCCGGCAGCTGGAGGGCGCCTTCACCCTCGTCGCCGTGCACGCGGACGCGCCCGACGCGGTAGTCGGGGCCCGGCGCAACTCGCCGCTCGTGGTGGGGGTGGGGGAGGACGAGTCGTTCCTGGCCTCCGACGTGGCCGCGTTCATCGCGCACACCCGCTCCGCGATCGAGCTGGGGCAGGACCAGGTGGTGGAGCTGCGCCGGGAAGGTGTCACCGTCACCGACTTCGACGGGCGGCCCGCCGAGGTCCGTAAGTACCACGTGGACTGGGATGTCTCCGCCGCCGAGAAGGGCGGCCACGACTACTTCATGCTCAAGGAGATCGCCGAACAGCCCAAGGCCGTCGCCGACACGCTCCTCGGGCGGATCGACGGCGCGGGCCGGCTCCACCTCGACGAGGTACGGATCACGCCCCGCGAGCTCCGGGAGGTCGACAAGGTCGTCATCGTCGCCTGCGGTACCGCGTTCCACGCAGGGATGATCGCCAAGTACGCCATCGAGCACTGGACCAGGATTCCCTGCGAGACCGAGCTGGCCAGCGAGTTCCGCTACCGCGACCCGATCCTCGACCACCGCACCCTCGTCATCGCGATCTCCCAGTCCGGCGAGACGATGGACACCCTGATGGCCCTGCGGCACGCCCGCGAACAGGGCGCGAAGGTCCTCGCCATCTGCAACACGAACGGCTCCACCATCCCGCGGGAGTCCGACGCCGTGCTCTACACGCACGCCGGGCCCGAAGTCGCCGTCGCCTCCACCAAGGCGTTTCTCACCCAGCTCGTCGCCTGCTACCTCGTCGCCCTGTATCTCGGACAGATCTGCGGCACGAAGTGGGGCGACGAGATCCGGACCGTCATCCGCCAGCTCTCCGAGATCTCCGGGGCGGTCGAGAGGGTCCTGACGACCATGGAACCCGTACGCGCACTCGCCCGCTCCCTCGCCGACCACGACACCGTGCTCTTCCTGGGCCGCCATGTCGGCTATCCCGTAGCCCTGGAAGGCGCGTTGAAGCTCAAGGAACTCGCGTACATGCACGCCGAGGGCTTCGCCGCCGGTGAGCTCAAGCACGGGCCGATCGCACTCATCGAGGACGATCTGCCGGTCGTCGTGGTCGTGCCCTCACCGCGCGGCCGGTCGGTGCTGCACGACAAGATCGTGTCGAACATCCAGGAGATCCGGGCCCGCGGCGCCCGCACCATCGTCATCGCCGAGGAGGGCGACGAGGCGGTCGTCCCGTACGCCGATCATCTGATCCGGATTCCCGTTACGCCTACGCTGCTTCAGCCGCTGGTGTCGACCGTGCCGCTGCAGGTGTTCGCCTGCGAACTGGCGACGGCCCGCGGCAATGACGTGGACCAGCCGCGCAATCTGGCGAAGTCCGTGACCGTGGAGTAGCGAGCAGTGAAGGAACACACGTGATCATCGGGGTCGGGATCGATGTGGCCGAGATCGAACGGTTCGACGCGGCGCTGGAGCGTACGCCGCAGATGGCCGACCGGCTCTTCCTGAAGAGCGAGTTGCTGCTGCCCAGCGGCGAGCGGCGCGGTATCGCCTCGCTCGCCGCGCGGTTCGCCGCGAAGGAGGCCCTCGCGAAGGCGCTCGGCGCGCCGAGCGGCCTGCTCTGGACGGACGCCGAGGTGTACGTCGAGGACAGCGGGCAGCCCCGGCTGCGGGTGATCGGCACGGTCGCCGCGCGCGCGGCCGAGCTGGGCGTACGGCACTGGCATGTGTCGCTCAGCCACGACGCGGGGGTGGCGTCGGCCGTGGTGATCGCGGAGGGTTGAGCACATGCGTACTGCGTACAGCGTTCAGACCGTAAGGGCCGCCGAGCGGGCCCTGATGGCCAAGCTGCCCGAGGGCGCCCTGATGCAGCGCGCGGCGGCGGGACTCGCGGCGGCCTGCGCCGATGTGCTGCGGCGGCGCGGCCGGATGTACGGATCCCGGGTCGTCCTGCTCGTCGGCAGCGGCGACAACGGGGGCGACGCGCTGTACGCGGGCGCCCGGCTGGCCCGCCGCGGCGCGGGCGTGCGCGCCGTGCTCACCTCGCCGGGGCGCGCCCATGAGGGCGGGCTCGCGGCGCTGCTCGCGGCGGGCGGGCGCGTGGCGGAGGGGGACGCGGCGACGAGCGCCTGGGGCGGGCACATCGATCTCGTCGTGGACGGGATCACCGGCATCGGCGGGCGCGGCGGGCTGCGCGCTGAGGCCGCCGAGCTGGTGCGGGCCTTCGCGGCGACCGGTGCGGCCTTCGTCGCCGTCGATCTGCCCAGCGGGGTCGAGGCCGACACCGGTGAGGTGCTCGGCGACGCCGTGGGCGCCGACGCGACCGTCACCTTCGGTACGTACAAGCCGGGGCTGCTCATCGACCCGGCCGCCGACCTGGCGGGCGCCCTGCACCTCGTCGACATCGGGCTCGGGCCCGAGCTGCCCGGCGTACCCGACCTGGAGGCCTTGCAGTACGCGGACGTCGCCGCACTCCTGCCGGTTCCCGGCAGCGAGAGCGACAAGTACCGGCGCGGTGTCGTCGGCATCGTTGCCGGGTCGGCGCGGTACCCGGGGGCGGCGGTGCTGGCCGTCTCCGGGGCGCTGCGGGGCGGTGCCGGAGCCGTGCGGTACGTCGGTCCCGGCGCCGGCGCGGTGATCGCCCGCCATCCGGAGACGCTGGTTCACGCGGGGCCGCCGTCGAAGGCGGGGCGGGTGCAGGCATGGGTCGTCGGGCCGGGGCTCGGTGACGGTACGGAGGCCGTCGAGGCGGTCCGAGGCGTGCTGGCCGCGGACGTTCCGGTGCTCGTCGACGCGGACGGGCTGCGGCTGCTCGACGCCACCGTCGTACGCTCGCGCACCGCGCCGACCGTTCTCACCCCGCACGCCGGTGAGGCCGCAGCCCTGCTCGGCGTCCCGCGCGAGGAGGTCGAGGCGGGGCGGCTCGCCGCCGTACGGGAACTGGCCGCCCGCTATCGCGCCACGGTCCTGCTCAAGGGGTCGACGACCCTGGTCGCCACCGATACCGCAGACACTCCCGTCCGGGTCAACTCGACCGGCACCTCCTGGCTGGCCACGGCCGGCAGCGGTGACGTCCTCTCCGGCCTGACCGGTTCCCTGCTGGCCGCGGGCCTCGCCCCGCGCGACGCCGCGTCCGTCGGTGCGTATCTGCACGGCCTGGCCGCCCGCCACGCCTCGAACGGCGCTCCCGTCGCCGCGCAGGACGTCGCCGAGGCGATTGCGGCGGCGTGGCGGGACGTACGGGCCTGAGTGATCCTGGGCGCAGGCAGACGCCGGTACGGGCTGACAGGGGTCGACAGGAGGGCCGATCGTGGGCAGCAGCAGCAGCGATGTGCGTGTACGCCGGGTGTACGACCCGCAGGAGGACGGCGACGGCACCCGCGTCCTCGTCGACCGGCTCTGGCCGCGCGGCGTGGCCAAGGACCGGGCCCGGATCGACAAGTGGCTCAAGGACGTCACCCCGTCGAACGAGCTGCGCGCCTGGTACCACGAGGACCGCACGGGCACCCGCTACGACGACTTCGTCGACCGCTACCGCGCCGAGCTGGCCGACCCCGCCCACACGGCGGCCGTCGGGGAGCTGGTGGAACTGGTCCGCGCGGGCGGCCCGGTGACGCTGGTCACGGCGGTCAAGGACGTACCGCACAGCCATGTCCCGGTCCTCGTCGATCATCTGGAACACGAGCTGCGCCATCACTGAGGTGCACGCACCCGGCACGGCGGGCGACGCGGGCCGCGGGCCCTTCCCGACCCGCCGCCCGAGGGTCCTGTCGTACGCCTCTGAGAGACTGGGCGCGATGAACGAGACAGCGTCCTTGAGAGCCCGTGCCGAGATCGACCTCGCCGCATTGCGCGCCAACGTGCGTGTACTGCGCGCGCGGGCAGCCGGCGCGCAACTCATGGCCGTCGTCAAATCCGATGCGTACGGGCACGGGGCGGTGCCCTGCGCCCGGGCCGCGCTGGAGGCCGGGGCGACCTGGCTGGGCACCGCGACGCCGCAGGAGGCGCTCGCCCTGCGGGCGGCCGGGCTCGGCGGCCGGGTGATGTGCTGGCTGTGGACGCCGGGCGGCCCCTGGCGCGAGGCGATCGAGGCCGGCATCGATGTGTCGGTGAGCGGGATGTGGGCCCTGCACGAGGTCGTCGCCGCGGCCACGGAAGCCGGCATTCCGGCCCGTGTCCAGCTCAAGGCCGACACCGGCCTCGGGCGCAATGGCTGCCAGCCCGCCGACTGGCCGGAGCTGGTCGCCGCGGCCCGCACCGCCGAGGACGCGGGCACCGTCAGGATCACCGGCCTCTGGTCCCACTTCGCCTGCGCCGACGAGCCCGGTCACCCCTCCATCGCCGCCCAGCTGAACGTCTTCCGGGACATGGTCGCGTACGCGGAGAAGGAGGGCGTCGACCCCGAGGTGCGCCACATCGCCAACTCCCCGGCGACGCTGACGATCCCCGAGGCGTACTTCGATCTCGTACGGACCGGGATCGCGATGTACGGCATCTCGCCCAGCCCCGAGCTGGGCACCCCGGCCGACTTCGGGCTGCGCCCCGTCATGACGCTCGTCGCGTCGGTCGCCCTGGTCAAGCAGGTGCCGGCCGGGCACGGGGTCAGTTACGGACACCACTACACGACCTCCGCCGAGACCACCCTGGGCCTGGTGCCGGTCGGCTACGCGGACGGCATCCCGCGCCACGCCTCCGGCCGTGCACCCGTCCTGGTCGGCGGTGTGCGGCGGCGGATCGCGGGCCGGGTGGCCATGGACCAGTTCGTCGTCGACCTCGACGGGGACGAGATCGAGGTGGGCAGCGAGGCGGTGCTCTTCGGCCCGGGGGACCGGGGCGAGCCGAGCGCCGAGGACTGGGCGCAGGCCTGCGACACGATCGCGTACGAGATCGTCACCCGGATCGGCAGCCGTGTGCCGCGCGTCCATCTGAATGGCACCCCGGCCGAGTCCTGACCGATCAGGCGCCCCTGACCAGGCACGATCTGAGCACGACCGGAACAGACCAGCCCTGACCTGACGGATACGACCGACGAGGAGCGCGGCACGGTGAGCGAGATCGGTGCGGGGGACGCGGTGACGACGGCCGCTACGGCGGTCGGCTGGCGCCGGGCAGGGATCGCCGGAGCCGCCATAGGTGTGATCGCGGCAGGTGCGGCCGCCGGAGTCGCGGTCGAGCGGCTGACCGTGGGCCGTGGCATGCGCAGAAGGGCGAGGCTGGCGCTGGACGCCTCGGGTCCGTACGGCTCGCTGCGCGGGCTGCCGGGCCGGGCCACGGCCGACGACGGCACCGAGCTGTACTACGAGGTCGACGAGGTCGAACCGGACGGCGGTACGGGGGCCGGCGGGGGCGGTGAGAGCGGTACCAGCGCCTCCGGTACCGCCACGGGGGCCGGTACGCGCCGCCGCCGGCTCTTCGGTCGCAAGGCACCCGCGCCCGTCACCGTCGTCTTCAGCCACGGCTACTGCCTCAGCCAGGACTCCTGGCACTTCCAGCGGGCGGCGCTGCGCGGTCTGGTCCGCACCGTCCACTGGGACCAGCGCAGCCACGGCCGCTCCGAGCGGGGCCGGGCCCAGGCGGACGGGGTGACGGTCGGCATCGATCAGCTCGGCCGTGATCTGAAGGCGGTCATCGACGCGGCCGCCCCGGAGGGCCGGCTGGTGCTGGTCGGGCACTCGATGGGCGGCATGACGATGATGGCGCTCGCCGAGCAGTACCCCCAGCTCATCCGGGACCGGGTCGCCGCCGTCGCCTTCGTCGGCACATCGAGCGGAAAGCTCGGCGAGGTCACTTTCGGGCTGCCGATCGCGGGCGTGAACGCCGTGCGGCGGGTGCTGCCCGGGGTGCTCAGGGCGCTCGGCTCCCAGGCCGAGCTGGTGGAACGGGGCCGGCGGGCGACCGCCGATCTCTTCGCCGGGCTGATCAAGCGGTACTCGTTCGGTTCGCGGGACGTGGACCCGGCGGTCGAGCGGTTCGCCGAGCGGCTCATCGAATCCACCCCGATCGATGTGGTCGCCGAGTTCTACCCGGCCTTCACCGAACACGACAAGAGCCACGTCCTGCCCGCTTTCCGTGACCTCCCGGTGCTGATCCTGGCGGGCGACAAGGACCTGGTGACGCCCAGCTCGCACAGCGAGGCCATCGCGGACCATCTCCCGGACGCGGAGCTCGTCATCGTCCCGGACGCCGGTCATCTGGTGATGCTGGAACACCCGGAAACGGTGACGGACCGGCTGGCGGACCTGCTGGTACGCGTCGGGGCGGTGCCGGCAGCGGCTAACGTTGGCGGGCATGGAAGCACCGCACAACAGCCTGGCGGCTGAGGTGGACGAGGGCGCCGCGCCGGGCACCGTCACCGTGAGCCTCGCCGTCGAGTCCCCCGAACAGATGCAGGCCCTCGGCCGCCGGATCGCGGGTGTACTGCGCCCCGGCGACCTCGTGATGCTCACCGGTGAGCTCGGCGCCGGGAAGACGACGCTCACCCGGGGGCTCGGCGAGGGCCTCGGGGTGCGCGGCGCCGTCACCTCTCCCACCTTCGTGATCGCCCGCGTCCACCCGTCGTTGACCGGCGGTCCCGCGCTGGTCCACGTCGACGCGTACCGCCTCGGCGGCGGGCTGGACGAGATGGAGGACCTGGACCTCGATGTATCGCTGCCGGAGTCGGTGGTGGTCGTGGAATGGGGCGACGGCAAGGTCGAGGAACTGTCGGAGGACCGGCTGCAGGTGCTGATCCACCGTGCGGTCGGCGACACGGACGATGAACGGCGCTCGGTGACGCTGGTGGGGATCGGGGCGCGCTGGGCGGGGCTGCGGGGCGCGCGCGGGGCGCTGGAGGGCTGAGCGCGGAGCGCACTTTCCGACAGTGTGTCGGCAAATTGTTGCGCCGGGCGGGGCGGGCGTGGTCACATGGATGACGAGAGCGGGTTAGGTCTACCTAACCACGCCTTCCATCGGAGCCTCAGGAGGCATCCATGACGACGTCCGCCGAACGTGAAGTGCCGCCGCCGCCATCGATGAGAGACCTGCTGGCGGCTTGCGCCGCGGCCACGGCGGTCTCGACGCCGCCACCGCCGTCCGCGGACCGGGCTCCGGTCGTCGTTTCGCCCTCCGGCCCCGACGGGGCCGAGCCCGCCCTGAAACGCCGGGCAGGCTGATCAGATGTCCCCAATCGCCGGAAATCCAGCCCGTCCGGCGATCGAGGACAGGGGGCAACGCGGTGCCGGGTACGCAATCCGTGCGGGTGGAATTTCAAGCCCGTCCGGAGACCGAGGACACCGTGGCCTGCCGGCTACGGGAGGACGACGACCTTCGTGCGCACCGTCGCGAACGCCCACATCGCATCCCCGTCGGCCCGGGACATCCGAACACCGCCCGTCTTCAGCGACGGATCCGGGCTGTCCATCGAGCCGTCCAGCGCCGCGCTGAATCCCACGGCCACGCCGTCCGCCATCGCGAACCGCACCACGTGCTCGATCATCACGCCGTCCGAGCCCTTGGTGGCGGGGCCCGAGCGCGTACCCACCTGGTACGTCCCGGGCGGCGGATTCAGCGCGCTCGGCATGACCTCGAAGGTCCTGGTCACATCCCCGGTGGCGTCGACGAGCCACACCTGACGGTCCTCCAGGGCGTACACCACACGCTTCCCGGAACCTGAGACGGCAGGGAGCGCGGCCGGAGGCTTCTTGGCCTTCGGCTTGTCATGGCCGGTGGCGGGGGCGCTGCTGGAAACCTTCGGCTTGGGGGCGGCGACGGTGTCGGGGGCGTTCGCCGATGCCTGGTAGGCCAGGAAACCGACCGCGGCGAGAGCCGCCGCAGTGAGCCCGGCCACGATTCCCGAGCTGCCCCTAGCCACCGTGCGCGCCCCTTTCGCTTCCGTATGTAGTACAAGCGTTTACGTCGTACCCGCGTGTACACGGTGACGGTAGCAGCCGGGGCGGGTCGTGCCAGGACGCCGTACGGGACGCCGTGCCCGGTCGGAGGAGCCGTAGGCTGTTTGCGTGCTCTTGCTCGCCGTGGATACCGCCACCCCCGCCGTCACCGTCGCCCTTCACGACGGGACCTCCGTCGTCGCCGAGTCCGGCCAGGTCGACGCCCGAAGGCACGGGGAGCTGCTGCTGCCCGCCGTCGACCGGGTCCTCGCCGAGGCCGGGGTGAAACTCGACGCCGTGACGGACGTGGTCGTGGGCGTCGGGCCCGGACCGTACACCGGGCTGCGGGTCGGCCTGGTCACGGCCGCGACCTTCGGCTCCGCGCTCTCCGTACCCGTGCACGGGCTGTGCACCCTGGACGGTCTCGCGTACGCCGCCGGGCAGGGCGGCCTGGAAGGCCCGTTCGCCGTCGCGACGGACGCCCGCCGCAAGGAGGTCTACTGGGCGAGGTACGACGACTTCCGTACGAGCGCCACGGAGCCCGCCGTCGACCGGCCCGCCGACATCGCCGAGCAGCTCGCCGGACTTCCCGTCGTCGGGGCGGGCGCGGTGCTCTACCCCGAGGCGTTCCCGGACGCCCGGGGCCCCGAGCACGTCTGCGCAGGTGCGCTGGCAGCCCTCGCCGCCGAGCGTCTCGCCGCGGGCGCGGAACTGCTGCCGCCGCAGCCGCTCTACCTCCGCAGGCCCGACGCCCAGGTCCCGAAGAACTACAAGGTGGTCACCCCGAAGTGACGACCACGACTGCCGTACTGCGCGAGATGCGCTGGTGGGACATCGATCCGGTGCTGGAGCTCGAACGCGAGCTGTTTCCGGACGACGCCTGGTCGGCCGGCATGTTCTGGTCCGAGCTGGCGCACTCCCACGGCCCGCAGGCCACCCGCCGCTACGTCGTCGCCGAGGACCCCGTCACCGGCCGGATCGTCGGCTACGCAGGGCTCGCCGCGGCCGGTGACCTCGCCGACGTACAGACGATCGGTGTCAGCCGCGACCACTGGGGCGGCGGCCTCGGCTCCGAACTCCTCACCGATCTGCTGAAGCACGCCACGGCCTTCGAGTGCGCCGAGGTGCTCCTCGAGGTCCGCGTCGACAACACCCGGGCGCAGAAGCTGTACGAACGCTTCGGCTTCGAACCGATCGGCTTCCGGCGCGGCTACTACCAGCCGGGCAACATCGACGCACTCGTCATGCGCCTCCACGTACACGAACACGATCACGTACAAGAGCTCGTACAGGAAACAGAGACTGACTGATGGCTGACGAACCGCTCGTACTCGGCATCGAGACCTCCTGCGACGAGACCGGCGTCGGCATCGTCCGCGGTACGACGCTGCTCGCCGACGCCGTCGCGTCCAGCGTCGACACGCACGCCCGCTTCGGCGGCGTCGTGCCCGAGATCGCCTCCCGCGCGCACCTGGAGGCGATGGTCCCCACCATCGAGCGCGCCCTGAAGGAGGCCGGGATCAGCGCCCGCGACCTCGACGGCATCTCCGTCACCGCCGGTCCCGGGCTCGCTGGCGCGCTGCTCGTCGGCGTCTCGGCGGCGAAGGCGTACGCCTACGCGCTGAACAAGCCGCTCTACGGGGTCAACCACCTCGCCTCGCACATCTGTGTCGACCAGCTGGAGCACGGCCCGCTGCCCGAGCCGACGATGGCGCTGCTGGTCAGCGGCGGCCACTCCTCGCTGCTGCTCGCGCCGGACATCACCAATGACGTACGGCCGCTGGGCGCGACCATCGACGACGCGGCGGGCGAGGCCTTCGACAAGATCGCCCGGGTGCTGAACCTCGGCTTCCCCGGCGGTCCGGTCATCGACCGGCTGGCGAAGGAGGGTGACCCGAAGGCGATCGCGTTCCCGCGCGGTCTGAGCGGCTCGCGCGACCCCGCGTACGACTTCTCCTTCTCCGGCCTGAAGACCTCGGTGGCCCGCTGGATCGAGGCCAAGCGTGCGGCGGGCGAGGAGGTGCCGGTACGGGATGTGGCCGCGTCCTTCCAGGAGGCCGTGGTGGATGTACTCACCCGAAAGGCCGTCCGGGCCTGCAAGGACGAGGGCGTCGACCACCTGATGATCGGCGGCGGTGTCGCGGCCAACTCACGGCTGCGGGCGCTGGCCCAGGAGCGGTGCGAGCGGGCCGGCATCCGGCTGCGGGTGCCGCGGCCGGGGCTGTGCACGGACAACGGGGCGATGGTCGCGGCGCTGGGTGCGGAGATGGTGGCCCGGGGCAGGCCGGCGTCGGACCTGGAGCTGTCCGCGGACTCGTCGCTGCCGGTCACCGACACCCACGTCCCCGGTGCCCACGCGCACGACCACGACCATGTGCACGAGATCAGCAAGGGCAACCTCTACTCATGAGCGGTGGGACCGTTGCGCTGATGTGGGAGGCCCGCGCCGTCGACGGCAGGGGCCCCGAACTCCTGGAGTGGGCGCGCGCCCGGTCGGCCGAGCTGGCCCGCGAGCCGCTGCGCCGTGAGCTGCTGCGCGCCCCGCAGGACCGGGTCCTGGTCGTCACCTGGTGGGAGGGGGAGTACGGCGACGAGCTGCCCGAACTCCCAGAACCGGACGCCGAGTTGATCACCCGTCCGGTGCACCGCTGGCGTTTCGAGTCCCTGGGGGCCGTCGAGTCCCTCGGCTGATCAGCCCCTCGACGATCGCGTCGAGTTCCTCCGTCACCTCGTAGTCGGCGGCGTACTCGCGCCACCGGTCCTTGACCTCCGTCAGCCGGGGCAGCGCGGACGCGTCCTCCTCGGTGATCATCTCGGGGAAGTACCGCCTGCTCGGCGGGTTCTCCGCGCGGCGCTCGGCCGCCCTGCGGAAGACCAGGTCGCCGTAGACGTAACTCCAGACCGTCCGGTACGCGCGTACGGCCTGGGCGGGGGAGAGGCCGCAGGCGAGCGCGGAGTCGATGATCTCCTCGACCATCCACAGTGCGTTCTTGTCGGTGAGCTCGCCCAGCGCCAGGACGTCCAGCACCCAGGGGATCCGCGCCAGGATGCCGTGCATGTGCACCGCCACCGCGAGCAGCCGCTCGCGCGGTTCCTCGGGCAGCTCGGGGCGCGGGAAGGCGGCCGCGGTGCCCGACAGGGTGAGCATCAGCAGCTCGTCCTTGTCCTGCACATAGTGGTACAGCGCCATCGGCGTGGAGCCGAGCTCCTTCGCCACCCGTCGCATGCTCAGGGCGTCCAGGCCCTCTTCCTCGATGATCCGGCGCGCGATGGCGACCATCGCGTCCGGGTCGAGCCTGCGCGGCCGTCCGACGGACCGTTTCGCCGCCGTCCGCCTCTTCGCTGTTCCTGATGCCTTTTCTGTCCCTGACACCCGGGCATTGTCTCCCGTCCCCTTGTGGCGATTAATTTCTATACACGTATAGTAATGGCTCGACCGAGTGACCGCGAGGGAAGGGGAAGTCATGAACGACCAGTCACGGCACGTGCGTTGGCTGCTGATGGTGGCTCTCATCGTGCAGTTCATGGTGGCGTTGGACATGTCCGTGGTGAACGTCGCGCTGCCGGACATGCGACGCGATCTCGGCTTCACCGAGGAGGGGCTCCTCTGGGTGGTGAACGCCTATGCGCTGGCGTTCGGCGGGCTGTTGATGCTCGGTGGGCGTCTCGCCGACCTGATCGGCAGCAGCCGGGTCCTGACGGCGGGCCTGGTGCTGTTCGGCGTGGCGAGTCTGGCCGGGGGACTCGCATGGTCGCCCGGTGGGCTGATCGCCGCACGGGCGGTCCAGGGGATCGGTGCGGCCGCGCTCGCCCCGGTCGCCTTCGCCCTGATCGCCATCGCCTTCCCGGCCGGGCCCGCCCGCTCCCGTGCCCTGGGGCTGTGGGGCATGGCGGGTGCGGCGGGCGGTGCGGTGGGCGTGCTCGCCGGCGGGGTGCTCACCGATGCGGCGAGCTGGCGTGCGGTGATGCTGGTGAATGTGCCGATCGTGGTGTTCGCGCTGGCGGGATCCGTACGCGCCGGGCTGGAGAGCCGCCCCGCCCGGACCGGCGCCCGGCTCGATGTGGCCGGAGCGCTGCTGGCAACCGCCGGTACAGCCCTGCTGGTCCTCGGGCTCGTACGCACATCGAGCCACCCATGGGGGTCGGCACAGACGCTGAGCACACTCGGTGCCGCCGTGCTCCTGCTGGCAGCTTTCGCCGCCGTCGAGCTGCGGGCCGGGACTCCGCTGCTGCGCCTCGGTCTGCTGAAGGGGAGGCCGGTCCTGAGCGCGAATCTCTTCTGCCTGCTGCTGAGCTCGGGGCAGTTCGCCGCGTTCTACTTCGCCTCGCTCTACATGCAGCAGGTGCTCGGTTACGGGCCGACCGCCGCCGGTGCCGCGTTCCTGCCGTTCTCGGCGGGCGTCGTAGCGGGCTCGCTCGTCGCCACCCGTACGGTCGCGGCGCTCGGCACCCGGCGGCTGTTGGCAGTGGGCGGTGGTCTTGCCGCGGTCGGTCTCGCCGGGTTCGCGGCGACGGCGCGGGCGGACGGCAGCTTCCTGTACTCGATCCTCGGCCCGTCCCTGGTCTGCAGCTTCGGCATCGGGATGTGCTTCGTGCCGCTCGGCACCGCGGCCACGACCGACGTCGCGTCCGACGAGACGGGGATGGCCTCCGGACTGCTGAACAGCGCCCGCCAGGTCGGCGGCTCGCTGGGGCTCGCGGTCCTGGTCACCGTCGCCGCCCAGGTCACCGGCGGCGGGGGGCGGCCGGCCGATCTGGCGGCGGGGTACGCGGCGGCGTTCTGGGTCTGCGCGGGGCTGCTCGCGGCGGCGGCGCTGGCGGCCCTGGTGCTGCTCCCGGCACTGGAACGGACTCCTCCGGTGGCCGCCCCGGTGGCCGCTCCGGAAGATTCTCAGAAGAATTCCGGTGGAGCTGTCGATCCGGCCGTCTCCCGTTCGACGCAAGGGTGAGAGGCGGGGAAAGACCCCGCCCCTCCGATCGAGGAGTCACCATGCCCCGCTTCATGTCGCTGATCCGCATCGATGAGCAGAACCTCCCCTCCGAGAATCCGGGCCCCGAGTTCGAGAAGCGCATGGGTGCCCTGTTCGAGGAGATCACCAAGGCCGGGGTCATGCTGGAGACGGCCGGGCTCACCCCGACCGCCCAGGGCACGAGGGTCACCTGGTCCGGCGGCAAGCTCAGCTGTACCGACGGTCCCTTCACGGAGACCAAGGAGGTCGTCGGCGGCTACGCCATCCTCCAGGCCAAGGACAAGGCCGAGGCCCTGGAATGGACCAAGCGGTTCCTGCAGATCCACCCGGCGAACTGGACCGTCACCTCCGAGGTCCGCCAGATCGACGAGGCCACGGGCCTCTGACCGGTCGCGCTTGCCGCTTCCCGGCACGGCTGCTCTGATGAGTGACCGTGACGGCAGCAAGCGCGAGGACGGCGGTCGAAGCGGTCTTCAGGATCGAGTCCGCGCGGATCATCGCAGGTGTCACCCGCATCGTGCGGGACGTGGGCATCGCCGAGGAACTCGCGCAGGACGCCCTGGTGGCCGCGCTGGAACAGTGGCCGGAGTCAGGTGTCCCGGACCTGCCGGGCGCCTGGCTCATGGCCACCGCCAGACACCGCGCGATCGATCTCGTACGCCGCAAGGAAACGTACGCGCGCAAGCTGGCCGAGGTCGGGCGGGCCCTGGAGGACGTGCCGCCGCCCGAACCCGCCGAAGCGGACGACATCGACGACGACCTGCTCCGGCTGATCTTCACTGCCTGCCATCCGGTGCTCTCCACCGCGGCCCGGATCGCCCTCACCCTGCGGCTGCTCGGCGGGCTCACCACCGATGAGATCGCCCGCGCGTTCCTGGCCCCCGAACCGACCGTCGCCCAGCGCATCGTCCGGGCGAAACGGACCCTGGGCCGGGAGGGCGTCCCCTTCGAGGTGCCCTACGGACCCGAGCGCGCCGTCCGCCTCGATTCCGTGCTCGAAGTCATCTACCTGATCTTCAACGAGGGGTATGCGGCGACCGCGGGCGATGACTGGCTGCGCCCGGCGCTGTGCGAGGACGCGCTGCGGCTGGCCCGGGTGCTCGCGGGCCTGATGGAGCAGGAGCCCGAGGTCCACGGCCTGGTCGCGCTGCTGGAACTCCAGGCCTCGCGCACCGCCGCCAGGACCGGGCCGGACGGCGCGCCGGTGCTGCTCGCCGACCAGAACCGGGCCCGCTGGGACCACCTGCTGATCCGGCGCGGTGTCGCGGCCCTGGAGCGGGCCGTGGCCGCGAGGGAGGAGGGCGCCGGTCTCGGCCCGTACGCCGTGCAGGCCGCGATCGCCGCGTGCCATGCCCGGGCGGTGACGTACGAGGACACGGACTGGACGACCATCGCCGCCCTCTACGACCGCCTCGCCGTGATCGCACCCTCCCCGGTCGTCGGGCTCAACCGGGCCGTGGCGGTCTCGATGGCACAGGGCCCGGCGGCCGGCCTCGCCCTGGTCGACGAGCTGGCCGACGACCCGGCGCTCAAGGACTATCACCTGCTGCCCAGCGTCCGCGGCGATCTGCTGGCCAGGACGGGCCGTACGGACGAGGCGCGGGCGGAGTTCGTACGGGCGGCCGGACTGACCCGGAATGAACGGGAACGCGCAATGCTCCTGGACCGCGCGGCACTTCAGGACCGCGACGGCCGATGAGTTCCGGGCGCCGGACCGGTCCACCCTGCACAGGCTTCGGCACCATCCGACTCCGCACCGTCCGACAGGAGCAGACCATGCAGAAGATCAAGACCTTCCTGTGGTTCGACAACCAGGCCGAGGAAGCCGCGAATCACTACATCTCCGTCTTCGGCGGCGACTCGGAGGTGCTGAACACGACGTACTACAACGAGGCGGCGCCGGGCGAGACGGGCAAGGTCATGACCGTCGACTTCCTCCTGGCCGGCCAGGAGTACATCGCGCTCAACGGCGGTCCCCGGTTCCCCTTCACCGAGGCGATCTCGCTGTCCGTGGACTGTGCCTCGCAGGAAGAGGTGGACACCCTGTGGTCCAGGCTCACCGAGGGCGGCGAGGAGGGGCGGTGCGGCTGGCTCAAGGACAAGTACGGCCTGTCCTGGCAGCTCGTTCCGCAGGGGATGAACGAGGCGCTGTCCGACCCGGACCCGGCGAAGGCCGAGCGGGCGATGAAGGCGATGCTCGGCATGACGAAGCTGGACATCGAGGCGCTGCGCAACGCCTGAAACCCGCCCCCGGCACAGGCCGCTCAGGGCGCGGCGACGCCCATCGAGTCGGCGCCCAGCGGCCTCGGCGCGCCCTTCTCGTAGAACACTTCGAGGTCGACGATCGTGAACCCCGCGGCCGTCAGCATCTCGGCGATCGGCCGGGTCAGACGGCACCCGGCGAAGAGCCGCCGCTCCAGCGGATCGAGGCGGCGCTGCCAGCGGCGTACGTTCTCGTCCTCCTCCGGCGCCAGCCCGTGCTCCAGGAAGTGCAGGGTCGCGCCGGGCTTGAGGACCCGCCGCACCTCGTGCAGCGCCGCATCGGCGTCGGGGATGGTGCACAGCGTCCACGTGGACAGGGCGCCGTCGAAGGTGTCGTCCTCGAACGGCAGGTACCGGCTGTCCAGACAGGCGCGCCGCACCGGGGTGTGCCCCGCGTCGATACGGTCACGGGCCAGCTTCCAGCCGAGATCGGACGGCTCGACCGCGGCCACGTCGGTGACGGCATTCGGGTAGAACGGAATGTTGTGCCCGGAACCGAACCCGATCTCGATGATCTCGCCGTACAGGCCCTCGCAGACCCGTCGCCGCAGCGGCTCGGCCGACTTCATTCCGCCGACGGCATCGGCGATCCGGGGCACGATCCGCTCGACATAGAACCCCATCGCGAACCTCCGTATGTCCCTTTCCAGCATGGCACTCCGGCGGGCCCGATGCACTGTGCCCCCCGCAGGGGGTAGGGGGGCCGGTCGGTAGGGTCGGGCCCATGTTTCGCCGTGCACAACTGCCGCCGCCCCCACCGCCCGTGGAGATACGTACCTGGCCCGACCGTGAGGCGCTGCTCGCCGACCGGGCCGTGCTGCTCGGGGAGTTGGTGAAGATGCATGTCTCACCGGGGCGGCTGGTGGCGCTGTGGCTGTGGGGAGCGCTCTGTGCGGTGGGCTGGTCGCTGGTGGGCGCGGCGCTCATCACGCTGGAGGAGACGTACGACCCCTTCAGCGCCTTGCTCGGTGTGATCCTCGCCGGCATGGGCGTCTGCTGCATGGTGCCCGCGATCGTCCTCGTCGTCATCGGTCTGCGCCGCGACCTCGACGTCCGCCGGCTGCTCGCCGCCTGGGGCGAGTTGGACCGCGATCCGGTGCGCGACGCGCGGTTGCGGATGCCGGGCGTCAGCCTCGTCTGGCTGCTGATGTCCTTCGCGCTGTGCGCACTCGGGCTGTACGCGTGCATCGCCGTCCCGGCGACCGATGAGGCGGCCCGGGACAGTTTCGGGCTGGTCTCCCTGGTCGTGGGACTCGGGATGACCGGCTGGATCGTCGGGCTGATCGGCATCACCAAGGCGTTCGCCCACCGCCGTTGGGTGCTGCGGGTACTGATCGGAGCGCCCGCTCCGGAGCCGCTGTTCTCCGTCGGGGGCGGCGCGCACCGCTGACTCCGGACCTATCCTGACCGGATACATGAGTCACGCAGGGGGGAGTGCCGCATGGAGTGGTACTGGTGGGTGCTCATCATCTTCTGGACGGGCGGCTTCGGATGGGCCGTCGACAACGTCCGTACCGCGCTGCGCAACCGGCACACCCGCAAGCTGGAGTTGCTGGAGGCGACCAAGCAGGAGCGGCTGGCCGCCGAAGCGGCCCACAAGCCACCGGAGCCGGTCTGCGGCTGCACGCACCATCTCGCCAAGCACGACAAGCAGGGCAAGTGCCATGAGCGGGTCGAGGTGCCGACCGCCTGGGACGAGTCCAAGAAGCCGGTCCGCTTCGAGTCGGGGCAGTGCAACTGCCAGCAGTACGTGGGTCCTCAGCCGCTCTCGCAGGTGTACGCCGAGGACCTGACCGACCTGGCCTGATGGCCGCCCCCGTCGGTCAGGCGGGTCCGGTCACCGGGTGGCCGATCAGCATCGTGGGGGCTCCGGCCACCCGGGTCAGGAAGACCGTCGCGGCGTTCGGCCCCTGAAGCTTCATCCTGCGGCGCAGCTCCTCCGGTTCGACGGCCGAGCCGCGCTTCTTCACCGTCAGGACGCCGACCTTCCGCTCCCGCAGCAGCGCCTTGAGCTTCTTCATGTTGAACGGCAGCCGGTCGGTGATCTCGTACCCGGCGGTGTACGGGGAGTCGTACGGCTGGTCGCTCGTGACGTATGCGATGGTCTCGTCGATCAGTCGGCCGCCCGACCGCGCCACGATGTCGGCGACCAGATGGGCGCGGATGACGGCGCCGTCCGGCTCGTACAGATAGCGGCCGACCGGGCCGACGGGCGGGGCGGGCAGTGGGGCGCCGGACCACAGGGTGGCGCGGGCCGGAAGCACGGTGGCGCGGTAGGAACCGGCCGCGAAGCCCTCGCCGAACCAGAGCACCGCCTCCTTCACGTCACCGCCGTCCGAGATCCACTCGGCCTCCGCCTGCGCAGGGATCGCCTCGTGCGGGATGCCGGGGGCGATCTTCAGCGCGGCACGGGGCGCCTTGAGCGCGGCGCCGGTCGCCCAGGAGAGCGGCGGCGAGTACGCCTCGGGGTCGAAGATCCTGCCCCTGCCGCCACGCCGGGCCGGGTCGACGAAGACCGCGTCGTAGGGCGAGGTGTCGATCTCGGTGACATCGGCGCACCGCACCTCGATCAGACCGTCCAGGCCGAGCGCGGCGGCGTTGGCACGGGCCACCTCGGCGGTGAGCGGGTCGCGGTCCACCGCGAGGACGGAGATACCCGCCCGTGCGAGCGCGATCGCGTCGCCGCCGATCCCGCAGCAGAGATCGGCGACGCTCCGCACCCCGCCCGCCGCCGCGAACCGCTGTGCGCGATGGGTGGCCACCGACGTACGTGTCGCCTGCTCGACGCCGTTCGGTGTGAAGAACATCCGGTACGCGTCCTCGGCACCGAATTTCGCCACTGCCCGCTGCCGCAGCCGCGCCTGCCCCAGCGCTGCCGAGACCAGCGAGGCGGGGTGGGTGCGGCGCAGCCGGGTGGCGGTGGCGAGCTCCTGGGCGGGGTCGTACGACCGCAGCCCGTCCAGGAGCGCCGCGCCCTCGGGGGTGCGCAGGGCCATGAAAGCGGCGAGGGGGCCGGACGGGTCGGGGGCGTCGGACCGGTCGTCGGCGTCGGACGGGTCGTTCGGGGCGAAGGCGTTCACCCGCCCCATTGTGAGCCAGCCGGGTTGACCGGAGGGCCCGGTGGCGGTGTCGGGCCGGGGCGCCCCTCACGTGCTGGCAGTATGCGACGCCATGCAACTTGTACGACAAAAGGAAAAATTAACCATGAAAAGGAGCGGATCGGGCATCCCTGAACCGGGGGGCGGGCGGGGCCCCGGCAGGCATCGGCCGGCCTGTGCGGTCCTGGCCGCACTCCTGCTCGCCGCGGTCTGCTCCGGCTGCGCCTCCTCCGGCGACGGCGACGAGCACCGGGCCCTGCCTGCCGCCGGACCGCCGGGCGTTCCCGGGCTGGGGGCGGGCCCCGGACAGCGGGCCGGCCAGGGCGGCGCACCCGCCGGGCCCCGTGAGAACGCGAGGTTCGGCCCGGCCGTGCGGGCGGCCCTCGCCAAGAAGTGGGGGCTGGACAGGCCGCCGCTGATCGCACCCCTGCCGCCTGCCGTGAAGCCGCACATCACCACCCGCGAGGGGTTCGAGGTCAACGGCGGCGACGACTCGCTGCCCCCGGTCTTCACCAGCGTCCCGACCAAGGACCGGGTCGTCTTCCTGACGATGGACGACGGTGCCGAGAAGGATCCCGAACTGCTGCAGATGATGGACGAGTTGGACATCCCGTACAGCGCGTTTCTCAGCGACTACCTGGTGCGCGACAGCTATGGGTACTTCCTGGAGATGCAGCGGCTGGGTGTCGGCCTCAACAACCACACGCTCAACCACCGTTACCTGCCCGGACTCTCGTACAGCGAGCAGAAGAGCGAGATCTGCGACCAGCAGGCCATCATCGAGAAGCACTACGGGCAGCGGCCCACTCTCTTCCGTCCGCCGTACGGCAACTACAACGGGGACACGCTCCGCATCGCGAAGTCCTGCGGCATCAAGGCCGTACCGCTCTGGAACGCGGAGGCGTTCCCGGACCACATGGAGTGGCGCGAGGTGGACCAGGACCTGCACCCCGGAGACATCATCCTCACGCACTTCCGGGGCCGGAAGGACTGGGGCGGCAGCATGGCCGACCTGGTCCGGGCGGTCATGAAGACCATCACGGACAAGGGGTACGCCGTGGCCCGGCTGGAGGACTACGTATGAGAAGGGTGCATCGGCTGCTCGCCGGACTGCTGACAGCCGGTGCGCTGCTGGCCGCCACCGCCGGGTGCGCACAGTCGGTGGACCCGATCGAACGGCTGGGCCGCAAGGCCGCACAGAAGGTGATCCACCCGAAACCGGCCCCCGCGGCGGGCCCGCCGGCGCGTCCGCACGGCGATCACGGGGCGCCGGGGTCGCCGGTCGTCGTCGCATGCCATCAGCTGAAGGAGTCCAGGCACTCGCGGTTGTCGCCACCACCGCTGAGGCACCGGTCGCCGGGCCGCCCGGGATCGTACGAAGGAGCGGAGGCCGGCGCCGGGTGCGAGCGGCGGTAGTCCTCGTGCCCGATCAGTGCCGCCACCACGCACAGCAGGAGCGCGGCCAGGATCTGGACCGCGCCCGCCCAGGGCCGGTTCGCGCGGATCAGCACCACGGCGAGCAGGCAGATCGCCGCGGCGATCCCGCCGAGGACGAGGACGGGCGTCCAGTACATCGGCGGCGGCCTCGTCGGCTCCCGACCGTCGGGGTCCCACCGCGCGAGGATCAGGTAATAGAGGACGCCCGCACAGATCAGCCCCTCCAGGACCACCAGCAGCAGACCCAGCAGCACATCGAGGCAGCCGTTCACCGGGCGCGAGGAGTCCTGCGCGGCCGAGGGGCGATGCGGGAGCGGGTTCGACGGCTGGTACGGAGGTTCGAGCATGAACCCACAGTCGTGCGGAACGGTGCGGTCCGTCCCTGCGTTGTCCCTATGTTGTCCGGACCTTTGCATTGTCCGGGCGGCCGCATGCGATCTGCGCCCCGTCGCACCGTGCGCGAGCGGGGCCCACATGACGCCACGACTGGCTGAATTGGCACTCCGCTTGACCGAGTGCTAATCCCGGTCATAGTCTCGGTGCTGGCACTCACCACTGGAGAGTGCCAGCAGTACTGTGCGACTGGCAGGTCCGGCACCCGCGACGACGGATCCACCTGGTCGCCACTCAAAGACTCTTAACCCCGTGAGATCTCCGAAGGGGGAGACCGGATCGTGTCGACCGTTAGCTCCAAGGTTGCGATCAAGCCGCTCGAGGACCGCATTGTGGTCCAGCCGCTCGACGCCGAGCAGACCACGGCCTCCGGCCTGGTCATTCCGGACACCGCCAAGGAGAAGCCCCAGGAGGGCGTCGTCCTGGCCGTGGGCCCGGGCCGCTTCGAGAACGGCGAGCGCCTTCCGCTCGACGTCAAGACCGGCGACGTCGTGCTGTACAGCAAGTACGGCGGCACCGAGGTGAAGTACAACGGCGAGGAGTACCTCGTCCTCTCGGCTCGCGACGTGCTCGCGATCATCGAGAAGTAATTCACCCACGTTTGCTTCTGTTCTGCGCCCCTGGCCCCCTGCGAAATAACCAGCCGGGTGGTCGGGGGCGCAGTTCGTTTGAGAGGAAAGCTCAGCTCCCATGGCGAAGATTCTGAAGTTCGACGAGGACGCCCGTCGCGCCCTTGAGCGCGGCGTCAACAAGCTTGCCGACACGGTCAAGGTGACGATCGGCCCCAAGGGCCGCAACGTCGTCATCGACAAGAAGTTCGGCGCTCCCACCATCACCAACGACGGTGTCACCATCGCGCGCGAGGTCGAGCTCGACGACCCGTACGAGAACCTCGGTGCCCAGCTGGTGAAGGAGGTGGCGACCAAGACCAACGACGTGGCGGGTGACGGTACGACCACCGCCACCGTGCTGGCCCAGGCGCTCGTCCGCGAGGGTCTGCGCAACGTCGCCGCGGGTGCTTCCCCGGCCGCCCTGAAGAAGGGCATCGACGCCGCGGTCAAGGCCGTGTCCGAGGAGCTCCTCGCGACCGCCCGCCCGATCGACGACAAGTCCGACATCGCCGCCGTGGCCGCGCTCTCCGCGCAGGACCCGCAGGTCGGCGAGCTCATCGCGGACGCGATGGACAAGGTCGGCAAGGACGGTGTCATCACCGTCGAGGAGTCCAACACCTTCGGTCTGGACCTCGACTTCACCGAGGGCATGGCCTTCGACAAGGGCTACCTGTCCCCGTACATGGTGACCGACCAGGAGCGTATGGAGGCCGTCCTCGACGACCCGTACATCCTGATCCACCAGGGCAAGATCGGCTCGATCCAGGAGCTGCTCCCGCTGCTGGAGAAGGTCATCCAGGCCGGTGGCTCCAAGCCGCTGCTGATCATCGCCGAGGACGTCGAGGGCGAGGCGCTGTCGACCCTGGTCGTCAACAAGATCCGTGGCACCTTCAACGCCGTCGCGGTGAAGGCCCCGGGCTTCGGTGACCGCCGCAAGGCCATGCTCGGCGACATCGCCACCCTCACCGGTGCGACCGTCATCGCCGAGGAGGTCGGCCTCAAGCTCGACCAGGCCGGTCTGGACGTGCTGGGCACCGCCCGCCGCGTCACCGTCTCCAAGGACGACACGACGATCGTGGACGGCGGCGGCGAGCCCGGCGACGTCAAGGGCCGGGTCAACCAGATCAAGGCCGAGATCGACGCCACGGACTCCGACTGGGACCGCGAGAAGCTCCAGGAGCGCCTCGCGAAGCTGGCCGGCGGCGTGTGCGTGATCCGTGTCGGTGCCGCCACCGAGGTGGAGCTCAAGGAGAAGAAGCACCGTCTGGAGGACGCCATCTCCGCGACCCGCGCCGCGGTCGAGGAGGGCATCGTCTCCGGTGGTGGCTCCGCTCTGGTCCACGCCGTCAAGGTTCTTGAGGGCAACCTCGGCAAGACCGGCGACGAGGCCACCGGTGTCGCGGTCGTGCGCCGCGCCGCCGTCGAGCCGCTGCGCTGGATCGCCGAGAACGCCGGCCTCGAGGGTTACGTCATCACCTCGAAGGTCTCCGAGCTCGACAAGGGCCAGGGCTTCAACGCCGCGACCGGCGAGTACGGCGACCTGGTGAAGGCCGGCGTCATCGACCCGGTCAAGGTCACCCGCTCCGCGCTGGAGAACGCCGCGTCCATCGCGTCGCTGCTGCTCACGACCGAGACGCTGGTCGTCGAGAAGCCGGCCGAGGAAGAGGCCGAGGCCGGTCACGGCGGCCACGGCCACTCGCACTAGCGTGTAGCTCTGCTCAGCCACTGCGGCCCGGTACCCCGTTGCGGGGTACCGGGCCTCGGTACGTGCTGCCGAATCGAGCCCGCCGAGGCAGTCTCCCATGCCCTCAAGGCCATGGGGAGATCTCAAGGCCATGGCGGGATCGAGGGCATCTTTCGGCTTGTCCGGCGGCCCCGGACCGGGGTCCGGGGCGGAGCCCCCACGCGGCGGAGCCGCATAACGGTACTGCGGGGAAGAGGCGGGCAGGGGACAGAGCCCCCGTCACGCCGAGCGCGGCAGCGCCCCCGCCCGGACCGGGTCCGCGAAGGGCAGACCGGCCGCGAACCGCTCCAACTCGTCCAGCGCCTGGTCGGCCATCCGGTGCAGCTCATCGCCCAGCGAACCCGCGACATGCGGAGTGAGCAGCACATTCGGCAGGTCGTACAACGGCGACTGTGCAGGCGGAAGTTCGGGCTCCGTCACATCCAGCACCGCGTGCAGCCGCCCGTTGGTCAGCTCGGGCAGCAGCGACTCCTCGTCGATCAGTGATCCCCGCGCCGTGTTGATCAGCGTCGTCCCGGTCGCCATGGCCGACAGCTGCGCGGCGCCGATCATATGGTGCGTCTCCGGGATCTGCGGTGCGTGCACGGATACGACCGAGCTGCTCGCGCACAGCTCGTCGAGCGAGGTGAGCCGCACACCGAGCCGCGCCGCCTCCGGACCGTCCACGTACGGGTCGTAGAGCAGGACGTCCAGGTCGAAGGGGCGCAGCAGCTCGATCACGCGCCGGCCGATGCGGGAGGCGCCGACGATGCCGACCGTACGGCGGTAGTTGCCGGAGCCGTCGAGCTCCGCGAGCCAGTCGTGGTCGGCGCGCAGGGCGCGATAGCGATCCGCGGAGTGCAGGATGCGCTTGCCCGCGAAGAGGATCGCGGCGAGCGTGAATTCGGCAACCGGCAGCGCGTTGGCCCCGGCCGCCGAGGTGACGGCGATCCCGCGCTCCCAGCAGGCGTCCGTGATGTGGTGCTTCACGGAACCGGCCGCGTGCACCACGGCCCGCAGTCGGGGTGCGGCCGTCAGCACCTCGGCGGTGAGCGGCGTCGCACCCCAGCAGGTGAACAGCACCTCGGCATCGGCGAGCGCGGCGGCCACCTCGGGTGTCGGGTCGGCCAGGTCGTGGGCGACGAGGTGTGGATCGGTACGGGTGAGGGTCGCCAGCCGGGTGCGGTGGCGGTCGGCGAGGAGGCGTCCGGCGATGCCGGGGCCCATCGCGAGCAGGGCCGTCGGCCGGTTGTCAGTGGCGTGGGGCATGGTGGAACTCGTACTCCTCAGGTCTCGCGTGAGAGTCACTTGACGCTGCCGGCGGTCAGACCGGCCTTCCAGTGCCGCTGCAGCGAGACGAAGGCGACGATCAGGGGGATGACGGCGAGGAGGGAGCCGGTGACGACGAGCGGATAGAAGCTCGGCTCGCCGTGGGTGTTGGTGTTCCAGGAGTACAGACCGAGGCTCAGCGGGAAGAGCTTGCGGTCCGAGAGCATCACGAGGGGGAGGAAGAAGTTGTTCCAGATCGCGGTGAACTGGAAGAGGAAGACGGTCACGAAGCCCGGCATGACCATGCGCAGCCCGATGGACCAGAAGACGCGCAGCTCGCCGGCCCCGTCGATACGGGCGGCCTCCAGGGCCTCGTTCGGTATGTAGCCGGTGCTGAACACCCGGGCGAGATACACGCCGAAGGGATTGACGAGCACCGGGATCAGCACGGACCAGTATGTGTTGACCAGGCCGGTCTTGGAGGCCAGAAGATACATCGGCAGCGCGAGTGCGGTGGTGGGGACGAGCACGCCCATCAGCACGAGGCCGAACAGCTTCTCCTTGCCCCGGAATTCGTACTTGTCGAAGGCATACCCCGCGGCGACACAGATCAGCGAACAGACGATGGCCCCGCCGCCCGCGTAGAAGAGGCTGTTGAGGTACCAGCGGAAGTAGATGCCGTCGCCGTAGGAGGCCAGGTTCGACAGATTCTCGCCGAGGTTGAAGCCATCGAAGGAGAAGGCGTTGCCCGCGAGCAGACCGCCGGTGTCCTTCGTGGCGGCGGTGACCAGCCAGACGAGGGGGAAGAGCATGTAGACGACGGCGAGCAGAAGGAAGCCGTTGACCGCGGTCTTCGACATCCAGCGGCCGCGGGAGGCGGGGGAGTTCATGCTTTCTTGCCCTTCCGGCCGGTGAAGCGGGTGACGACGAAGGACAGCAGCGCGGCCGTGAGCGCCAGCAGGATGGAGGCGGCCGCGGCGAGACCGTAGTCGTTGCGTTCGAAGGCCGCGGTGTAGGCGTACATGTTCGGCGTCCAGGTGGAGGAGACGGCGGAACCGGTCCCCTTGTTGAGGATCAGCGGCTCGGTGAACAGCTGGAGCGAGCCGATGACCGTGAACAGCGCGACCATCACGACCGAGGCGCGGATCAGCGGGACCTTGATGCTGAGTGCGATGCGCCAGGCACCGGCCCCGTCGACCGTGGCCGCTTCGAGTACGGAGCGGTCGATTGCCTGCAACGCGGCATAGAAGATCACCATGTTGTAGCCGAGCCACTCCCACAGGGCGATGTTGACGATGGAGGGGAGGGCGCCCTCGGGCGAGAAGAAGTCGAAGCCGATTCCGCCGGACTCCATGGCGCTGACCACCGGGCTGAGCTGGGGTGTGTAGAGGTAGACCCAGATCAGCGCGGCGATGATGCCGGGCACGGCGTGCGGCAGGAAGAGCGCGAGCTGGAAGAACCGGCGGGCGCGGGCCAGTGCGGAGTCCAGCAGCAGGGCGAGGGCGAGGGCCCCGATGAGCAGCAGCGGAATGTAGAACAGGCAGTATCCGAGAAGTACGCCGAAGCCCTCGCGGAACGCCCGGTCGCCCAGGGCCGCCGTGTAGTTGTCGAGTCCGCTGAAGACGGTCTCGGTGCCGCCGAAGCCCAGGCCGGACTGTTTCTCGGTGAACAGGCTGAGCCAGACCGCGTATCCGATCGGCAGCACCATGGCCACGGTGAACAGTACGAAGAAGGGCCCCAGCAGGATGGCGGCGGCTCTGGTCGTCCGGGCGCGCTTCATCAGCCTGCGTCCTCGACCTTCAGACCGCGCTTCTTCAGCTCGGCGACCGTGGCGTCGTGCCCGGCCTTCACCGCGTCCTTGATGGTGGTGCCGCCGCCGGCGACCTTGCCGAACTGGTCCTTGATGGTGGTGTTCGTCGTGCCGGTCGTCGGGCCCCAGTTCCAGTCGGGGCCGATGGACGTCGCGGCGTCCTCGAACACCTGGTAGATGTCCTCGCCGCCGTAGAAGTCCGCGTCGAAGGCCTTCTTCGCCACCGGGCGCAGCGCCGCCGCGGCCGGGAAGGCGCTCGAAGTGCCGGACTCGATCCGGGCCTTGATGCCTTCCTCGGTGGTCGACATCCAGGTGGCGAACTCGACCGCGGCCTCGGCCTTCTTGCTGGTCTTCGTCACCGCGAAGGTGGAGCCGCCGAGCATGCCGCTGGCCGGCTTGCCGTCCCAGCTGGGCATCGGGGCGACGGCCCACTTGCCGCTCTGCTCGGGCAGCGTGCCCTTGAGGACGCCCGCGCCCCAGGCGGCGCCGAGGTAGCCGACGGTGCCGCCGTTCTTCAGGGAGTTGGTCCACTCGGGGCTGAACGAGGCGTTGGCGCGGATCAGGTCGTCGTCGAGCAGGCCCTGCCAGTAGTCGGCGACCTTGTTGGTGGCCGCGTCGGCCGTGCTGACCTTCCAGGTGTCGCCCTCGGGCTTGTACCACTGGGCGCCGGCCTGCCAGGCCATCGCCTGGAACGTGGTCGGGTCATCGGGGAAGAAGGTGCCGATACGGGCCTTCTTGTCGGCCTTCTTGATCTTCTCGGCGGCCTTGCGGAACTCGTCCCAGGTCTTGGGGACCTCGACGCCGTACTTCTCGAACAGGTCCTTGCGGTAGTAGAAGGACTGCGGCGAGGCGTCGAACGGGACGGCCCAGTTCTTGCCGCCGAGCGTCGTCAGCTCGACCGCCTGCGGCAGCAGCTTCTTCTTGATGTCGTCGGTGAAGTACTGGCCGATGTCCTGGAGCGCGCCCTGACTGACGTACTCCGGAAGCTGCGGGTACTCGATGGAGACCAGATCGGGGGCGTTGCCCGCCTTCACCGCATTGGAGATCTTGGCGTAGCCGCCCGCGTTGCCGGACGGGATCTCCTCGTACACCACCTTGATGTTCTTGTGCGAGGCGTTGAACGCGTCAACGACCTCCTTGGACCCCTTGGCCCAGCCCCAGAAGGTGATGCTGACGGGCTTGCCGTCGCTTCCGGCGGCGGCACTGTCGTCGCCGCTGCCGCCACAGGCCGTGAGAACGGCGAGGGCGGTGGCGGCGCCGACTACGGCGAGGGACGTTCTGCTCGAACTGCGGCTCACAGCGAGGCTCCTGACCAGGCGACGACATTGGCGTTGGCCGTGATCCTTGGACCAGCCGTGACCGAAGTCAAGAGCGAAAGAGCGATTGATCGAAAAAAGATCAGATAAGTTACGTACGGAAGTAGGTGGAATGCCCCGCGGGAGGGGACCGCGAGGCCGCGAGGATGCCTGCTTCGAGCCTGCTCGACGCCTGCTTCATCGCCTACGAGAGGGGTGCTCCGCACGAGTCCCGGATTCGCAGCTGCGGGAGGAGTGTCAGATGACGCCGAGGCGTGTCCGCGCCCTGGCCGAGCCGCTCCACCAGCAGTTCCATCGCATGACGGCCCACTTCGCGCTTGGGCGGTGCCACCGCCGTGAGCGGGGTGTCCGCGAGGGCCGCCACCTCGTCGTCGTACGCGATCAGCGCCAGATCTTCCGGCACCCGTACGCCCAGCTCGGCCAGGCGCTGCACCACCTGGATCGCGTCCACGTCGTTGTGGATCAGCGCCGCCGTCGCCACCCCCGAGTGGACCGCCTCACGCAGCGCCTGCACGGCCTGTTCGAACGCGTCCGGAGCGAGTTCGGCCGGTACGGAATCGATCACGTCCTGCGGTGCGCGCAGCCCGAGCACGGCCAGGGCCTCCTCGTACCCGGATCGCACCGCGACGGCGGTCGGGGAGTCCGCCCGGGCCATCAGCAGCGGCGCCCCGTGCCCGAGATCCACCAGGTGGCGGACGGCGAGCAGCACCCCGTGCGCATGGTCCGAGCAGACCCGGTCCAGGCCGTCCAGCGGGGATCCGGCGGTGGGCCTGCGCTCCAGCAGGACGGTCGGCACGGGCAGCGAGGCGATCCAGTCGCCGAATGCGGCGGGGTCGCCGGGGTGCTGCCAGCCCGGTGCGACCAGCAGCCCCTCGGCGCCCGCGGAGAGCAGGCCCTCGGTGCGGGCGTGGTCCTCCTGCGGCCGGTAGTCGGAGATCCGCAGGATCAGCCGGGCGCCCGCCCTGGCTGCGGCCTCGTGCGCCCCACGGATGACCTCGGCGAAGTAGTAGGTCGACGAGGGCGCGAGCATGCCGAGGACCAGGCCGGTGCCGGTGCCGCCGGGCCCCGTGGCGGCGGGGGCGGCGTCCTGCGGCCAGGACACCGAGCCGTGGACCCGGTCGAGCAGGCCCCGGCCGGCCAGCTCCTCCACGTCCCGGCGCACCGTGACGGGCGAGACCCCCAGCTGCGAGGCCAGATCCGAGACCCGGGCCGAGCCCCTTTCCCGTACCAGCCCCAGCAGGCGGTCATGACGTTCAGCAGCACTTTCGCGCACGGCAGCAGTCCCCTCGCAGTGTGTGGCCCGGCCCCCGGTCCGGCCGGTGCCGGGGCCGTTGTCCGACCCTAGACCAACGTGATCGAACGATGGGAGTTTCGATCATTCAAACGCAATCCATTGACGTTCGATCAATCCGAGTCCAGGATTCCGGCGATGCCGACTCGTCCCGTCCCTGACTGTTCGTACGGAGGAATTGTGAGACATCGCGTCACTGCTGCGACGCTCGCGGCCCTGACGGCCGCCGCCGGTCTGACCGTTGCCGGCCAGAGCGCCGCACAGGCCGCTCCCACCGGCCGTACCTTCCATGTCGACTGCACAGCCGCCCCGGCCGGCGCCACCGGCAGCAAGCAGCACCCCTGGACCACGCTCGCCGAGGCCAACGCGCACACCTACGGCCCCGGCGACCGGCTGCTCTTCAAGCGCGGCGCCACCTGCACCGGCACCCTCGCTCCCGAAGGAACCGGCTCCGCCCGCGCACCGTTCACCATCGCCGACTACGGCAACGGCCCGGCCCGCGCCAAGCTGGACGGCGCGGGCGCCCACGATGTCGTGCTGCTCTCCAACATGCAGTACGTGCACCTCAAGGCCCTGGAGATCACCAACGCCGACAACCCCGGCAGCGAGCGCAACGGCGTCCGCCTCCGCCTCACCGACTACGGCACCGCCCGCGGCTTCGACATCTCCGGCCTCTACATCCACGACGTGCGCGGCGGCGACTACAAGACGGTGTCCGGCTCCAGCGCGATCCACATCGCGGTCGAGGGCAAGACGAAGGCGAGCCGGTACGACGGCCTGGACATCGGGCACAACCGCATCGAGGACGTCGACCGCGAGGGCATCTACTTCAAATCGACCTTCTCCAAGCGTGATCTGGTCGGCCAGCAGCAGGACCCGAATGTCTACCCGGGAGAGTGGACGCCGAGCACCGGAGTCCGCATCCACCACAACACGCTGAAGTCCCTGGCCGGCGACGGCATGAAGCTCGACACCACCAGTGGTGCCCGCGTCGACCACAACCGGGTCGACGGCTTCCAGTTGCGCTCGCCCTCCGCCAACGCGGGCATCTGGACCTTCAACACCGACGACACGACCGTCGAGTACAACGAGGTCTCGGGCGGCGGCAACACCCATGACGGGATGTCCTTCGACGCCGACGGCGCCTCGCAGAACACGGTCTTCCAGTACAACTACAGCCACGACAACAAGGGCGGCTTCCTGCTGATCTGCCCGTACAGCGGCGCCAAGACCATCGGCACGGTCGCCCGCTACAACGTCAGCCGCAACGACGGCGCCCGCCTGATCCAGAACTGCTGGGGCCCGATCCTCGACACGGAGATCTACAACAACACCTTCCACAACAAGGAGCAGATCCCCGGCTACCTCGTCCAGGACGACGCCGGCAGCCCCGCCACCACCCAGCACGAACTGTCCATCCGGAACAACATCTTCGTGAGTGAGGGCACCGGCGGCTACGCCTTCAAGAACCCGACGCCCGGGCTCTCCTTCGACCACAACGCCTTCTACGGCATCGACATGACCCGCCCCGACCCCGGCGGCATCACGGCCGATCCAAAGCTCCGACCCGACTTCCGGCTCGGTACGGGCTCTCCCGCCCTCGCCGCCGGAGCCGTCATCGAGGACAACGGCGGCAAGGACTACTTCGGCAACGAGCTGAAGCCCGGCGCCACCAACATCGGCGCCTACGCGGGCCGCGGGGTGAGGTAGCAGCCCGTTCGGTAACCGCCGATCCGGTAACCCACTCACTGTGGCCCGTACTTGCGGCCTGTCTTGGAGGTGACCCCTCCGAGCAGGCCGCGCGGCGTCACCTTCACGAGCCCCATCAACGCCTTGTACCGCGGGTCCGGGATCGAGACCGACCTACCGCGTGCCAGGTCCGCCAGTGCCGTCGCCACCAGCTTGTCCGCGTCGAGCCACATCCAGCCCGGGATGTTGCCGGTCCCCATCCCGGCCCGCTCGTGGAACTCGGTCCGTACGAAGCCGGGGCACAGCGCCATCAGCCGCACCCCCGAACCGGCCAGGTCCTTCGCCGCGCCCTGGGTGAACTGCACGACCCAGGCCTTGGACGCGCCGTACGTCCCGCGCGGCACGAACGCCGCCACCGAGGCCACATTGACGACCCCGCCCCGCCCGCGCTCCCGCATCCCGGCCGCGGCCGCCGAGGTCAGCCGCAGCACCGCCTCGCAGTGCACCTTCAGCATGTTCAGCTCATCGGCCATGGGCACATCCAGATAGCGGCCCTTGTTGCCGAACCCGGCATTGTTGACCAGCAGGTCGACCGACTGGTGACGGTCCGTCAGCCGGGCTTCGACCGCGGCGATCCCCTTGTCCTCGGACAGGTCGGCCGTCAGCACCTCGGCCTCGATGCCGTGCCGGTCGTGCAGTTCGGTCGCCTGCTCGCGCAGCCGCTCGGTGTTGCGCGCCACCAGCACCAGGTTGTGCCCATCGGCCGCGAGCCGCCGCGCGAATGCGGCTCCGATCCCTGCGGTCGCGCCCGTAATCAGTGCAGTCGTCATACGCGGCACGTTAGTGCCTGTCCGGCACGCCGCGATCAGTTGTCCACCGCCTCCGTCTCCACGTACTTCAGGGCGGCACGCAGCGTCTCGGGGTGCAGTGCGTCCCGCGCCGGGAGCAGCTTCGGGAGCAGCTCCCGGCGCGTCGTCGAGGCCAGGAAGGCCAGCTCCACGGTGACGTCGTGGTCCGGCCGGTGCACGATCTCGACCGGGTCCCCGGCGCGGATCTCGCCCGGCTCGATCACTCGCAGGTAGGCGCCCGGGGCAGCCGCCTGTGTGAACCGCTTGACCCAGCGCTTCTCGTCGACATGGCCGGCGAACGTACGGCAGGGAATCCGGCTCGACGTGACCTCCAGGACCAGGTCGGGGCCGATCCGCCAGCGCTCGCCGATCTTCGCGCCGCTCACGTCCAGACCGCTGGTCGTCAGGTTCTCGCCGAACGTGCCATTGGCCAGCGGGCGGCCGAGCTCCCGCTCCCAGACGTCGAGTGCCTCGCGGGCGAATGCGTACACGGCCTGGTCGGAGCCGCCGTGATGGCGCAGATCGCACACCGTGTCCCCGGCCAGGCCGCTGCCCCCGGTGCCCTTGGGGCCGGGGTCGGTGACGCGTACGGGGCCGTCGGCCGGCCGTTTGTCGATCCCGGTCGTGCCGCCGGGGGCGTCGGTGTAGGCGACGGCCTCGGGCCGTCCCACATTCACAGTCAGCAGCTTCATCGGCTTCATCGGCTTCATGCGAGAACGCTAACCACTCCACCCTCAAAGATGCGCGACAATAATTCGCGCGCAACCCAAGAATCGCTTATGGTTGAAGTGTGATCGAAGCCCGTCATCTCCGTGTCCTGCGCGCCGTGGCCGCCACCGGCTCGTTCTCCGCCGCCGCCCGCGAACTGGGCTGCACCCAGCCGGCGGTCAGCCAGCAGATGAAGGCCCTGGAAGCCTCTGCGGGAACCACCCTGCTGATCCGTACGGGACGCGAGATGCGGCTCACCCAGGCGGGCGAGGCCCTCGTCCGGCACGCCTCCGGAATCCTCGCCGGGCTCACCGCCGCCGAGGAGGAGGTCGCCGCGATCGCCGGGCTGCGGGCCGGCCGGGTCCGGCTCGTCTCGTTCCCCAGCGGCAGCTCCACGCTGGTTCCCGGCGCCCTCGCCGCGCTGCGCGCGGCCCACCCCGGCACCCGGGTCTCCCTGGTGGAGGCCGAGCCGCCGCGCTCGGTCGAGATGCTGCGAGAGGGCGACTGCGACATCGCGCTGGCGTTCCGTTACGGCGCCTCCGGCGCGGAGTGGGACGACCTGGTCGTACGCCCATTGCTCACCGACCGGCTGATCGGCCTGGTCCCCGAGGGGCACCGGCTGGCCGGTTCGGCCGCCGTCGGCATCGCCGAGCTGGCCGACGAGTCGTGGATCGCGGGCTGCCCGCGCTGCCGTCGCCAACTGGTGGAAGTCTGTGAGGAGTCCGGCTTCACGCCCCGGATCGACTTCGCGACCGACGACTACCCGGCAGTGATCGGCCTGGTCGGCGCCGGTCTGGGGGTGGCCGTACTGCCGGAGCTGGCGATCGAGTCGGTACGCCCCAAGGGGGCCCGCACGGTGACGGTGGAGCCGGCCATCGAGCGCGAGATCGTCGCCCTGACCCTGCCGGACCTGGCTCAGGTGCCGGCGGTGGCGGCCACCCTCGACCGACTGTCCCTGGCGGCCGCCCGCTGAGCGGGGCCTGCCAATGGCCCGGCCCCCTCGGTGGCCGGGTGAAATGCGGAAACGTTTTTGTATTTGTTGTGCCGGGCGGGGTGGGATCAGCCGTGCCCCGACGGGGACGGAAGGCCTGACGGCGCCGCTGCCGCGATCAGCCGGTTGCGGGCCCGGCCCATGAGCTCCTCGCGTTCGTCCTCGGTCAGTCCGCCCCACACTCCGTAGGGCTCTCGCACCGCCAGTGCGTGTGCTGCGCACTCGGCACGTACCGGGCATCGCATACAGACCTCTTTCGCCGAGTTCTCGCGGGCGCTGCGTGCCGCACCGCGTTCACCCTCCGGGTGGAAGAACAGCGAGCTGTCGACCCCGCGGCAGGCCGCCAACAGCTGCCAGTCCCACAGATCGGCGTTGGGTCCGGGAAGCCGGGAGAAATCTGCCATTGCTTGTCCCCTCGAAACCATGCTGAGTCGGAATCGTCGTTGTCGTCCGTTGTTGACCGTGCCCATGACATTTACATCTACGGTGTAAGTAGATGTAAATATGACTGATTGCGAATCTAGCCACAGACACCAGTAAAAGGGAAGAAAACCCGCCAAATAGGGCATATCTTGATGTGAAGTTTCGGTTGACGGTTGGATGATTCGCGCCGCTCTCCTCCGTGCACGGCTCCTCACGTAGAGTGCTGAACCCGGCCGTCCGACCCGTAACTCTTTCGAGTGACCATCGTTGAGAGGGCGGAGGCGGTTGACAGAAAAAGCGATCGGGCAGATGTCCGAGAGCGTCAACCGCTCAGGTGACGACTTGTAACAGCCTGGAGGCTCAAGGTGACGCGCATCAGCTGCGGAGGACGGTCATGACATCCGTCCTCGTCTGCGACGACTCCCCGCTTGCCCGAGAAGCGCTCCGTCGCGCGGTCGCGACCGTGCCCGGCGTCGAGCGTGTGACGACGGCGGCCAACGGCGAGGAAGTCCTCCGCCGCTGGGGCGCCGACCGTTCGGATCTGATTCTGATGGACGTACGCATGCCCGGTCTGGGAGGTGTGGAGACGGTACGGCGACTGCTCTCCGCCGACCCCGGTGCCAGGATCATCATGCTGACCGTCGCCGAGGACCTGGACGGCGTCGCGCTCGCGGTCGCCGCCGGTGCCCGCGGCTATCTGCACAAGGACGCCTCCCGCGCGGAGCTGCGGGCCACTGTCACCCAGGCGCTGGCCGATCCGACGTGGCGGCTCGCCCCCCGCCGGCTGCGGTCGGCCGAGATGGGTGCGGCGCCGACGCTCACCGCGCGTGAGATCCAGGTGCTCGAAGGAATGAGCCACGGCCGCTCGAACGCCGAGATCGGCCGTGAGCTGTTCCTCTCCGAGGACACGGTGAAGACGCACGCCAGGCGTCTGTTCAAGAAGCTCGGCGCCTCGGACCGGGCGCACGCCGTGGCGCTCGGCTTCCGCTGGGGCCTGGTCCGCTGAGGACCGGCCATGGCCGGCAGTCGATCGATTCCCCGTCCGCACACCGGCGGACGGGGTGATGTGACCGACGTGCGCGGGGCGGGCTCCGCCCTGCCGGTGGTGCCCTCCGCGCCGACGGCATGTGACGCTTCCCGGCCGATGCCGCATCCTTGAGATGTGGAGTTCCTCAGGAACGATTCGGTCGAGCGGAAGGGGAGGGCGCAGGACATGACTTCCGGCGCACCCGCTCATAACGCTTCGGTGCACAACTACGGACGCGGCAGCGCGGATGACGCGGCTCCGGGGCACCATGGTCCGATGCGCGACGACGAGACGACGGTGATCGGTGCACTGGTGCACCGTGCTGTCGAGGGCGACGCGCAGGCCACCCATGATCTGCTGGCCCATGTCCACCCCCTCGCGCTGCGCTACTGCAGGTCCCGGCTGAACCGGCTGCCCGGTGATGCTCGCCACTTCGTGGAGGACCTGGCGCAGGAGGTCTGTGTCGCGGTGCTGATGGCGCTGCCGCGCTACAAGGACACCGGCAGACCCTTCGAAGCCTTCGTCTTCGCCATCGCGGGCCACAAGGTCGCCGATCTCCAGCGGGCCGCCATGCGGCACCCGGGATCGACGGCCGTGCCCTCCGACGAGATGCCCGAGCGGCCGGACGATTCGCTCGGGCCGGAGGAGCGCGCGCTGCTCAGCAGCGATGCGGCCTGGGCCAAGAAGCTTCTTGCCAACCTCCCGGACAACCAGCGTGAGCTGCTCGTTCTGCGGGTCGCGGTCGGTCTGACCGCCGAGGAGACCGGACAGATGCTGGGCATGTCTCCGGGTGCGGTCCGGGTCGCCCAGCACCGGGCGCTCAGCAGGCTGCGGGCCCTCGCGGAGCAGTGAGCCGGGCGCTGTCCAGGTTCCGTACGAAGCTACAGAACCTCTAGGTGATCTTGCTCGTGGAATGAGACACCCCCGGAGGCCGTTAGCATGGACATCCGCACCGATCAAGGCCATTTGGGGAAGGTGTCATGACTGCAAACGTCGACGGAGTGCCCGAGAAATTCGCGACGCTCGGGCTGACATACGACGACGTGCTGCTGCTGCCCGGCGCGTCCGACATGGCGCCCGACCAGATCGACACCTCCTCGTACATCTCCAGGAACGTGCGGGTGAACATCCCGCTGCTCTCCGCCGCGATGGACAAGGTCACCGAGGCCCGCATGGCGATCGCCATGGCCCGGCAGGGCGGCGCCGGTGTGCTGCACCGCAACCTCTCCATCGCCGACCAGGCCAACCAGGTCGACCTGGTGAAGCGCTCCGAGTCCGGCATGGTCACCGACCCGATCACGGTGCACCCGGACGCGACGCTGCGCGACGCCGACGAGCTGTGTGCCAAGTTCCGCATCAGCGGTGTCCCGGTCACCGACGGCGCGGGCAAGCTGCTCGGCATCGTCACCAACCGGGACATGGCCTTCGAGTCGGACCGTACGCGCCAGGTGCGCGAGGTCATGACGCCGATGCCGCTGGTCACCGGCAAGGTCGGCATCTCCGGCGTGGACGCCATGGAGCTGCTGCGCCGCCACAAGATCGAGAAGCTTCCGCTCGTCGACGACGGGGGCGTTCTCAAGGGCCTCATCACCGTCAAGGACTTCGTCAAGGCCGAGAAGTACCCGAACGCCGCCAAGGACAAGGAAGGCCGGCTGCTGGTCGGCGCCGCCGTCGGTGTCGCGGGCGACGCGTACGAGCGGGCCCAGGCGCTCATCGAGGCGGGGGTCGACTTCATCGTCGTCGACACCGCCCACGGTCACTCCCGGCTGGTCGGCGACATGGTCGCCAAGATCAAGTCGAACTCCTCCGTCGATGTCATCGGCGGCAACATCGCCACCCGTGACGGCGCCCAGGCGCTGATCGACGCGGGTGTCGACGGCATCAAGGTCGGCGTCGGCCCCGGCTCCATCTGCACCACCCGCGTCGTCGCCGGCATCGGCGTCCCGCAGGTCACCGCGATCTACGAGGCCTCGCTCGCCGCCAAGGCGGCCGGTGTCCCGGTCATCGGTGACGGCGGCCTGCAGTACTCCGGCGACATCGCCAAGGCCCTGGTGGCCGGTGCGGACACCGTGATGCTCGGCTCGCTCCTCGCGGGCTGCGAAGAGTCTCCGGGCGAGCTGCTCTTCATCAACGGCAAGCAGTTCAAGTCGTACCGTGGCATGGGTTCCCTCGCCGCGATGCAGACCCGTGGCGACCGCAAGTCGTTCTCCAAGGACCGCTACTTCCAGGAGGGCGTCGCCTCCGACGAGAAGCTGGTCCCCGAGGGCATCGAGGGCCAGGTCCCCTACCGAGGCCCGCTCTCCGCGGTCGTCCACCAGCTCACCGGCGGGCTGCGCCAGTCGATGTTCTACGTCGGCGGACGCACCGTCCCGGAGCTCCAGGCCAACGGCCGGTTCGTCCGGATCACCTCGGCGGGTCTCAAGGAGAGCCACCCGCACGACATCCAGATGACGGTCGAGGCGCCGAACTACAGCAGGAAGTAACGCAACAGCGCAGCTGAGGGGCGGCCCGGGGTTCCCGGGACCGCCCCTCAGCCGTGTGTCGGGGATACTGGACAACGCAGACGTAGAGGGAAAGGCCACACCATCGTGACTGAGATCGAGATCGGGCGCGGCAAGCGCGGCCGCCGGGCGTACGCATTCGACGACATCGCCGTCGTTCCGAGCCGTCGTACCCGCGACCCGAAGGAGGTCTCGATCGCCTGGCAGATCGACGCCTACCGTTTCGAGCTGCCGTTCCTGGCGGCCCCCATGGACTCCGTGGTCTCCCCGCAGACCGCGATCCGCATCGGTGAGCTGGGCGGCCTCGGTGTCCTCAACCTCGAGGGCCTGTGGACCCGGCACGCCGACCCGCAGCCGCTGCTCGACGAGATCGCCGAGATGCCCGTGGAGTCGGCGACCCGCCGCCTCCAGGAGATCTACTCCGCTCCGATCCAGGAGGAGCTGATCGGGCAGCGCATCAAGGAGGTGCGCGACTCCGGTGTGGTCACCGCCGCCGCGCTCTCCCCGCAGCGCACCGCGCAGTTCTCCAAGGCCGTCGTCGACGCGGGTGTGGACATCTTCGTCATCCGCGGTACGACGGTCTCCGCCGAGCACGTCTCGGGTGCGGCCGAGCCGCTCAACCTCAAGCAGTTCATCTACGAGCTGGACGTCCCGGTGATCGTCGGCGGCTGCGCCACGTACACCGCCGCCCTGCACCTGATGCGTACCGGTGCGGCCGGTGTCCTCGTCGGCTTCGGCGGCGGCGCCGCGCACACCACGCGCAACGTCTTCGGTATCCAGGTCCCGATGGCGACCGCGGTCGCCGATGTGGCCGGGGCCCGCCGCGACTACATGGACGAGTCCGGCGGCCGGTACGTGCACGTGATCGCGGACGGCGGCGTCGGCTGGTCCGGCGACCTGCCGAAGGCCATCGCCTGCGGTGCGGACGCCGTGATGATGGGCTCCCCGCTGGCCCGCGCGACGGACGCGCCGGGCCGCGGCCGCCACTGGGGCATGGAGGCCGTCCACGAGGACGTGCCGCGCGGCAAGCTGGTGGACCTGGGCTCCGTCGGCACGACCGAGGAGGTCCTCACCGGTCCTTCGCACACCCCCGACGGTTCGATGAACATCTTCGGTGCGCTGCGCCGCGCGATGGCGACGACGGGGTACAGCGACCTCAAGGAGTTCCAGCGCGTCGAGGTGACGGTGGCGGACTCGCAGCACCGCCGCTGACCGCTCTCAGCAGCACGGAAGGAGGCCCGGACCGCATCTGCGGTCCGGGCCTCCTTCCCGTGTCCGGGCAGTGTTACGCGGCCTTCTTGGCGCCACCGAACGCGGCTGCGGCACCGAGCAGCAGGAAGAGGTACGTCTTGAAGTCCGATCCCTCGCTCCATGCCTCCGTCAGTACGTCGAAGTGGTCGACGAAGAGGCTGGACGCGGACTGGTGCACCAGATCGGACAGGATGATCGCGATGCCCACGAGCTGGCCGAGGTAGACCGCGCCGATCGACAGCAGGGCGCTGACGACGGGCAGCACCGGGTTCTGTCCGCCGACCTTGCTTGCCGCGAAGCCGACGAGGAAGCCGACGCCGACGGCGATGTAGCCGACCTCGCGCTCGATCGCACCGGCGATGACGCCGTACAGGAAGGCCGCGGCGAGCGCCGTGACCACCGCTGTGAGCAGGCCCAGGCCCAGGTTGTTGCGCGCCGGGGCCGGCGGGGCGAACGGTGCGCCACCGAAGGCGGCGCCGGGCTGGCCGGGCTGGCCGTACGGGCCGGGCTGCTGGCCCGCGAACGGGTTGCCGGTCGGGGCGGCGGGCTGGCCGGGCTGCTGGCCTGCGTACGGGTTGCCGCCGACGGGCTGGGCGTCGTTCGGCTGGTGCGCCGGTGGCACGGGCTGGCTCATGGTGGAATCCCCCTGGGACGGATGCGCACGACTGTGCGAGAAGTGACGCCGCAGGCTAGCAGTCGCCTATGACATCGCCCACCGAAATCCTTGGGGAACCCTTCACCGAGCCTTGGAGAAACCCTTTCTCACAACCGGTGTGCGGCCCCCGCGGGAGTCGCGCCCCGGGTGTCCAGGAGGAGCTGGGCCTTCACGGCGAGGCCCTGGAGATCGTACGTACGGTGGTGCTGGAGCAGCACCGTGAGGTCGGCGCTCGATGCCGCCTCGTACAGCGAGTCGGCGCGCGGGACCGGGAGTTCACGCACCCGCCAGTCCAGGACATGCGGGTCGTGGTAGCCGATCTGGGCTCCCATGTCCATCAGTCGGGTCGCGATCTCCCGGGCGGGGGAGGCTTCCTGGTCGGCGAGGTCCGGCTTGTAGGTGACGCCGAGGAGCAGCACCCGGGCGCCGCGCACGGACTTGCCGTGCTCGTTCAGGAGGGTGGCGCAGCGCTGGATCACGTACTGCGGCATACGGTCGTTGATCTCCTGGGCGAGCGAGACCATCCGCAGGGGGTGGCCCGGGGTGCGGCTGTTGTACGGGAGATAGCCCGGGTCCACGGGGGCGCCGTGGCCGCCGACGCCGGGGCCCGGACGGAACGGCTGGAAGCCGAAGGGCTTGGTCTCGGCACATCTGATGACGTCCCAGAGGTCGACGCCGAGATCGTGGCAGAGCACCGCCATCTCGTTGACCAGGGCGATGTTGACGTGCCGGAAGTTGGTCTCCAGGACCTTCGTCATCTCGGCCTCGCGCGGCCCGCGGGCCCGGACGACCTTGTCGGTGAGCCGGCCGTAGAAGGCGGCGGCGGATTCGGTGCATGCGGGGGTGAGGCCGCCGATGACCTTGGGGGTGTTGGCGTAGACGTGGGTCCTGTTGCCGGGGTCGAGGCGGCTGGGGGAGTAGGCGAGGTGGAAGTCGCGTCCGGCGCGCAGCCCGGAGCCCTCTTCGAGGAGGGGCAGTACATAGCTCTCCGTGGTGCCGGGCTGCACGGCCGATTCCAGCAGGACGGTCGTGTGCGGGCGCAGCCGGGCGGCGAGCGCGCGGGCCGCGTCGCCGACGGCGGTGAGGTCGAGGGTGCGGTCGGCGCCGAGCGGGGTGGGCGCGCAGATCACCGCGGTACGGACCCGGCCCAGTTCGGCCGGGTCGGTCGTGGGCCGGAAACCCCCCGAGAGCATCCGGCGCACGTCCGAGGCGGTGAGCGATCCCTCGACGGGGGTGCGGCCCGCGGAGAGTTCCGCGTAGGCGCGTGGGTCGGTGTCGTAGCCGACGGTCTGGACACCGGCGGCGGCGGCGGCTTGGGCGAGGGGCAGGCCGAGGTGGCCGAGTCCGATGACTGCGAGGTCTGCGGGCATGTGGATGGCCGTCCTTCCCTTGGACCGACCGGCAGATGGAGGGCGCCACCCTCCGTTTGCCGGTCGGTCCAAGACCATGAGAGCAGAAAGCGCAACCGCTGGGGACAGCGCAATGTCAGACTAGGCGTAAATATGACCTATATGTCGCATTGTGAGGCTCCAGTCGACCTGGTGTTGTCCACAGGCGGTGGCCGAAGTCGTGTACGGCGGACAGAATCGAGAGGTGGACACGGGTCGCCCGACCGCTCGGTCGGGTCGCATCGCGTGTCGGACCACCCCGATCTACCCGGGAGGCAGCAGTGAGGACAGCGACACTGGGACCTGCGGAGCGCGCCGAGGCGCTTGCCGCGATGGCCGAGCGCGAACTGGACGTGCTGGTCGTGGGGGCGGGCGTGGTTGGCGCCGGTACGGCGCTGGACGCGGCGACGAGGGGACTCGCGACCGGCCTCGTCGAGGCGCGCGACTGGGCCTCGGGCACATCGAGCAGGTCGAGCAAGCTGATCCACGGCGGGCTGCGGTATCTGGAGATGCTCGACTTCGCGCTCGTCCGGGAGGCGCTGAAGGAGCGCGGGCTGCTCCTGGGGCGGCTGGCCCCGCATCTGGTGAAGCCCGTGCCGTTCCTCTATCCGCTGCAGCACAAGGGCTGGGAGCGGCTCTACGCCGGTTCCGGCGTGGCACTCTACGACGCGATGTCGGTGTCGTCGGGGCACGGCCGCGGCCTGCCCGTCCACCGGCATCTCTCCCGCCGCCGCGCCCTGCAGGTCGCCCCGGCGCTGAGGAAGGATGCCCTGGTCGGGGCGTTGCAGTACTACGACGCGCAGATGGACGACGCCCGTTATGTGGCGACGCTGGTGCGCACCGCCGCAGGATACGGCGCCCATGTGGCGAACCGGGCACGGGTGATCGGCTTCCTCCGGGAGGGCGAGCGGGTCGTCGGCGCCCGCGTGGAGGACGTCGAGACGGGCGGGGAGTACGAGGTCAGGGCCAAACAGGTGGTCAACGCGACCGGGGTCTGGACGGATGACACCCAGGCGCTGATCGGGGAGCGCGGGCTGTTCCACGTCCGGGCGTCCAAGGGCATCCACCTGGTCGTCCCGAAGGACCGCATCCACTCCTCGACCGGCCTGATCCTGCGGACCGAGAAGTCCGTCCTCTTCGTCATCCCGTGGGGACGGCACTGGATTGTCGGGACGACGGACACGGACTGGGACCTGGACAAGGCGCACCCGGCGGCGTCCAGCGCCGATATCGACTATCTGCTCGAACACGTCAACTCGGTCCTGGCCACACCCCTGACCAGGGACGACGTCCAGGGTGTCTACGCGGGGCTGCGGCCGCTGCTGGCCGGCGAGTCGGAGGCGACCAGCAAGCTCTCGCGCGAGCACACGGTGGCGCACCCGCTGCCGGGCCTCGTGGTCGTGGCAGGCGGCAAGTACACGACGTACCGGGTGATGGCGAAGGATGCCGTGGACGAGGCGGTGCACGGCCTCGACCAGCGCGTGGCGGAGTGCGTCACCGAGGACGTTCCGCTCCTGGGGGCGGAGGGATACCGCGCGCTGTGGAACGCCCGGGCGAGAATCGCGGCCCGTACGGGGCTCCATGTCGCCCGGGTGGAGCATCTGCTCAACCGCTACGGCTCCATGACGGAGGAACTCCTCGATCTGATCGTCGGCGATCCGGCGCTGGGTGAGCCGCTGCCGTCGGCGGACGACTATCTGAAGGCCGAGATCGTCTACGCCGCCTCGCACGAGGGGGCCCGCCACCTCGACGACGTACTGACCCGCCGGACCCGGATCTCCATCGAGACCTTCGACCGGGGCACGCTCAGCGCCCGGATCTGTGCGGAGCTGATGGCGCCGGTGCTGGGCTGGGACGAGGGGCAGATCGACCGGGAGGTCGAGCACTACGAGAAGCGGGTCCAGGCGGAGCGGGAGTCGCAGCGGCAGCCGGACGATCTCACGGCGGACGCCGCGCGGCTCGGGGCGCCGGACATCGTGCCTCTCTAGACCACGTCAGGTGCGGGGTGCGTGGCCGCAGAACTCCGCGTCGAGGAGCGCCGGTTCGAGTGCCGTCGCAGCGGTCAGGGTGTCCGTGTCGATACGGTACGTCAGGGTGTGCCGGCCGTCGCGCGTGGCGGCGGTGCGGACGTAACTGCCCGCTATGTGGCCGTTGTGGCCCCAGACTGTGGTGCCGCAGGAGAGTTTCTGCGGATAGATGCCCAGGCCGTAGACGCCGTGCGTGGCGCCGGTGTTCAGCAGGGTCGCCAGCTGGGCGGGCGGGAGGAGGCGTCCGCCCAGCAGCGCCGCGTAGAAGCGGTTCAGATCGGTGAGCGTGGAGATCAGCTCCCCGGCCGCACCTGCCGTACGCGGGTCGAGCGCGGTGACATCGCGCAGGCTGCCGTCGGCCGGGTCGCGGGCATAGCCGCGGCCGTGCGGGGCGGGCAGGGAGGTACGGGCGCCTGGCAGGGAGGTGCCGGTGAGACGGAGGGGGGTGATGATGCGGTGGCGGATCTCGGTGGCGTAGTCGTGTCCGGTGACGCGCTGAACGACGAGTCCGAGAACGACGTAATTGGTGTTGGAGTAGGCGTAGCCGCCGGGGGCATTCGTCGGACGGTGGGCCAGGGCGACACGGACCGCGGCGGTGGCGGAGACGGGGTGGGCGGAGGTGTCGGCGGTGTAGTTGTAGAGGCCACTGGTGTGGCTGAGCAGGGCGCGCAGGGTGATGCGGCGGCCGTCGTTGCCATTGCCCCGGATCAGGCCGGGCAGCAGTCGGTCGACGGTGTCCGAAAGCTGCAGCCTTCCCTCCCGGGCGAGTTGGAGCACGACCGTCGCGACGAAGGTCTTGGTGATGCTGCCGGCCCGGAACCGGTCCGTCCTGCGGATACCCGGGCCCGTCGAGCGGTAGGTGTCGTACGGTGCGGAAGAGGCACGATGGGCCAGCAGTGCCGCAGTGGGAGCACCGCCCCGGGCGACGAGCCGGGGAAGATAGGCCGCTGCGGGCGTGAGGTGTGGTTCGCTGGGCAGGGTTGCTGTTCCCAGGCCGAGCAGCGCCAGCAACAACGGGGCGGCGAACAGCGCCCTGAGTGTCGGCATGGCAGAGAATCCCTTCCTCGGGCCACATCATGACGGGCCTGCGGACCCGGCACCACGACCGGTCCCGGGGTGAGGGACAATGAACGCTCTGCCAGGGCGGGTTGATCGCAGAGGGGACGCATGTCGGAGGCGGAGCAGGCACGGGAGCCCCAACGGGACAAGGACGGACGTCTTCTTGCGGGGCGGTACCGGCTCGGGGAGGTGCTCGGCCGGGGCGGTATGGGCACGGTCTGGCGTGCCGTCGACGAGACGCTGGGCCGCACGGTCGCGGTCAAGGAGCTGCGGTTCCCTTCGGCCATCGACGAGGACGAGAAGCGCCGGCTCATCACGCGCACGCTGCGTGAGGCGAAGGCGATCGCCAGGATCCGCAACAACGGCGCGGTGACGGTCTACGACGTGGTCGACGAGGACGACCGGCCGTGGATCGTGATGGAGCTCATCGAGGGCAAGTCCCTCGCCGAGGCCATCCGCGAGGACGGGGTGCTGACGCCGAAGCGCGCCGCCGAGGTCGGCCTCGCCATCCTCGACGTGCTGCGATCGGCGCATCGCGAGGGCATCCTGCACCGCGATGTGAAGCCGTCCAACGTGCTGATCGCCGAGGACGGCCGGGTCGTGCTGACCGACTTCGGCATCGCGCAGGTCGAGGGCGATCCGTCGGTCACCTCGACGGGCATGCTCGTCGGCGCCCCGTCGTACATCTCCCCGGAGCGCGCCCGCGGGCACAAGCCGGGACCGCCCGCCGACCTGTGGTCGCTCGGCGGACTGCTGTACGCCAGCGTCGAGGGCTCTCCGCCGTACGACAAGGGGTCGGCCATCGCCACCCTGACCGCGGTGATGACCGAGCCGCTCGACCCGCCGAAGAACGCCGGTCCGCTGGAGGAGGTCATCTACGGCCTGCTCGCCAGGGATCCCGATCAGCGGCTCGACGAAGCCGGTGCCCGCGCCCTGCTCAACGACGTGATCCACGCTCCCGAGAAGCCGGACCCGGTGGTGCCCCCGCCCGCCGACGCCACCCAGATCATGGCGCTGCCCGGCCAGGCCGCCGAACCGGGCGGCAAGGCGGCGTCGAAGTCCGGAGAGTCGGGCGAGGGCGCCCGGGACCGACTGCGGGGCGCACTGCGCTCCGTACGGAACGCGAAGGCGACACCCGCCGCAGCGGTGGGTGCGGTCGCAGCCTCGACCACTGCGCCGCCCCCTCCCTCGGCACCTCCGTCGACCGCTCCCTCGACCGGTTCCTCGAAGCCTGCCCAGCCTTCGACTCCGGCGAAGCCGGCCGCGGCCTCCGCCGCCGTACCGTCGCCGCGTCCCGCCACGTCGCCGACCACCCCGTCCCGTGCGTCCATCACGGACGTGGTGCCACGTCGCACCCTGGCGATCATCGCGGCCGTGATCGTGCTCGCCGTGATCGGTACGGTCCTCGCCCTCACGCTCGACGGAGGCGGCAAGGACGACGCGAGCGGCGGCAACGGCAAGGACGGCAAGTCCACCTCGGCCGGGGCCTCGACGACCGGCGGCTCCACGGACACCGAAAGCGGCAGCGGCAGCGACAAGGCCGAGGACCAGGGCGGCAACCAGGGCAAGGATCAGGGCAAGGGCAAGGACGACAACTCGGACAAGGGGTCGGACGGTTCGAAGGGCGACGCCCCGGACGCCGCCGACGCGCTGCCCGCGGGATACCGAACCATCAAGAACAAGCAGTTCCACTTCGCGATGGCGATGCCCGAGGGCTTCCGGCTCACCGACACAGCCGGTCGCGACTCCGGTGGCATCTACAACGTCGACGGGGGCTTCCCGCGCGTCCAGGTCGACTACACCGATTCGCCCGGCGGCGACGCCGCCGCCGCCTGGAACGCCGCGAAGGGCGCCGTCGCGGCCAGCAGCAACGGCTACCACCACCTCGGCGTGAACAAGGTCCAGTACAACGGCTACCCGACCGTCGCCGACTGGCAGTTCGAGCGCACCCAGCAGGGTCAGCGGGTCCGGGTGCTGAACCGGGGCTTCAAGGTCGACGCCACCCACGGCTACGCGATCATGATCAGCTGCAAGGCGAGCGAATGGGACAGCAAGGAGTGCCGGACGCTGCGCAAGACCGCGTTCGGCACGTTCGAGCCCACCGACTGATCCATGGGCGAAAGGGCCGGGATGTGCCGACCCTGACGCGCGGCCGTCACTTGCCACGTATCGTGAGAGCCTGAAGACCGTACGCAGCCGGAACGGCGGGTCAATTGCACGGTAAGTGACCGCAATTGATGGATTCATGCGGTCTTCGTGGCCGGGGGACAGCGCGCTCTGGGGAGGCGTCGTGGATGACTATGCGGGTCGGGTACTTGCCGACCGCTATCGCCTTCCGCTACCCCCGTCCGATGAGTACGAACTGGTCGAGACCCGGGCGTTCGACACCTACAGCGGGCAGGAAGTCCTGCTCCGGCAGGTGCCGTTGCCCGAAGTGGTGGACGCCGAGGTGCTCGACGGCGACGGTCCGGTCCCGGCGGCCCGGCGGGTCACCGGGCGTGCCGTGCGGCGGTCCGCGGACCCGGCGGTCCGGCGCGCCATCGAGGCGGCACAGGCGGCAGCCCAGGTCCCCGACCATCCCAGGCTCGACCAGGTCTTCGACGTGTTCGCCGAGGACGGCTCGCTCTGGATCGTGAGCGAACTCGTCATGGCCCGCCCGCTCGCGGCCCTGCTGGCGGAGCGCCCGCTCAATCCCTTCCGGGCCGCCGAGATCGGCTCCGACGTGCTGACGGCGCTGCGGGTGCTGCACGCACATGGCTGGACCCATCGCAACATCACCATCCGCACGGTGCTGGTCTGCGACGACGGCCGCGTCGTGCTGACCGGTCTGGCGGCCGGAGCGGCGGAGGAGGCGCTCTGCGGGTACGTGCCGACGCCTCAGCCCGACGACGAGGACGACGGCGGGTACGGCGACGGGTACGGCGGCCGCCCGGCGTACGAGACGGGCCCGACCGGGCCGTACGCACCGCCGGCCCCGCCCGTCGCTCCGGCCGAGGTGCCGGCTTCGCGCGGCCCGGCGGCGATCGAGACGGGCCCGGCGACCGGTGATCCGCACGGCGACGACGATCCGTACGCCAACGATCCGCACCCCGGCGACCGGTACGCCGATGACCCCCATGACGATGTGCCGGGCGAGCTGGAGGCCGTACGGCGGCCGGTGGATCCCGCCCTCCAGGCGCCCGCCCCCACAACGGCCGGCGCTGCGCAGTTGCGGGCCGAGCGGGCCGGAGCCATCGCCGCCTACCGTGCGGGCGCCCGCGCCGCCGCCCGCGTCGGCGAGGACCGGCGCCGGGCCGGGGCGGGCGAGGCGGAGGACACCGGCAGCCTCCCGGTCCAGCGCCCCGCGCGGCCGGAAGGCGCGGGGCCGCCCGGCCCGGATCACGGCCACCCGCAGCCGGCCGCCCCCTGGAACCAACCCGCCGAGGACCCGTACGAAGACGATCCGTACGACGACGAGGACGACGACGGCTACGGAGGCGACGGCCAGTCGCAGCCCGGCCGGCGGCTGCATCTCACCGGTACCTGGAGCGACGGCCCGGGATCCGGGCGCCCCGTCCCCGCCGGAGGCTCGGGCGAGGACGCCCTGCGCGCCGATGCCCGCCGCCACGGCAACTCCCCGGCGCTGCCCGCGCACCGGCCCGAGCCGCAGCAACAGCCGGGCCGCTGGGACGAGATCGTCGCGAGCGGCCGTACGGGCCCCGCCTACCGCGGCCCCGCCACCACCCTCGCCGCCGAGCGCGCCCGGCAGGCCCGGATCGCCGTCGTCGGCGCGGTCACCGAGCGCTGGGCGCCCGAGCAGGCCGGACCCGTCCACGAGAACTGGCAGCTGGCGCCGCCGATCGGCCCCGCCACCGACCTCTGGGCGCTGGGCGCGCTGCTCTACCGCGCCGTCCAGGGCCACGCCCCGTACCCCGAGGAGAACGCGGCCGAGCTCGTCCAGATGGTGTGCGGGGAGCCGCCCGCCTTCGCCGAGGAGTGCGGTCCGCTGCGCCCCGTCGTCGAGTCGCTGCTGCGCCAGGACCCCACCGAGCGCCCGGACTTCGAGGAGCTGCGAGGCTGGCTGCGCTCCCTCGTACGGTCGGCGCCCGAGCCCGAGGCCGGTCTGGACGTCGTGCCACTGCCGTCCGTCGACAGCGCCCGGCTTCCCGTCGTACGCCGCCGGGGCGAGCTGGTCCGCAGGCGCCGCGGCCGCCTGGGGCAGAGCGCGGCCCACGGCCGCCACCGCCACACGAAGGAGAAGTCCGACCGCCACGAAAGACCCCGGGCGGAAAAAGCACCCAGGGCGCCGCGCGAGCCCAAGGGCCCCAAGGCGCTGCGCACCCCGCCGCCCCGCCCCCGGCCGGGCGAGGGGCGGGCGCCGCGACGGCTCGGGCGGCTGCTTCTGGTGCTGATCCTGCTGGCCCTGGTCGCGGCCATCGCGTACGCCGTGATGTTCATGCCCAAGGCGGGCAGCGATTCCGGCACCCGCTCCTCGGGCCCGGCGTCGTCGACGTCTGGTTCGCCGGAGCCCGGCGCCGGTGCCTCCGGCGGGCAGTCGCCCTCGCAGCCGTCCGGCGCGCAGCAGCCGCAGACCAGCCGCTCCGCCGTCGCGCTCGCCCCCGGCTATGCCCTGCGCAAGGATCCGGAGGGTTTCGAGGTCGGCGTGCTCAAGGGCTGGCAGCGCAGCCCCGCCAACGCGGACCGTCAGATCCGGTACGGCAGCGACGGCTTCAGCCTGCTGATCGTCCCCGGACGCGACACCGTCAAGGCCAACGGCGGCGACCCGCTGGCGTACCAGGCCGACAAGGAGCTGGAGCTGCAGCCGTTCCGCGACTCCAGCTGGTCGGGGTCGAGCGGGCTGCGCCGGATCGATGTCGGCCGACAGGCCATGGCCGAGGGTCAGTTCACCTGGCAGGACGCCTCCGGACGCGAGGTGTACGCCCGTAATCTCGCGATGATTGTCGACGGCCGTTACCACATCCTCCAGGTCATCGGCCCGGAGGACCGGCGCGACAAGGTTTCGGACATCTACGAACAAGCCATCGCCTCTTACCGCGTGACGCCCTGAAGCATCCCGCTCCGCCACCCGAAGGGTGGCGGAGCGACAAGCATCACAGTGCGGTCTCTTGGGGGATGCGAGGTTCCGTGGCTCACATCCCCTCCGTAATCTGGCCTCCGAAGGAACGGGGCGGGGATACGTGGATCGATCACAGGGCACGGATGCGGGACTGGTACTGGCCGGGAGGTACCGGCTCGGCGAAGTCCTCGGGCGCGGCGGCATGGGCAAGGTCTGGCGCGCCCACGACGAGGTGCTGCACCGCACGGTCGCGGTCAAGGAGCTGACCGCCGGGCTGTACGTCGCCGAGGCCGACCGGGTCGTGCTGCACGCCCGCACGCAGAAAGAGGCCCGCGCGGCCGCCCGGATCACGCACCCGGGCGTGGTCACGGTCCATGACGTGATCGAGTACGACAACCGGCCCTGGATCGTCATGCAGTACGTCGACGGCCCGTCACTCGCCGACGCGGCCAAGGGGTCCGGCGAGCTGGAGCCGCGCGAGGCCGCCAGGATCGGCCTCCATGTGCTGGGCGCCCTGCGCGCCGCACACGATGCGGGGGTTCTGCACCGGGACGTGAAGCCCGGCAACGTACTCCTGGCCAGCGACGGGCGGGTGCTGCTCACCGACTTCGGGATCGCCGCGATAGAGGGCGACTCGACCATCACCAGGACCGGTGAACTGGTCGGCTCCATCGACTATCTGGCGCCCGAGCGGGTACGCGGCGGCGATCCGGGGCCCGCCTCCGACCTGTGGTCCCTCGGTGCCACGCTCTACACCGCGGTCGAGGGGCGCTCGCCGTTCCGTCGTACGTCCCCGATCTCGACCATGCAGGCCGTCGTCACCGAGGAACCGCCGCCACCCGGGCGGGCGGGCCCGCTGGCCCCCGTGATCACCGCGCTGCTCCGCAAGGACCCCGAGGACCGGCCTTCGGCGGCGGAGGCGGAGCGGATGCTGCTGGACGCCATGGAGGGCCGCGAGCCCCGGGCTGCTCAGGCGTATGTACCGACCCAGCGCGTACCCGACGAGGTCCTGCGCTCGCTGGGCCCGGAGGTCACGTCCGGGGCGGGGACGTCGGGTGCGGCGGGTACGGCCCAACTCCCCCACCCGGCCGCCGGTTCCGCCGCCGGCCCGGTGCAGTCCCCGGTGACCCGGCGCAGCCGGGGCCGGTGGCGTACGACGGTGCTGGTCATCGCCGCAGCCGCACTGGTCGGCGGCGGCGCGGGGCTCGCCGCGATGAAGTACGGGGACCATGCGGACAGCGCCGCGGAACGGGGCAGCACGGGCACGCACGCGACCGACACCCCCAAGAGGCCCGGCACTTCGCCCACGCCGAAGCCCGTTTCCTCGGGGAACGGCGTACCCGAGGGCTGGCGGCGGGTGGACGACCCCGAGGGCTTCAGCCTGACCGTGCCCGACGGCTGGGAGCGCCGGGCGGACGGCAATCAGATCGACTACACCCCGGACAACGGTGTGCATTACATCCGGATCAGCATCGACCCGGCGCCCGACTTCGAGAACTCATACATGCACATGCTGAACCTGGAGAAGCAGCTCGCCAAGCGGCTGCCCGGGTACCAGCGCAAGACCCTGCACTCCAATACGTACCGCGACCGGGCGGGCTCGCTCTGGGAGTTCACCTGGACCGAGACCAAGGACCATCCGGGCCCGCGCCATGCGATCGACCAGATGTACTACGGGGAGACGGGCGGCCCGGAGTACGCGATGTACATGACGGGTCCGGCTTCGGACTGGGAATCGACCCGGGAGCAGTTCGACACGATGCTGCGCGGATGGCGTGCGCCCGGCAGCTCCGACTGAGGCTTCCGGACCGTGCCGGCGACCACAGGGGTCCTGATCAGGGGCTTTGTTGCCAGTGATCACTGGCTTCTTTGTGGGGACTGTGAAAACCCGTTACTCACGGGTACCCAAAGCGTGCGGCTGGACGTACTCTCGCCCTCATGACGGACTCGCAGGCCTCCACGTCCACCTCCGCAGCCCCGGTCGGCACCAACCCCGTGGCCCCCGCCCCCGCGGGCGCGCGCACCGCCGCCGATGTGGTGACACCCGAGGTGATCGCCCAGCTGACCCGTGGTGTGGTCGGCTCCGGCCGTACGGCCAACCACACCCCCTTCACCGGGGAGAAGCTGGCGGATCTGCCCGAGTCCACCCCGGAGGACGTGACGAGGGCCTTCGAGCGGGCCCGTGCCGCCCAGCCGGCCTGGGCCGCGACCCCCGTCCGCGCCAGGGCGGCCGTCCTGCTCCGCTTCCACGACCTCGTGCTCAGCCGCCAGGCCGAGGTGCTCGACCTCATCCAGCTGGAGACCGGCAAGGCCCGACTGCACGCCCACGAGGAGGTGCAGGCCGTCGCCGTCGCGGCCCGCCACTACGGGCGCAGGGCCGGCTCGTATCTGAAGCCGAAGCGGCACACCGGGGTCGTACCGACCCTCACCAAGGTCACCGAGCTGCGCCAGCCGCGCGGCGTCATCGGTCAGATCGCGCCATGGAACTACCCGTTCGAGCTGTCCGTCGGCGACGCACTGCCCGCGTTCGTCTCCGGCAACGCCGTCGTCATGAAGCCCGACACGGAGACCGCGCTGACCGCGCTGTGGGCCCGGGACCTGCTGATCGAGGCCGGGCTGCCCGCCGAGGTGTTCCAGGTGGTCCTCGGAGACGGACCGGTCGTCGGCCCCGAGGTCGTCAAGCACGCCGACTACGTCTCGTTCACCGGTTCCACCCGCACCGGCCGCGAGGTCGCGCAGGGTGCGGCGGCCCGGCTCGTCGGGGTCTCGCTGGAGCTCGGCGGCAAGAACGCCATGCTGGTGCTCAGGGACGCCGATGTGGAGAAGGCCGCCGCGGGCGCCGTCCGCGCCTGCTTCTCCTCGGCCGGTCAGCTCTGCATCTCCATCGAGCGGCTGTACGTCCACGAGTCGGTCGCCGACGACTTCGTGGCCCGCTTCGCCGCCCGTACGAAGACCATGCGGCTCGGCAACTCCCTCGCCTACGGCGCCGACATGGGTTCGCTCGTCGGTGAGCGCCAGCTGGAGACCGTCACCCGGCATGTCGCGGAGGCCGTCGAGAAGGGTGCCAAGCTCGTCGCGGGCGGTGTCGCCCGCCCCGACATCGGCCCGCTGTTCTACGAGCCGACCATCCTCGACGGCGTCGAGGCGCCGATGGCCGTCTGTAACGAGGAGACCTTCGGCCCGGTCGTCTCCATCTACCGTTTCACCGACGAGGACGAGGTCGTCGCCCTCGCCAACGCCACCCCGTACGGCCTGAATTCGAGCGTCTGGACCAAGGACTCGAAGCGCGGCCACCAGGTCGCCGCCCGGCTGCGGACCGGCACGGTCAACATCAACGAGGGATACGCCCCCGCGTACGGCAGCGTGCAGTCCCCGATGGGCGGCATGAAGGACTCCGGTCTCGGCCGGCGGCACGGCTCCGAGGGCATCCTCAAGTACACCGAGGCCCAGACCGTCGCCCAGCAGCGGCTGATCCCGCTCGCCCCGTCCTTCGGCATGGACGACGAGAAGCACGCGGCGTTCATGACCCGCAGCCTGAAGGCGATGAAGGCGTTCCGCCTGCGCTGAACCCCGTGACACCGCAGCACGTTCTGCCCTTTTCGTACCGAGGAGAGCCATGTCCCAGGACAGCCCTGCCCAGAATCAGGCCGAACCGGCCGGTGAGACCGATGACGACGCCGGGTTCGACTACGACGTCCTGATCGTCGGCTCGGGCTTCGGCGGTGCGGTGTCGGCCCTGCGGCTGACCGAGAAGGGATACCGGGTCGGCGTCCTGGAGGCGGGCCGCCGCTTCGGCCCCGGCACCCTCCCCAAGAACTCCTGGGACATCAAGAACTACCTGTGGGCCCCCGCACTCGGCCTCTACGGCATCCAGCGCGTGCATCTGCTCGGCAATGTGATGGTGCTCGCCGGTGCGGGCGTGGGCGGTGGCTCGCTCAACTACGCCAACACGCTGTACGTACCCCCCGCGCCGTTCTTCGAGGACCGCCAGTGGGCGTCCATCACCGACTGGCAGGACGAGCTGAAGCCGTACTACGACCAGGCCAAACGGATGCTCGGGGTCCGGCTCAACCCGACGATGACTCCCTCCGACGTCCATCTGAAGGCGGCCGCGCAGGCCATGGGGGTCGGCGACACCTTCCATCTCGCCCCGGTCGGCGTCTTCTTCGGCGACGGCAAGGACGCCGACGGTACGGCGAGGGCGAAGCCCGGTGAGACGGTCGCCGACCCGTACTTCGGGGGTGCGGGCCCCGCCCGCAAGGCCTGCACCGAGTGCGGCGAATGCATGACGGGCTGCCGCCACGGCGCGAAGAACACCCTCAACGAGAACTACCTCCACCTCGCCGAGAAGGCCGGAGCCGTCATCCACCCGATGACCTCTGTCATCGCGATCACGGACGACCCGGAGGGCGGCTACCACGTCACCACCGTCCCGACCGACCGCCGCAAGAAGGCAGAGTCCAAGCTGCTGCGCGCCCGCAAGGTGGTCGTCGCGGCGGGCACGTACGGAACGCAGACCCTGCTGCACACCATGAAGGACCGGGGACTGCTGCCCCGGCTCTCGGACCGGCTCGGCGAGCTGACCCGTACCAACTCCGAGGCGCTCGTCGGCTCGCAGACCAGCGACCGGCGCTACCGCAAGAAGCACGGCACCGCGAAGGCCGACTTCACCCAGGGCGTCGCGATCACCTCCTCGATCCACCCCGACGAGAACACCCACATCGAGCCGGTCCGCTACGGCAAGGGCTCCAACGCGATGGGCGCGATGTCGATCCTCCAGGTGCCGTACGGCGGTCGCCGGGTGCTGGGCTGGCTCGGCAACGTGGCCAAGCACCCGACGCTCGCCGTGCGGTCGCTCTCCAACCGCCGCTGGTCGGAGCGGACCATCATCGGGCTCGTCATGCAGTCGCTGGACAACTCCCTGACGACGTACCGCAAGCCGGGCGGCATAGGGAAGGGCCTGCTCACTGCCCGGCAGGGGCACGGAGCGCCCAACCCGACGCAGATCGAGGAGGCGACGCGCAGCGCCTCACTGCTCGCCGACGAGATCAACGGCTTTGCCGGCTCGAACGTCGGCGAGCTGATGGGGACCCCGCTCACGGCACACTTCCTCGGCGGCTGCCCCATCGGTGCGAGCGCCGAGGACGGGGTGATCGATCCGTACCACCGGCTCTACGGACACCCCGGCATCTCGGTCGTCGACGGCTCGGCGGTCTCCGCGAACCTCGGCGTCAATCCGTCGCTGACCATCACCGCGCAGGCGGAGCGGGCCATGTCGTTCTGGCCCAACAAGGGTGAGGCGGACCCGCGTCCGGCGCAGGGCGAGGCGTACGAGCGGCTGGCCGCGGTCGAGCCGCAGGAACCGGCGGTGCCGAAGGAGGCCTTCGGTGCACTGAAACTGCCGTTCCTCGGGCTGCCGACCGTCCCGCCGAAGAAGAAGCCGTAGCAGCCAAGGCGAATCGGGACGGCAAAAGGGGCTGCACCCCCCTCCGAGTGCAGCCCCTTTGCGCTTACGGTGACCAAACGCCTTACGCGCCGGTGTCACCGTTCCTGCGGCGCCGCACGATGAACATCGCGCCTGCGCCGAGCACTACGGCCGCGCCGCCCGCCGTGGCGAACACCGGCACCTCGGAGGGCGAACCCGGCGTGGGCGAGGCAGTGGTCCCGGTGGCAGCGGACCCGTCCGTCGTCCCGGCGAACGCGGCCGGGGCAGCCAGCACCGCGGCAGGGACGATCACTGCCGTGGCGGCGGCGATCGCCATGGCGCGGCGAAGCTTCATGTGACCTCAGAAGTCCGGCGTACCGCTGTGAGCAGTACAGCTGTCGGGACGGGCCTGCCGTGCCGGGGCACGGGCGGGGCCGGTGGTTCCGCATGGTTGACCCGTGGCCCGCCGCGATGGTTGTCCGGATGCTCACAGAACCTTTATGTGATGCCGCTCACATTTCTCTCCGTGCTCAATCCGTGACCTGAGGCCGCGCAACTGTTCACCGGGCCACGCGGTCGAACTCGTATCGCTGTCACAGCGGTCGCACCGCCCCCACCGACCTCAGAGAGTCCGCGATGAGAACCATTTCCCCGCGAGCCGCGCTGCGCCGCGCCGCCGGCGGTTTCGCCGCCGTCGGTCTGCTGGCCGCCGGCTTGCTCGCCCTCGGCACCCCCGCGCAGGCCGCCGGCCCGGAGCTGGTGATCGGCGGCCCCGCCGCGACCGCCCTGCACCCCTACCCGGCGAGCGGTTCACCGCAGGAGTCGACGGTCGGGATCACGGTCGACAACCCGTCGCGGAACTCGGAGCCCGGCACCTTCGACGGGGACTTCACCGTGACCTTCGATCTGACCGGGATCGCGGGCATCGCCGATGCGGCCTTCGGCGAGACCGGCGGCGCGGACTGCGAGATCACCGGCCCCACCGCCGTCTGCCACGGCCACGGCCTCGGGCCCGGCCGGAGCGCGCTCGCCGAACTCGGCCTCCTTGCCGCCGAGGGCAGCCGCATCGGCGACTCGGGCACCATCCGGGCCACCGGCAAAGCGGACGGGGCGACGTTCACCGCCTTCTCCACCGAGGTGGTCATCGGTGGCCCCGACCTGGTGATGGAGCGGCTCCCGCTGAAGCAGAATCTGAAGCCCGGCGAGACCCAGCCGGTCCCCGTCACCTTCACCAACAACGGAACACGGGCGGCCGACGGCGTCCTGCTCACCCTGATGTACACGCGCGGCCTGGACTTCATCGAGCGCTACGCGAACTGCGAGTACAGCGAGGGCGAAGCGGGCCGGGGCTTCCCCGCCGGAACCACCGCCCGTTGCTCCGTCCCCGGTACGTACGAAGCGGGGGCGACCTACCGGCTCGCCGTACCGCTCTCCCTCAAGGCCACCGAGCACGCCTTCCACGACACGTTCGTCTACCGCATCGACGAGGACGAGCCGGGGCGGGGCGCGCAGCGTTCGGCGGCGAGCGTCACCGCGGGCAAGGGCGCCGCGCTCACCCTGAAGGAGGCCGCCACCGTCCGAGGCGTGGACCTCGATCCCCGGGACAACCAGCAGGAGGCCGACTTCGTCACCGCGAACTCCGCGGACTTCGTGGCCTACGGCGCCCGGGCGCGGGGCGCCGCGGGCGAGACCGTCGCGGCCACCATCGGCTTCCGCAACAAGGGCCCGGCCTGGGTCGGGTACCCGAGATCCGGCGAACCCGTCGCCACGGTCGACTTCACCGTCCCCGAGGGGGCCTCGGTCACCGGCAGTCCCGCCGCCTGCCGGGGTGTGACGACCGATGGGCAGTACCGGGAGAACCGGAGCGGAGCACCCCGCTATGTCTGCGACACGTCCGCGGCCGTACGGGACGGCGCCGACTTCGCCCTGCGCTTCCATCTGAAGATCGGCAAGGTGGTGACGGGAGCCTCCGGCGCGGTCACGGTACGCACCCCGCGCCTCGCCGATTCCCCGAAGCTGCCGTTCGACCCGAAGCCGGGCAACAACACCGCGCTGCTGGTCCTGAACAGTGACAACGGCGACGGCGGCTCCGGATCCACCGCCTCGGGCGGGGCCTCCGGCTCCGGCTCGGCCGGCCCGGCCACCGCCGGCGGCTCGACCGGCGGCTCCGGCGTCACGTCCAATGGCTCGACCACCTCGGGAGCCGCAACGGGCGGTTCCACCGGCGGCGCCCTGGCATCGACCGGCACCGTCGCGCTGCCGGTGGCCGCAGGTGCGGCGGTCGCGCTCGCAGCGGGCGGTGTGCTGTACGCGACGGCCCGCCGCCGCCCCCAGCGGGGCTGAGTCCGGCCGGGGGCCGGGTAACAGCGGTGGCATGAGCAAGGGCCCCGTGGACCGGGATGCGGTCCACGGGGCCCTGCGCGATCAGCACCGGGACGCGGCGTCGGCACCGAGCTGGACGGCTGCGCCCCGCGCAGACCGTTTCGACCGGATACGGTCGGCTCCGGGCGTCCCCGGAGCCGACCGTTCTTGGGGTGACCGGGCTGCTGTCCCCTGCCGACCGGTCACGCACGCTGGGGCGCGGTCCCACGGCGTACCTGCAGTACGCCACACGCTCCAGCGGAGCCACGCGTGGTTTCTTTCCAAAGCCGCCCCTGGCTGGCACGGACACCGGGACCAACGAAGCCGCGGCGGCCCCGGTCACGCGCCGTACGGGTGAGAGTCGGCCCGAACTGGGATACGCCCGGACACCCCCTGCCCGTGGGATGTCAGGCCCGGCCGCGGCAGAGTTCGAGCAGCGTCATGGCGAGGGAGGTGCCGGGCTTGCCGAGCGCGTCCCGGTACTGGCCGAGGATCTCCATCTCGCGCGAGAGGTTGATCCGGCGGCCGCCGGAGGTGATCCGGGCCTCCTGGATGACCGCGGAGATGGCCATCCGCTCCTGGACGAGTCCGATGATCCGGTCGTCGAGGGCGTCGATGCGGGACCTCGCGTTGTCGATCAGCGCGGCGGCCTCATCGGTGTGCGCGCCGGTCTTCTCGGCGGTGGTCTTCGCAGTGCCGGTCTTCACAGGGGCGGTGCTGGTCATGGTGGTGACTCCTCGTGGGGTGCGGCCCCCGAATCCGACCGGTCCGGAACGCCAGAACGCCCCGGGCCTTTCGGCCCGGGGCGCCTGGAACGTTGCTTGTCAGTGGATCAAGCAGCACGACCATGGCAGCCGGCGGGCCGGATGCCATAGGTAAAGACGAAGGTCGTGTGCTGTCGCATGGATCTCAGTATGGCCCTGCCTGCGCGGGCAGGCCAACACGGGGCCCGGATGCTGAGACGCCGCCCGGCCCCGGCCCGAGGCCTGCGCTTCCCGCAGCCCCGTCCGGGCGTGACGACGGCCGCCTCCGCAACCCCGGTAGAATCGACAAAACCGACCCCCTTTCACCGCCGGAAGGCCGCCCCGTGCCAGCAGCACCCCCCGCCGCCCCCGACATCGCCACCGACGTGGTCCTCGTTGTCGACTTCGGGGCGCAGTACGCCCAGCTCATCGCCCGACGCGTCCGTGAGGCCCGGGTCTACAGCGAGATCGTCCCGTCCACGATGCCGGTGGCCGAGATGCTGGCCAAGAACCCCCGGGCGATCATCCTGTCCGGCGGCCCCTCCTCGGTGTACGCGGAGGGCGCACCCTCCCTCGACCGTGCAATCTTCGAGGCCGGGGTTCCGGTCTTCGGCATGTGCTACGGCTTCCAGCTGATGGCCACCACGCTCGGCGGCACCGTCGACGACAACGGTGCCCGTGAGTACGGCCGGACTCCGCTCACCGTCTCCAAGACCGGCTCCACGCTCTTCGAGGGCACCCCCGCCGAGCAGTCGGTCTGGATGTCGCACGGCGACGCCTGCTCCGCCGCCCCCGAGGGCTTCACCGTCACCGCGTCCACGGACGTCGTACCGGTGGCCGCCTTCGAGAACGACGAGAAGAAGCTCTACGGCGTCCAGTACCACCCCGAGGTCCTGCACTCCACGCACGGCCAGCAGGTCCTGGAGCACTTCCTCTACCGCGGCGCCGGCATCGAGCCGACCTGGACCACGACCAATGTGGTCGAGGAGCAGATCGCGCTGATCCGCGAGCAGGTCGGCACCAAGCGCGCCATCTGCGGCCTGTCCGGCGGCGTGGACTCCGCCGTCGCCGCAGCCCTCGTGCAGAAGGCCATCGGCTCGCAGCTGACCTGCGTGTACGTCGACCACGGCCTGATGCGCAAGGACGAGACCGAACAGGTCGAGAAGGACTTCGTGGCCGCCACCGGCGTCCAGCTGAAGGTCGTCGACGCCGAGGAGCGCTTCCTGAACGCGCTGGCCGGGGTCTCCGACCCCGAGCAGAAGCGGAAGATCATCGGCCGCGAGTTCATCCGCGTCTTCGAGCAGGCCCAGGCCGAGCTCGTCGCCGAGGCGGGCGCGGCCGGCGAGGACGTCGCGTTCCTCGTCCAGGGCACGCTCTACCCGGACGTCGTCGAGTCCGGCGGCGGCACCGGCACCGCCAACATCAAGTCCCACCACAATGTCGGCGGCCTCCCCGACGACATCGAGTTCCAGCTCGTCGAACCGCTGCGCCAGCTGTTCAAGGACGAGGTCCGGATGGTCGGCCAGGAGCTCGGCCTGCCGGAGGAGATCGTCCAGCGCCAGCCGTTCCCCGGTCCGGGGCTCGGCATCCGCATCGTCGGCGAGGTCACCAAGGAGCGGCTCGACCTGCTCCGCGAGGCCGATGCCATCGCCCGCGAGGAGCTGACGGCGGCCGGCCTGGACCGCGACATCTGGCAGTGCCCGGTGGTCCTGCTCGCCGATGTCCGCTCGGTGGGCGTCCAGGGCGACGGCCGCACCTACGGTCACCCGATCGTCCTGCGCCCGGTCTCCTCCGAGGACGCCATGACGGCCGACTGGTCGCGTCTGCCGTACGAGACGCTCGCCAAGATCTCGACCCGCATCACCAACGAGGTCGCCGACGTCAACCGCGTCGTGCTCGACGTGACGAGCAAGCCGCCGGGCACCATCGAGTGGGAGTGACCTTCCCGACGGGCCCTGCCTGACACCCGGTCGACGCCGATGCCGTCGCTCATTCACCTGGGCGGCGGCATCGTCGCGTACCCGGACCCGTGCCCGAATCGAGTCCCGATGCCTCTGGCCACCTGCGGCAACCGGCGGTAACTTCCGATCCCGTACGCCCTGGGAGCCCCGAGGAGTCGCCATGCCCGAGCCCACACCCATACCTGTGGACCAGCTCCACTTCGCGCTGCCGCCCGTCCACGAGTCGGTGGAGGACGAGCGCGCGTACCGCAAGGAACGGCTGGCCGGGGCGCTCAGGCTGTTCGGGGAGTACGGGTACGAGGACGGCGTCTCCGGTCACATCACCGCGCGGGACCCGGAGTTCACCAACTGCTTCTGGGTCAACCCCTTCGGGGCCCCCTTCGACGGGCTCGCGCCGGACGAGCTGATCCTGGTCAACGGGGAAGGGCAGGTCGTCGAGGGGCGGCACCACGTCAATCAGGCGGCGTTCGCCGTCCATGCGCAGGTGCACCGGGCCCGCCCGGACGTCGTCGCCGTCGCGCACACCCACTCCGTGCACGGACGGGCCCTGTCCGCGCTCGGCGAGCTCATCGAACCGATCACCCAGGAATCCTGTGCCTTCTACGAGGACCACGTCCTGTACGACGCCTACACCGGGGTCGTCGTGGACGAGGAGGAAGGGCGCCGGATCGCCGCCGCGCTCGGCGGCCACAAGGCGATCGTGCTGCGCAACCACGGGCTGCTGACCGTCGGCGATTCGGTGGACTCGGCCGCCTGGTGGTTCATCGCGCTCGAGCGCTCCTGTCAGGTGCAGCTGGCCGCACGGGCGGCCGGAAAGCCGGTGCTGATCGAGCACCGGGACGCGGTCACCACCCGTGAGCAGCTGGGCAGCGACCTGGTGGCCTGGATCAACTACCAGCCACTGTGGCGCCGGATCAGTCGCACATTCTGACGATACGCGCCGACGGGCCGCCCCGATGCGGGTCCGAGCCGTTCCGTACGGCACAATTCGCAGCAATCGCAGCCGAGTTGGCTGGACCGGGGCTTGAAAGGGCGGCGTTCTCCGTGGCGTTGGACGAGGCGAGGGCGAGCAGCACGCACGGCGGCGGCTGCACGTGCGGCGGCTGCCCGCACGGGGCGCGCGAAGGCCACCGGCGTGCGGTGGCCGCCTTCCTGGCCAAGCGGGACGAACTCGCCGCAGGTCAGGGGCTGCCGCCCGGGGTCGCCCAGTCCGCCTCCGCGACCCGCCAGTGGGTCTCGGACGAGCTGACCCAGTCCGCCAGGACCGTCGCCGAACGGGGCCTGGAGGCGGGCGACGCCTGGCTGTACCGGGTGTGGCGGCGCACCCTGGTCGCGGTGTGGGGGAGCGTCGCCGTGCTGGCCGTCGCCGAGGCCGCCACCGCTATCGGTGCGGGCTGGACCAACGCCCGTACGGCCGGACTGGTCGCCGGACTCGTCACCGCGGGACTGCTCACCGGCGCTGCCCATGTCCACCGGGCCCGCGGCGGCCTGCTCGCCCCGGTGATCGGCGAGGACAACCGGCTCTCCACCTCCCGGGCGGTCGCCGCGTCCTGGGTGCTGCTCGCTGTCTTCTCCGTACTCGTGCTGGCCCTCCAGCTGGCGGGCGCCTCCGGCCACGCCGAGCGCGACGAACTGATCGAGGGGCTGGATCTGGCCAGGGGCGCCGGGGTGGTGACCGTGCTTGCGCTGGTGTGCGCTGTCGCAGTGGTCGTGCGCCGGGTGGTGACCGTGCGGGCGCTGTCCGGGCGGCTGCAGAAGCTGCGGGCCGACCGGCCGCGCGCCGCCGATCTGCTCACCGACGACTCCGGGCGGGGCAGCTTCACGGATGTGCAGTACGTGCTGGTGAGCACCGTCGCCGTACTGTTCGCCGCGGTCCGCCTCGCCCGCAGGCCCGAGCAACTGCCCGACCTGCCCTGGGGTCTGGCGCTGCTGGTCACCGTCTCGGCGCTCGCGTACTTCGCCGGGAAGTACGCGGAGGGCGGGCGCCCTGTGGTGCTCTCGGTGGTCCGGGCCCGGGAGGCCGGGGATCTGGACGCGCCGATCCGTACCGGCGACGACATCGAGATCCGTGGTGCGGGCTTCGTGCCGCCCGGTGCCGGGGCGCCGGACCGGCTGGCCCGCATGGTCGTCCGGATCGGCCGGGTCCATGTACATGTGCCGCTGATCCCGGTGACCGGCGGCTTCGCCAACCCGACCGACAACGTGCTCACCGTGCCCGTACCGGTGGAGGTGGAACCGGGGCTGGTGGAGGTACAGGTCGTGACCGCTGCCGGGGTGGAGACGAACCGGGTCGAGATCGATGTGACGGACTGACTTCCGCAGCCCGTCCCCCCGCCGCGGGGTGACGGATACCCGCCGTCCGGACGCCTCACCGGGTGAGCCGGACGTCCACCGCGTACGTATGGTCTGTTGACGGGTCTACGGAAGGTGGGGCAGCCACATGCAGGACATTCAGAGTTACGGCACGAACGTACGCGGTCTGGGTGAGCCGAGAGGGCTCAAGGAGCTGGCGCGGGAGCATGCTCTGCTGCCGCTGCGGATCTTTCTCGGTGTCACCTTCATCTACGCCGGGCTCGACAAACTGACGGACAGCTCCTTCTTCCGCGCGAGCGGCGCCGGCTCCATCGGCGAGACGATGCACGCGGTACGCGACTCGTCCGCGATCCCGGCCCTCGTCGACCTCGCGCTGAAGAGCCCCGGCGCCTTCGGGTACGCCATCGCCATCGGTGAACTCGCCGTCGGCATCGGCACCCTCATCGGGCTGTGGGCACGGCTCGCCGCGCTCGGCGGCGCGCTGATCTCGCTGAGCCTGTGGCTGACCGTGAGCTGGCAGGTCAAGCCGTACTACTTCGGCAACGACCTGGCCTACCTCATGGCCTGGCTGCCGCTGCTGCTCGGCGGTGCCGCGGCGTTCTCCGTGGACGCCCTTCTCGCGTCACGACGGCGACGGATCATGTAGTTCACCCAGGTCGCGGTGGCGGCGAGCCAGAGGCCGCCGAAGAACAGCGGGAAGAAGAAGACCCACGGGGCGTCCCAGACCCCCGCGGCGTCCGCCACGTATCCCGCTGCCAGAGCGAGCATGACCAGGCCCGCCACCGCCCTCCCCGGACGGATCTCATGACGCAGCACGGGTGACCTCCACCTGTCCGATGCCGACTTCGAGAGTGAGCTCGACCGTGCCGGCCGGTTTGCTGCCCGGGGGCGGCGGAAGCGTCCTGCGCTCCTGCTGCGACGGATTCACGTCCACATCACTCTGCCGGTCCTCCGGCGCATCGCCCGTCCGGCTGACCGGCAGTGTGATGTCACCGAGGGCCGCCCGCGCGTCCACCTTCACCGTCACCGCCTTCGGTACGACGACGACCGCGCGGCCCGCCCCGACGTTCACCCCTGTACGGACGGTTTCGCCCCGGGGGACCGTGATCTCGGTGAGGTCCAGCCGTGCCACCCCGGAGCCCAGTTCGTAGTGCGGCCGCACCGCCGCCACCGAGGCCGGCTGCCAGCCCTCGCGCACCCACTGGGTGGTGATGTCCTTCGGCAGCGCGGACGCACCCGCCAGCAGGGCCGCCGTGATCATCGACAGCATGACCGTGCCGAACCCGGTCCGCCCGAGGAACGCACTGACCAGCATCCCGAGCCCGAACACCGCGAGCGCACCGGCCAGACCGATCTGCAGACTCGTGCCGAACGGCTGGGAGTCCCAGCTCAGCCCCGTGCCCAGACCGCCCGCGATCAGTGCGAACAGGAACACGAGACCGCCGATCGAGGTCGGGCCCCGGGTGCCGGCCTCCTGCGGGGGCGCGCGGAACGGGTCCTGGGGCGTCGCCCCCCGGGGGCGTACCGCCCTGCCGTCGAGCGCCGCATCGGCCGGACCCCACAGATAGCCGGGGCCCACCGGACCCGAGGTGCCGTCCTTGATGATCGGATCCCGCCACCACGACGGGCTGCCCGGCGTCGGCGGAGCCTTCACCTCGGGCGGCGCGTCCGCCACCGCCTGCGCGGTCGCCGGATGCAGCGGGTCCTCGGGCGCCGCCGTCCTGCGGTTCTGCGTCCACACGGCGAAACCGACGACCGCGAGCGACAGCATCGCGGAGAACGCCAGCGTGCCGCCGTTGCCCAGCATGGAGAGGAACAGCCCGCAGCCGATCAGCGCGAGCAGCACCGCGATCAGCGACGCACCCTCGACGCGGCCGGACAGCAGCCGGCGCGCCTCGTTCTCCTCCTCGCCCTCCAGAGGGATCAGCAGCCAGGCGAAGCCGTAGAAGATCAGTCCGAGGCCGCCGGTGACGGACAGCACACCGAGCACGATCCGGAAGATCACCGGATCGACGTCGCAGTACCGGCCGAGCCCGCCGCACACCCCGGCCACGACTTTGTGCCGCGGGCTGCGCCGCAGCTGCGGTCCCGGTCCGGGGGGTGGTGCGACACCGGGGGAGGCGTCCTGGGGAACGGTCATGGCTCCATGGTGACGGGCCGGGCGCCCGTCCGGGACCCGCACCGACCCTGGCCGAACCCTGATATTGGCCCGGCGGTCCCCTGGGGGAGGCAATCCGGTACCGGCCCGGCTGCTCCTGCGGGAGGCGCCCCCACGCACTCTCAGGGTCGAGTCGGGGGCGGACCCTGATGCCGTCGCCCGTACGGACATGTGACGATCGGGTCATGCCAGCCGCCACGCCCCGAGCCACAAGCTCTCTCAACGCCGACCCGGAGGAGCCGTCGCTGCGCAAGCTGTACCGCAGCGCCGACGGACGGCTGCTCGGCGGCGTCGCGCGCGGTCTCGCCGGGCATCTCGGGCTGCCCGTCGCCTGGGTACGGTTCGTCTTCCTCGGCCTGTTCTTCGCGGACGGCCTCGGCGCGCTGCTCTACGCGGTGTTCTGGATCGTCGTCCCGCTCGGTGTCGGTGGTGTGGAGGCACCGCGCTCCGTCTTCGAGACCGCCCCGGACGGCAGACGCAGGCTCCGCAAACCCGACAAGGGCCAGGTCTTCGCCCTCATCGCGCTGTTCATCGGCGCCATCGTCTTCGTCGGCAATGTCGACATGGGCAGCAAGGCCGACCGCTACATCTGGCCCACGCTGCTGATCGGCGCAGGTTCCGTACTGGTGTGGCGGCAGGCCGACAACGCCCGGCGCGCCCGCTGGATGGAGGTCGGCAGCCGCCGCCGGGTCCTGCATCTGGCCCGGGGGCTTGCCGGGGTCGCCCTGGTCGGCCTGGGCCTGGCCGTCTTCATGGTGGTACGCGGCTCCGCGGCCCAGCTCGGCAACGTCCTGACCGCCGCGATCGCCGTCCTCACCGGCATCGCGCTGCTGGCCGGCCCCTACCTCGTACGCATGACCCAGGACCTCTCCGAGGAGCGCACGATGCGCATCAGGGCCCAGGAGCGCGCCGAGGTCGCCGCCCATGTCCATGACTCGGTGCTGCACACCCTCACCCTGATCCAGCGCAACGCGGAGGACGCGGGCGAGGTCCGCAGACTGGCCCGCGCCCAGGAACGCGAACTGCGCAACTGGCTGTACAACCCCGAGGGCACCGGCAAGGACGAGGACGACGAACCCGAGACCCTCGCCGAGGCGGTCAAGCGCGCCGCCGCCGAGGTCGAGGACAAGCACGGTGTTCCGCTGGAGGTCGTCGTAGTCGGCGACTGCCCGCTGGACGAGAAACTGGCCGCGCAGATGCAGGCCGCACGCGAGGCGATGGTCAACGCCGCCAAGTACGGTGGCGAGGGCGGCGCCGTGCAGGTCTACGCCGAGGTCGAGGGCCGCACGGTCTTCGTCTCGGTACGCGACCGGGGCCCGGGATTCGATCTGGATTCCGTACCGGGGGACAGAATGGGCGTACGAGAATCAATCATCGGCCGGATGCAGCGCAACGGCGGTACGGCGCGGCTGCGTTCGGTGCCCGGCGGGGGCACGGAAGTCGAGCTGGAGATGGAGAGGGCGAGCGATGACGGAGACCACTGAGGCGGCAGGGGGCCCGGAGCGCCGGGTACGGGTCGTGCTCGTCGACGACCACCGGATGTTCCGCACGGGTGTCCAGGCCGAGATCGGCCGCACCGAGGAGACGGGCGTCGAGGTGGTCGGCGAGGCCGCCGACGTCGACCAGGCGGTCACGGTCATCACGGCGACCCGCCCCGAGGTCGTCCTCCTCGACGTCCATCTGCCCGGCGGCGGCGGCGTCGAGGTGCTGCGCCGCTGCGCCCCGCTGATGGGCGCCGCCGAGAACCCGGTGCGGTTCTTGGCACTGTCCGTCTCGGACGCCGCCGAGGACGTCATCGGCGTCATCCGCGGCGGCGCCCGCGGCTATGTCACGAAGACCATCACCGGCACCGACCTGGTCGACTCGGTCTTCCGGGTCCAGGACGGCGACGCGGTGTTCTCGCCCCGGCTGGCCGGCTTCGTCCTCGACGCCTTCGCCTCCACGGACGCGCCGCCGGTCGACGAGGACCTGGACCGGCTGACGCAGCGCGAGCGCGAGGTGCTGCGGCTGATCGCCCGCGGCTACGCGTACAAGGAGATCGCCAAGCAGCTGTTCATCTCGGTGAAGACGGTCGAGTCGCATGTCTCGGCGGTGCTGCGGAAGCTCCAGCTCTCGAACCGGCACGAGCTGACCCGGTGGGCGACGGCGCGGCGGCTGGTCTGAGTCAGCCGGCCGCTGGGTCGGGGCCGAGCGAGATGTTCAGCTTCTCGCCGACCCGGCGGTAGCCGATCCCCGCGTAGATCCGCTCCACATCCGCGTCGGCCGGCTCCAGCCACACCACCCGGCAACCCCGCTCGAAGGCGGTCGCGGTCAGGTGGGCACTCAGCGCGGCGCCGATGCCGCGGCGGCGGAAGGTACCGGCGACGGCGAGGCCGGCCAGTTCGGTGAGGCCGTCGACCGGGACCGAGCAGCCGCCCGCGCCCGCCGGGACGCCGTCGACCGTGGCGAGGCCCGCGACCCCGCCGCCCCCGGCCGCCGCGCGCAGCCAGGCAGCCTCGCCGCCCTCGGGCTCGCCCGTCCCGCCGTATCCGTGGTGCTGGACGAGCGCGGCGGCGTCGAACTCCGCGTCGGTGACCGGTTCGGCGATCGCGAGGGAGTCCACCGGCTTCGGCGGCAGCAGGTCGCCCGGGGCACAGGCCAGGATCGGGGCCCGGTTCTCGACGGTGAACCCGGCGGCGAGCAGCGCGGGTTCGACCGCGGGTGCCCAGCCGGGCAGAAACTCCAGCCGCGGCATCCGGTCGTACTCTCGGAACGCCGCGATCAGGGCGTCGAGGTCCTCCGCCGTCGGCTCGGCGTCCCGGTCGGGTATCGCGTAATTGGCGTACTTGATCGACCAGTTCGGGTTGTACCGCACGGTGAAGGGGCCGACCCGGAGATGGTCGGGGGAGCGCAGGGCGAGCGTACGGGCATGGGTCTAGACATCGAGGTCCATGGGCATGTGCGTTTGTCCTCCGGCCGGTTGATCAGAAATCGGGAGCCTATGCCACCCGGGTCGCTCCGGCGAAGGGCATCTGGTCGATCGGTGCGATCCGGACCGGCGCTCCCGGGCGCGGGGCGTGGATCATCTGGCCGTTGCCGATGTAGAGCCCGACGTGGCTGACGCCGGAGTAGAAGAACACCAGGTCGCCCGGGGCGAGTTCGGAGCGCGAGATGTGCTGTCCGGCGTTGATCTGGGTGTACGTGGTCCGGGGGAGCGAGACACCGGCGGAGCGCCAGGCGGCCTGGGTGAGCCCGGAGCAGTCGAACGAGGACGGGCCGGTCGCGCCCCAGACGTACGGCTTTCCGAGCGCCCCGTACGCGAACGCGATGGCCTCGGCGGCACGGGCGTTGGGAGCCTGGACGGGACCGCGTGCGGTGCTGCGGTCGGCACGGTCGGCGGAGCGCGCGCTGTCCGAGCTCTCGTAGGCGGCGCGCTCGGCCGGGGACAGGGTGGCGAGGAGCCGCTGCGCGTCGGCCAGTCTGGTCCTGATCGTCGCCTTGTGCTTCTTCAGCTCGGCCTGACGGGATGCCAGCGCAGCCAGCTTTCCCTTGGCCTGCGAGCGCAGCTGAGCGATCCGGGCGACCTGCCGCTCCACCCCGTCGACCTCGGCGGCCTGGCGGTCGCCGATCCGGTCCACGTACGACGCGCGCTCCAGGTACTGGTCGGGGTCGGAGGAGAGCGCCAGCTGTACGGCCGGGTCCAGGTCGCCGGTGCGGTACTGCGCGGCGGCGAGTGAACCCAGTGCGTTGCGCGAGGCGTTGAGGCGCTCGGTCCTGCGGGCCGCCTCGTCGCGCAGGGTGTCGACGGCACCGGCGGCGGCGGTCGCCTTCTCCTTGGCGCCGTTGTACTGCTCGGTGGCGACTTCCGCGTCGTGGTACAGCCGGTCCACCTCCGCCTTGATCTGGGCCGGGGTGAGCTGGGGATCGGCGTGTGCGGAGCCTGGCAGAGCGGCAGCGGTGGCGGCCCCGGCGATGGCGAGGGTGGCTGCGGTGCGGGCAGCAGAGCCGGTGTACGGGCGCTGCTTGGGTTTCCGGTGCGCTGCCACGGGGGCGTGCGTCCTTCCTGGCGACTGCCCGTCGGGGACTACCGGCGGGCCCGCCCGAGGTCCGGCGGCGGGTCACCAACAGGGGGAGCGGCCCGCCGCCGGATTTCTCGGCGGGGTGACCGGTTCGCCGTCCGGGTGCGGAGCGGCGGTGAAGCCGGTCACCTGGGTAGGGACGCTAAACCCGGGGCACGGGGAAGAGTCGTAATGAAGCCTATTGCCCGAATTTGGCGCGGCGCTGTCGCCGATTGATCGGAAAAATTGCACCAGAGTCAGGCAATTGGTGCAGGTGTGAGTGAAGCGACAGGAAGTCGCACCTGCCTGCGGAGTGGTGATATGGCCGGGGCTAGGCTGCGGACCCATGGACGTACTCATCAATGTCTTCGTCGCCCTGCACATCATCGGTATCGCCTCGCTGCTGGGCGGTTTCCTGACCCAGATGAAGGCGATGGGCGCGGGCACGGCCCGGTTCGTCCCGGCGATGCTGCACGGCGCACTGACGATGCTGGTCACCGGTGTCGCGCTGGTCGGGCTCAACGAGGCCGACGACCACCACGTGAACAACATCAAGATCGGGGTCAAGCTGCTGCTCCTGGTCGTGATCCTCGCGCTCGTCTACGTCAAGCGGGACGAGGAGAAGGTCGACAAGGGCGCCTTCGCGGCGGTGGGCGGGCTGACGCTCGCCAACATCTTCATCGCCACGCTCTGGACCTGAGCCGGCCCGTGCCGCCCACGCTGCCGGACGGGCGTGGAATCCAAGCCCGTCCGGCAGCTGAAGACGCAAGGGCGTGAGCCGCTACGACGGTCGCACGCTGCCGTAGATCGGCATGTAGTAGATCGACTCCTCGCGCACATTCGCCCCCGGCTTCGGCGCGTGGATCATCATTCCGTCGCCCTTGTAGATGCCGACGTGGCTGATGTCGTCGTAGAAGAAGACGAGGTCGCCCGGCTGCAGATCCGCCGTCGCGATCCGGGTGCCTGTCTCCACCTGGTCCCAGGTGGTGCGCGGGAGGTCGACGCCCGCGGCCTTCCAGGCGGCCTGGGTGAGCCCGGAGCAGTCGTACGAGGACGGGCCCGTCGCGCCCCATACGTACGGCTTGCCGATCTGGGCCGCGGCGAAGGCGAGGGCCTTCTCCGCCTTGGTGGTGGCGCTGCTGCCCGAGCCGGTTCCGGTGCCCGTGCCCGTACCGCTGCCGGATTCCGCCTCCTTCGCGGCCTCCGCGGCCTTGCGGTCCGCCTCGGCCCTGGCGGCGGCCTGCTGCTGCGCCAGCTCCTCCGCCTTGCGCTTGGCCTCCGCCTCCTTCTTGCGCTCCAGCGCCGCGAGCCGCGCCTTCTCCTCGGCAGTCAGCTTCGACAGCATCGCGCGCGCGTCGCCCAGCTTCTTCTGGACGTTCTCCTTGCTGGTGCGCAGCGTGGTCTGTGTCGAGGTCAGCGTCTCCAGGCTCTGCACCGCTTCGGCACGCTTCTTCGACGCCTTGGCCTGCTGCGTACGGAAGTCCGTGACCGCCTTCTGCTGCTGACCGGTCATCCGGCTCATCAGCTGGCTCTGGTCGAAGTACGACTGCGGGTCGTCTGCCAGGAAGAAGGTGGCGCTCGGTGCGATGGAGCCGGTGCGGTACTGCGCGGCCGCGTAGGCGCCGAGCGTCCTGCGGGCGTCGTTGAGCTTGTCGGCGCGCTTCGCCACGTCCTCCAGCAGGGCGTCGACCTTGGCGCGCTGGGTGGCGGAGTTTTCCTTTGCCTGGTTGTACTGCTGGGTCGCGGTGCCCGCCTGCCGGTAGAGGTCGTCGACCTTCTTCTGGACGTCCTCGATGCTGGGCTTCGGGGCGGGGGCGGCCGTGGCGCTCTGTGTGGAGAGCAGGGTCACGGACGCCAGAGCCGCCGTGGTGAGCCCTACGGCCGGTGTGGTGGTGCGCACCCGGGTGCGCGGTTTGCGATGCGACGCCAAGGCCGGCATCTCCTTCCGTGGACCGCCTACCGGGTTAGCTGTCGGGTTCGGGCGGAACGGAAGGCTGCCCTACGGTCCGAGTGGGGGATAAGGACCGATTCACCCCGGTGCTGCGTGTGGGTCCCCGGTTCCGAACTCCCGTGAGGGCAGGCCGGATTCGGCGCGGGCGCCCGCTCGGCGTGGCTCGCCTCAGGGGGTACGGGCCGCCCGGTCGAGCACGCTAGCCAACCCGTGGTGCTGCTGTGAAGGTCGATGTTCGATATGCCCGATACATTTTCGTGACCTTGATGAAGTGGGGGTCGCGAGGGCCGACGACGGCCCGTATTCCCTTACGCGGCGTGGGTGCCCGCTGTCTTTGTGTGCCCGGCCGTCGGGTGCGGTTCGCCATGCGGCCGTCGTGTGTCGTTGCGGCGGCCTAGACTCGACAAGCGATGAGCAGCCTCTTTGACGACAGCTTCCTGGCCGGCCTCCAGCACTCGGAGGAAGAGCCCCCGCCGCCCCCCGAGGACTCCGCACCCGAAGCGGTGCCGGAGGACCTCTTCGCGGGCGTATTCGACGGGTCCCCGCCGCCCAGGGACGCGTATTACCGCGACGGCGCGCACCGCCCCGTCATCGACTCCGCGGCGCTCCTCGACGGGCTGAACACCGAGCAGCGCGCCGCCGTGGTCCACGCGGGCTCCCCGCTGCTCATCGTCGCCGGGGCGGGCTCCGGAAAGACCCGGGTGCTGACCCACCGGATCGCCCACCTCCTCGCCGAGCGCGGGGTGCACCCCGGCCAGATCCTGGCGATCACCTTCACCAACAAGGCCGCGGGCGAGATGAAGGAGCGCGTCGAGCAACTCGTCGGACCGCGCGCCAACGCCATGTGGGTCATGACCTTCCACAGCGCGTGCGTACGCATCCTGCGCCGCGAGTCGAAGAAGCTCGGCTTCACCTCGTCGTTCTCGATCTACGACGCCGCCGACTCCAAGCGCCTGATGGCCCTGGTCTGCCGCGATCTCGACCTCGACCCGAAGCGCTTCCCGCCGAAGGCGTTCACGGCCAAGGTCTCCAACCTGAAGAACGAGCTGATCGACGAGGAGACCTTCGCCGGTCAGGCCGCGGACGGCTTCGAGAAGACCCTCGCCCAGGCCTACGCGATGTACCAGTCCCGGCTGCGCGAGGCCAACGCGCTGGACTTCGACGACATCATCATGACGACGGTCCATCTGCTCCAGGCCTTCCCCGACGTCGCCGAGCACTACCGCCGCCGCTTCCGGCACGTCCTGGTCGACGAGTACCAGGACACCAACCACGCCCAGTACACCCTCGTGCGCGAACTGGTCGGCCCGGCCGGCGAGGGCGACGCCCCCGCCGAGCTGTGCGTCGTCGGTGACGCGGACCAGTCGATCTACGCCTTCCGCGGCGCGACCATCCGCAACATCCTCCAGTTCGAGGAGGACTACCCGAACGCGACCACGATCCTCCTGGAGCAGAACTACCGCTCCACGCAGACGATCCTGTCCGCCGCCAACGCGGTCATCGAGCGCAACGAGAGCCGCCGCCCCAAGAACCTCTGGACGAACGCCGGCACGGGCGCCCGGATCACCGGCTATGTCGCCGACACCGAGCACGACGAGGCGCAGTTCGTCGCCGACGAGATCGACCGGCTGACCGACGCGGGCGATGCCAAGGCGGGCGACGTCGCGATCTTCTACCGTACGAACGCGCAGTCCCGTGTCTTCGAAGAGATCTTCATCCGCGTCGGACTGCCGTACAAGGTCGTCGGCGGCGTGCGCTTCTACGAGCGCAAGGAGGTCCGGGACGTCCTGGCCTACCTCCGGGTCCTCGCCAACCCCGAGGACACCGTCCCGCTGCGCCGCATCCTCAATGTGCCCAAGCGCGGCATCGGCGACCGTGCCGAGGCGATGATCGACGCGCTCTCCATGCGCGAGAAGATCACCTTCCCGCAGGCGCTGCGCCGGGTCGACGAGGCGTACGGCATGGCGGCCCGGTCGGCCAACGCCGTCAAGCGGTTCAACACGCTGATGGAGGAGCTGCGCACGATCGTCGAGTCCGGTGCGGGCCCGGCGGTGGTTCTGGAGGCAGTGCTGGAGCGCACCGGCTACCTCGCCGAGCTTCAGGCATCCACCGACCCGCAGGACGAGACCCGCATCGAGAACCTTCAGGAACTCGCCGCTGTCGCCCTCGAATTCGAGCAGGAGCGGGGGGAAGAGGAAGGTGCGGGCACGCTCGCCGAATTCCTGGAGAAGGTCGCGCTCGTCGCCGACTCCGACCAGATCCCCGACGAGGACGAGGACGGCTCCGGTGTCATCACGCTGATGACGCTGCACACCGCGAAGGGCCTCGAATTCCCGGTGGTCTTCCTGACCGGCATGGAGGACGGCGTCTTCCCGCACATGCGCGCGCTGGGACAGGTGAAGGAGCTGGAGGAGGAGCGGCGGCTCGCGTACGTCGGGATCACCCGGGCCCGCGAGCGGCTCTATCTGACCCGGGCGGCGATGCGCAGTGCGTGGGGGCAGCCCTCGTACAATCCGCCGTCGCGGTTCCTGGAGGAGATCCCGGACCAGCACCTGGAGTGGAAGCGGACCGGGCCGATGGCGGCCCCGGCCGGACCGACGTCGGGGATCACTTCGTCGCTGTCCTCGTCGCGCGCCCGGTCGGGCCCCTCGGGCTTCGCGACGCGGCGCACCTCGGACAGGCCGACGGTCACGCTGGTGGTCGGGGACCGGGTCACGCACGACCAGTTCGGGCTCGGCACGGTCACGGCGGTCGAGGGCGTCGGCGACCAGGCGAAGGCGACGGTCGACTTCGGGGACGAGCGGCCGAAGAAGCTGCTGCTGCGCTACGCGCCGGTCGAGAAGCTGTAGTCCGGTAGCCGGGCAGGCGGCCGGGGCAGATGCACCGGCCGCCGGGTGGCTCAGGTCGGGTCGACGCCGTGGCTGCGGAGCCAGGGCAGCGGGTCTATTGCCGCTCCGCCCCCGGGCCGTACCTCGAAGTGCAGGTGCGGACCGGTGGAGTTCCCTGAATTCCCGGAGTAGGCGATGACATCGCCGGCCTTCACCGGGCCGGAGCGGATCTTGGTGCTGCTGAGGTGGCAGTACCAGGTCTCGGTGCCGTCGGCCATGGTGACGATGGCCATGTTCCCGTAGGCGCTGTTCCACTGGGTGCGTACGGTGCCGTCGGTCGCGGCCATCACGGGAGTGCCGTACGAGACGGGGAAGTCGATGCCCGTGTGCACGGACATCCAGTTGACGCCCGCCTGGCCGAAGTACGCGCTGAGGCCGTGCTGCGCGACCGGCAGGAGGAATTTGGGGCGCAGCGCCTCCTTGCGGGCGGCCTCTTCCTCGCGCTTCTTCTTCTCGGCGGCCTGCCGCTCCCTCAGGTCGATGCGTTCCTGGGTACGGCTGGCGCGGTCGGCGAAGTTCTCCGCGTCGGCGCTGAGGTTGGCGAGCTGGGTGTCCAGCTTGTTGTTGGCGGCGACCGGCTTGACGGAGCCGGGGTCGGCAGCCGCCATCGTCGTGGTGTTGTCGTCCTTCTTGTCCTCGCCGCCCAGTCCGCTGACGGAAGCCGCGGCGATACCGGCCACGCTCATCACGCAGGCGGAGGGAACGGCGACGGTGAGGAGAGCGGAACGCTTTGCGGGGGAACGCCGCCGACTGCGACTGCCGCCACCACTGCGGGTGGCGGGGCGGCCGATGGGGCGGTGGGTGTCGGGCGCGGCGTCGGCCGTGTCGTCGGCGGCGGCTGCGCTCACGTCGGTGTCGAAGTCAGCCTCCGGCCCCGTCTCCGGGAGGCTGAACTCGGCGGTGTGCTGGGGCTCGTACGGGTCGAAGGAGTCCTGGTCGGCATAGGACTCGTACGACTGCTGCGCCTCGTGCGCCTCTTGTGCTTCGTATGCCTCGTGTGTCGCCGGTGCCTCGTGCAACATCTGCGCGGTTTGCGCGGTCCGCTGTTCCTGCTCGGGCGTGGCGCCGGTGTTCCAGGCGGTGGCGTCGTACGCGCCGGTGTCGTACGCGGCCGTGTCGGTCGTCGCCCACTGGCCGGTCTGGTACCAGCCGTTGGTGTCCCACTGGCCCGTGGCGTCCGGGGTGCCGCCCTGTGCCGGAATTTCGGCGAAGACGGCGGTAGTTGTGGCAGTGGCGGCCGTGGTCGCTGCCGTGCCGTAGTCGGCTCCGGGCGTCCAGGTGGCTGTGGTGTCGTACGTGGGGCCTGCGGCGTATTGCTGCTGGGGCTCCGCTGCGTACGGGGCGTAAGCGTCGTACGAGGTGGTGGCGTGTGCGCCCGTGTCCCACTGCGTGGAGTCGTACTGGCCGCTGTACCCGGCCTGGCCGGTGTCGTAGCCGCTGCCGTACGTGCCGTCGTAGCTGCCGGGAAGGGAGCCGAAGAGCGGGTCGCTGTCGAAGCTGCCGGTGGCTTGGCTGTCGTATCCGGCGTACCCGGCGTGGGGGTGCTGGTCGTTCACCAACTTCTCTCTCGCCTCGGCAGCAGGACCTGTGGTCTGGGGTCCGGCGGAGGGATCCCAGGGGGAGCAGTGGCCGCGACTGTACCCGGCGGTACGTGACGTCGACAATCTTCGGCAGGCTCGGGCGGCTCAGGAAACGGGCAATCGGCCGTCTTTCGACGGACTGTCCACACAGCCTTGGCTCTATGTTCGAAACGCGTTCTATTTTTGGGGCCTCCGGCGGGGTGTGATGAGGCCGGGCCGGTCCGGTCAAGCCACCGAAGCGGCCCCTGTTGTTCCGGTGGTTCCTGTGGCTCCTGCGGGTCCTGTGGCTTCGATCGCCGTTTCGCGGGATTCCAGCGCCTGCCGGACCGCGGCGGCGACGGTGGGATGCACCGGGAGCGCGAGATGGCCGATACCGCTGACGCGTACGTTCAGCGCGTCGAGATCCGGATGGTCGATGCAGGCCGCCTCGGCTGGGACGATCACCCGGTCCAGCTCGCTCCAGAAGCTCACGAACCGGGTGCGGCAGCCGGGCGCCGGCCTGCGCAGTTCCTCGATCGGCGCGGAGCCCGCACGCATCTGGCGCACGATGGGGTGAGCACTGGCCAGTGGGGCGACGGACGTGCCCCCGTGCGGTGTGCCGAGGGTGACCAGGGTGCGGACCCGCTGGTCACCGCCCAGCCGCTGTACGTAATAGCGGGCGATCAGGCCGCCGAGGCTGTGCCCGACGATGTCGACCTGGTGGTGTCCGGTGCGGGCACAGATCTCCTCGACGTGCCGGCCGAGCAACTCGGCCGCCGTACGGATGTCACAGGTCAGCGGCGAGTAGTTGAGCGACTCCAGATGGCGCCAGCCGTGCCGGGCGAGGGAGCGGCGGAGCAGGACGAAGACCGAGCGGTTGTCGATGAAGCCGTGCAGGAGCACGACGGGCGGCCGCTCGCCGCCCTCGGCGAGGAGAGCGGAGGCTCCGGCCGGGGCGGTGGGGGGTGTGGTGCCCGGTTCTGCCGGGCGCTGCGGGGGCCGCCGCTCCCCGGCGATGCCGGTGGGGTAGAGGAGTACATGCCCGGCGAGCACCACCAGTTCGAGTGCGGTGGCCTTGAGCAGCGCGGATGACAGCCGGGCGCAGCACAGACACGGCCGGCGCAGCAATAGGGGAAGGAAAGGCAGGACCTTCATGGCCGACCTCCTGCTTCGGCACGCGGGGTGGCGGCTCCGGTCCCCGTATGCCCTCATGGGGTGCCGTTGCGGAGGTACGGGCGGCCGAACCCCGGCCGTCCGGCCGGGGTTCGGCTCCGATTCGCAGGCCACTGCTCACCGGTGGTGACCGGCGAACGATCGGCCGACGGTCCCGATGACGATGGGCCCGGCGGCCCGTACCACCGTGCCGCGCGGCTGGCGGCGCGGTGGTACGGCGACCTCTTGGCGGCTCCCCTGGCGGCCGGTCCCGCACGGCAGGTGTGCCGCGTCAAGCGGGAACGGCGCCCGGTGAACATGTCCCACGTGTGATTTCCCCCTCCCCGTCCACCGCGAAACGGCGGGTTGCGGGATGCTGTCGATAACGTTCGTTCACATCCCCGGCCCTTCAGGCACGGGAGACGCATGTGGAGGCAGTGATGGGTGTGACCGGTCCGATCCGTGTGGTGGTGGCCAAGCCGGGCCTGGACGGCCATGATCGCGGGGCCAAGGTGATCGCGCGTGCGCTGCGCGACGCCGGTATGGAGGTCATCTACACCGGGCTCCACCAGACGCCCGAGCAGATCGTGGACACCGCGATCCAGGAGGACGCCGACGCGATCGGCCTCTCGATCCTCTCCGGTGCGCACAACACGCTCTTCGCCAAGGTGATCGAGCTGCTGAAGGAGCGTGAGGCGGAGGACATCAAGGTCTTCGGCGGCGGCATCATCCCGGAAGCGGACATCGCACCGCTGAAGGACCAGGGTGTCGCGGAGATCTTCACCCCGGGTGCGACGACGGCGTCGATCGTCGACTGGGTCAACGCGAACGTCCGCCACCACGTGGAAGCCTGACCCACCCCCGCCGCAAGGCAGCGGGCCGACAGGCCCGTCTGCCCGCGGCGGTGTGCCGGGCGACGGCTGCGCGGGGTTGGCCGGCGGGGCGGCTTGCCCCTGGAGCCCCTGGAGCTCCTGGAGCTGCTTGCCCGGAGTCACTGCCTGCGGCCGACTCTGCGAGCTGCGCCCGCGCCCGGGCACCTGGGATCGGCCACTGGCCCCGCCGGACACCTGGGTCCGGACCTCCGCCCAGCCCCGCCCCGGGCCCCGGGCCCTGCCGGACACTTGTCCTCCGAGCCTCCCGGGCCCCTCCGAGCCTCCCGGGCCCCTCCTGGCCTCTCCGGCCTCTCCGGCCTCTCCGGCCTCTCCGGCCTCCCCGGCCTCCTGGCCTCTCGGCCCCCGGCACGCCCGTGCCGCTTACTCGGGACCGGGTGGCCGAGGCCGGCCGCCGGCCTCGGCCGGACACTTGGCTCCGCCGGCCTGCGCCGGACACTTGGCTCTCGGCGTCCGGCCCCACTCGGGCTCCGGCCTTCCGGGACCCCGGCTCCCGCTCAGGCGCCTGGTTCCTGCCGATTCCTCTCGGGCCGGAGCCCGCCGATCCTTCCACAGCCCGGTATCAGTTCCAGGTCCATCGCCGAGCGCAGCCGCAGCGTGGAGACCAGTCGCTGGAATGCCTCCGACCAGTAGCCGTTCGCGCCCGGTGAGGCGTCCTCCGGTTCGTCCGGGGGGGTGGTGAGGACCACCAGACGGTCCGCCTCGGCAGGGTTCAGACAGCGCTCGGCGAGGCCCATCACGCCGCTGAAACTCCAGGGATAGCTGCCCGCGTCCCGGGCGATGTCCAGGGCGTCGACGACCGAGCGGCCCAGTGGTTCGGCCCAGGGTGTCGGGCAGACCCCCAGCAGCTGGAAGGCCTCCGACAGTCCGTGCGCCGCGATGAAGTCGGCCACCCATTCGGCCCGCTCGGCTGCGGGAAGTATGGCGAGCAGTTTCGACCGCTCTGCGAGCGACGCCGTACCGGGGCCGTTCGACGGGGGGACGGACGGGGCGCCGAGCAGAGCGCGGGCCCACTCCGGATCCCGCTGCCGCACTGCTGCCCGGCACCATGCCGCGTGCAGTTCCTCGGCCCAGCCGTCGGCCACCGGCAGGCCGACGATCTCCTGTGCGGCGCGGCCACCGAACCGCACCGGCCAGGTGGCGAGGGGGGCCGCCTCCACCAACTGGCCGAGCCACCACGACCGTTCGCCCCGCCCGGACGGCGGCACCGCCACCACGCCGTCGCGCTCCATCGACGCATCGCATTCGTGTGGGGCCTCCACGGCGACGGAGGCCTCGTCGCCCGTGAGGTCTGGGCTCACACAGGACATCGCGCGGCCCGCCATCCGTTCGGCGAACGCCGACCCCGGCAGCGCCGACAGCAGTTCGGCAGCAGTCGAGCGGACATTGCGACTGCGGTCGGAGAGTGCCTGTTCCAGGAAGGTCTCGTCCACTCCGGACAGTCCGGTGCGCAGTGAGTCGAGAAACATCAGCCGGTCCTCGGCGCGCTCGGTGGTCCATGTGGTGGCGAGCAGCGCGAGCGCTTCAACGGGATCGTGAGCCCGTACGGCCCCGAGCAGGGCGACCCGTTCGGCGAACAGGCCCTCCTCCCACAGCCGGGCGACCGCTTCCGGCTCCGTGACGTCCGGCAGCAACGAGCTGCCGGACGAGCCGCGCAGTGCGAACTTCCACTCGGGGTTCAGCCCGGCCAGCCACAGCCCGCGTGGCCCGGTGAAGGCCAGGGCCTGCGGCCGCAGGTCGGTACGGGACCTGGCCGCGTCCAGCAGGGGCGGGAGCAGCGAGGCCGGGGCACGGTAGCCGTGCTGATTGGCGGTGGCCAGCCACTGCGGGATCAGCTCCGTGAGATCAGGAGCCGTACCCCGCCGGCCGCCCGAGCCGCCCGGTGCCGACCGGTCCGCGAGCAGCTGGGCGAGCCTGCGCCGCGCGGCCGGGGGCAGCGGCGGCCGCGGGTCGGCGGGCGCCGGCTCGGGCCGGGCGGCCGCGGAGGCGGGCAGCAGCCCCGCTCTGCGTTGCACGGTGTGGAGCGCCGCCGCGTCCAGAAGTCCGCCCGGTCCGCCGCCTGCCTCGGCCGGGCGGCGGTCGGTGCCGAGAAGCGCCGAGGTGACGAGCTCTTCCCAGGGCGCGGGTGTGACGGTGCGAGGCATTGGTCCCCCTTCGAATCCAACGTCAGATGAGCGGCACGGTCTCGGACGTCGTGTCGGCGCTGCTGATCCCGACGCCGTCGACTCCGCAGGCTCCGGTGTCCGCGTCCGTGGACCAGGCCGCGAGCGGGTCGAACCCGCGGTGACCGCATTCGCCGAAGACCGTGACGGGCGAGCCGCCGGAGAGCGCGACGAGCGTCCACAGGCCGGGCCGGGACAGCGCCGAAGGGGCGACGGGCAGGGCCGCATCGCCCGCCGCGTCGACCAGCTGCCAGCCGTCCCCGGACGGTACGGGTATGACATCGCGCAGTGTCACCGGCCAGGCGTCCAGCCAGGGATCGTCCCGCAGGGCGTCTGCGTACGCACCGATCGCGGCCGCCGCCGTACCGCCCGGCGGTGGCGTACCGGTCGGTGATGGGACACCGAACTGCTCACCCAGCTCCGCCCGTAGCCGGCCGGCGCCCGGATAGGGCGTGATCTCGGCGTCGATCGTGACGCCCACCGGCAGTGCCGGCCCAGGGGCGCGCCCGGCCGACCCGAAGGAGAGCAGCAGAGCCGTGCGGCCGGAGTCCCTCCCGTACAACCAGATGCGGCGCGCGACGATCTTGCCGTCCGGGGTGTCGTACTGGGCGAGGACCAGCCAGTGGTCGCGGACCGGTGGGCCCTCGGCGGGGGCGGTCAGCCCCACGCGGGAACGGACCGTGGCCGCCAGCGGCTCCGGCAGCCGGTCGATCCCCAGCCATGCGCTGTCCAGCAGATGCAGCAGCGCGCACTCCTCCAGCAGCCGCACCGGCCAGCCAGGCCCGGACGCCGGGATGGAGCCCAACTCCCGTACGCGGGCGGCCAGTCCGGGCGCCTGGGCATCTACCATGCGGGCCGCCGTCTCCTCCCACAGCCCGTACCCCGACTGATCGGCCGCAGCCAGACCACCGCGCAGCAGATCCGTCAGCCGCTGCTCCAGCTCCAGTGCACCGCCGGTGATCCGCCCGGCCCGCCGCTCGGCGCGCCGCCGGGCGGCCTCCGGGTCGGCCGGGCCCGCGGCCGAGGCGCCGCCCGCCGTCGGCCCGCCCTTCTCCCCCTTGTCCGCCGCACGCTTGCGACGGCCCGTCAGCCACTCACCGGCCCAGTCCGGCACCTCGCCGGCGGGCAGGGCCGATTCGCCGGACACCCAGACCAGCAGCAGACCCAGCGCGTGCTTGCACGGGAACTTCCGGCTGGGACAACTGCATTTGTACGCAGGACCGGCGGTGTCCACCACCGTTTGATACGGCTTGCTCCCGCTCCCCTTGCACAGCCCCCACACCGCTCCCGAGCCGTCGCACCCGCCGCCCGACCACGGACCGGCCGAACCGAGCTTGCTTCCCGCCTTGCGTGACGTCTCGTCAGGAGCCAGGGCCAGGACCTGTTCCACCGTCCAGCGCGCCGCCGGGCCGGCGGCGCGCAAGGGTTCTCCCCCGTGAGATAGCAGCATGGCAACGACGGTAGAACGCACCACTGACAATCAACCTGACCTGCCGATTTGCCGTCACGCGTATCACTTGACTTTACCCGTCCTTTGCGATTCGCTGCGAACTCCAGACCTTTGAATCCGGGGGGATCAGCTGATGAACCGCACCGTCCGTAACATCCGTAACGTCCGCACTGTTCGGACGGCCGTCCGCGCAGCCGTCGTCCTCGGTCTCGCCGTGGGACTCGGCGCCTGCTCCGAGACCGTCGACCAGGTGGACAAGGCCGTGGACGAGACGTACGAAGTCACCTACGAGGTCACCGGCACGAGCGTGGACGAGATCCAGTTCCACGCGGGCGGCGGCAAGGCCATGGACCCGAAGATCGAGACGGTCAAGTCCCCCAAGCTGCCGTGGCGTAAGACCGTCACGCTGCGCGGGATCATGCCGCCCGCCGTCATGCCGATCGCCCTGGACGAGGACGGGGCCGACGTCACCTGCTCGATCACGCACAAGGGCAAGGTCATCAAGGAGGCCAAGGGCGAGGGCCTCGTCACCGCGGGCGGCTGCGTCGCGGTCTCGCCGGTGACCGGCTGAACGCTCCACCCGTAGCCACTGAATCGGCCCCGACCTGCGGTCGGGGCCGATTGTCAGTGCCATGGTGCACGGTGGAAACCACATCAGGTCGACCCGATCTGGAGGGGGATCCATGACCGTGTCCGAAACCACCGCCGCCGTTGGCGTACAGGCCCTGCGACCGCATGCCGAGGATGCCTTCGCCCATGAGCTGAAGGCCCTTGCCGCGGCCGACGACCGCCCGCGGCCCGCCCGTTGGCGGCTGTCCCCGTGGGCCGTCGCCACCTACCTGCTCGGCGGCACACTGCCGGACGGCACGGTGATCACGCCCAAGTACGTCGGTCCGCGCCGCCTCGTCGAAGTCGCCGTGACCACACTCGCCACCGACCGGGCCCTGCTGCTCCTCGGCGTTCCCGGCACCGCCAAGACCTGGGTCTCCGAGCATCTCGCGGCCGCCGTCAGCGGCGACTCGACCCTGCTGGTCCAGGGCACGGCGGGCACCCCGGAGGAAGCCGTCCGCTACGGCTGGAATTACGCACAACTGCTCGCGCACGGGCCCAGCCGCGGCGCCCTGGTCCCGAGTCCGCTCATGCGCGCCATGTCCGACGGCATGACCGCGCGGATCGAGGAACTCACCCGTATCCCCGCCGATGTGCAGGACTCGCTGATCACGATCCTGTCGGAGAAGACGCTCCCCGTCCCCGAACTGGGCCAGGAGGTCCAGGCGGTCCGCGGTTTCAACGTCATCGCCACCGCCAATGACCGCGACCGCGGGGTCAACGAGCTGTCCAGCGCGCTGCGCCGCCGGTTCAACACCGTCGTGCTGCCGCTGCCGGCCACCCCCGACGCAGAGGTCGACATCGTGTCCCGGCGCGTCGACCAGATCGGCCGTTCGCTGGACCTCCCGGCCGCGCCCGACGGTATGGCCGAGATCCGTCGCGTCGTGACGGTCTTCCGCGAGCTGCGTGACGGTGTCACCACCGATGGCCGCACCAAGCTCAAGTCTCCCTCGGGGACGCTGTCGACGGCCGAGGCGATCTCCGTGGTCACCAACGGCCTTGCGCTGGCCGCGCACTTCGGCGACGGGGTGCTGCGCCCCGGTGATGTGGCGGCGGGCATCCTGGGCGCGGTCGTCCGCGATCCCGCGGCCGACCGGGTGGTCTGGCAGGAATACCTGGAGACCGTGGTCCGGGAGCGGGACGGGTGGAAGGACTTCTACCGCGCCTGCCGCGAGGTATCCGCATGACCCGGGCCGCGCGTCCCGCCGGACCGCTGCTGCTGGGGGTGCGGCACCACGGCCCGGGCTCGGCCCGAGCCGTCCGTGCGGCTCTGGAAGCCGCCCGCCCGCGGGCGGTGCTGATCGAGGGACCTCCTGAGGGTGACGCACTGCTGCCGCTGGCCGCCGACGAGCAGATGCGGCCTCCGGTCGCGCTTCTTGCCCATGCTGTCGACGACCCGGGACAGGCGGCGTTCTGGCCGCTGGCCGCGTTCTCGCCCGAGTGGGTCGCGATCCGCTGGGCACTGGCGCACGACGTCCCGGTCCGCTTCATCGACCTGCCCGCGGTGAACTCCCTGGCCATGGCACAGGCAGCGGAACACGAAACGGACCGGGACAGGGGCGCGGAAGCGGATGGGAACGGGGGAACGGACGGGGGCGGAGCCAGGGAGCGGGCTACGGCCGACTCGCCTGCGCATGCCCCGGTCGACCCCATCGGTGTACTGGCCGAGACGGCGGGTTACGACGACCCGGAGCGCTGGTGGGAGGACGTCGTCGAACACCGCACCCAGGGCGGCGAAGCCGTCGACCCGCGGGCGCCGTTCGCCGCGCTCGCCGAGGCGATGACGGCCCTGCGTGAGGTGTACGGGGACGGCGGCCACCCTCGTGACACCGTTCGCGAGGCGTATATGCGTATCCAACTGCGCAAGGCGGTAAAGGAGTTCGGGGACGACATCGCGGTAGTCTGCGGCGCCTGGCATGTGCCCGCGCTCGTTACGAGGACCACGCTCGCCGCCGACCGGGCCCTGCTCAAGGGGCTGCCCAAGGTCAAGGCCGAGCTGACCTGGGTGCCCTGGTCGCACCGCCGGCTCGCCCGGCACAGCGGATACGGGGCGGGCATCGACTCGCCCGGCTGGTACGGACACCTCTTCGAGACCGCCGACCGCCCGATCGAGCGGTGGATGACCAAGGTCGCCGGACTCCTGCGCGACGAGGACCGGTTCGTCTCGTCCGCCCATGTCATCGAGGCCGTCAGGCTCGCCGAGACCCTCGCCGCCATGCGCGGCCGCCCGCTGGCCGGGCTGAGCGAGACGACCGATGCGATCCGGGCCGTGATGTGCGAAGGCTCCGATGTGCCGCTCGCGCTCGTACAGGACCGGCTGATAGTCGGCGAGACACTCGGCGAAGTGCCGGACACCGCCCCTGCCGTACCCCTGCAGCGCGACCTCACCCGACAGCAGCGCACACTCCGGCTCAAACCGGAGGCCATGGAGCGGGAGTTGGAGCTCGACCTGCGCAAGGACACCGACGCGGCCCGCAGCCGGCTGCTCCACCGGCTGCGGATCCTCGCCGTCGGCTGGGGCGAGCCCGCCGCGGGCCGGGCGAGTACCGGCACCTTCCGGGAGAGCTGGCGGCTGCGCTGGGAACCCGAGCTGTACGTACGGGTCGCGGAGGCCGGGACATGGGGCACCACCGTGCTCTCCGCGGCGACCGCCAAGGCCGAAGGCCAGGCGGCTTCGGCGACCGCACTCGCCGAGGTCACCGCACTCGCCGAGCACTGCCTCCTCGCCGAACTGCCCGACGCGCTGCCCGTAGTGATGCGGGCCCTCGCCGACCGCGCCGCACTCGACGCCGACGTCGGCCATCTCGCCGACGCCCTGCCCGCGCTGGCGCGCACCCTGCGCTACGGCGACGTGCGGTCCACGGACACCGCGGCTCTCGGCGAGGTCGCGGCCGGGCTCGCCGAGCGGATCTGTGTCGGACTCCCTCCCGCCTGCACCGGACTGGACGCCGACGGCGCAGCCGAACTGCGCCGCCGGGTGGACGGGGTCCACACCGCGATCGGGCTGCTCACCGGAGCCGATCACACGGATGCCGACGGGGACGGGCTGCGTGAGCGCTGGACCGCCGTGCTGCACAAACTCGCCGCCCGGGACACGGTCGCGGGCGTCATCCGGGGCCGCGCGGCCCGCCTGCTGCTCGACGAAGGACGGCTCGCGGAGGACGACGCGGCACGGCTGATGGGTCTGGCCCTCTCGCCCGGCACACCCCCGGCCGACGCCGCGGCCTGGATCGAGGGGTTCGTCGGCGGAGCGGCCGGAGGCGGCATGCTCCTCGTCCACGACGAGCGACTGCTCGGGCTGGTCGACGCCTGGCTCACCGGGGTTCCGGCCGACACCTTCGCCGATGTGCTGCCCCTGTTGCGCCGCACCTTCTCGGCGTACGAAGCGGGCATACGGCGCACGCTGGGCGAACTGGTGCGGCGCGGTCCGTCCTCCGGGGGACCGACAGCCACCGCCACCGGGACGACGACACCCGGCTTCGGCCCCGGACTCGACGGAGCCAGGGCCGACGCGGTGGTGCCGGTGCTGCGTCTGCTGCTCGGTCTGGACACCGGCACCGGTCCGGAACCGGGCGGCGTCGACCCGGACAACAGAGATCCGGACGAGCGAGCCGGGAACGTCAAGGAACCCCTGGGGGCAACGGGATGACCACGGACACGGCCGGCACCGCACCGCACCCGGCCCACAGCTCGCCGCCCGGCCCGGCGGACCGCTCGGCACGCCCCCGCCCGCGGTCGGGCCCGGCGAACGACGAGCGGCTGCGTCGGTGGCGGCTGGTCCTGGGCGGGGACAGCGCAGAGAGCACCGGCTGCACCCTCACCGGACGCGACGCCGCGATGGACGGCGCACTGACCGCGCTGTACGGCGGCGGAGGCAGACCCGGGGGCCGGGGCGGGAACAACCGCTCGGCCGGACTCGGAGCCTCCGCCCCCTCCGTGGCCCGCTGGCTCGGTGACATCCGCACGTACTTCCCCAGCTCCGTCGTTCAGGTCATGCAGCGCGACGCGATCGACCGACTCGGCCTCTCCGCACTGCTCCTCGAACCGGAGATGCTGGAGGCCGTCGAGGCGGACGTCCATCTCGTCGGAACGCTCCTCTCGCTCAACAAGGTCATGCCCGAGACGACGAAGGAGACCGCAAGAGCCGTCGTGCGCAAGGTCGTCGACGATCTGGAGAAGCGGCTCGCCACCCGCACCCGGGCCACACTCACCGGCGCGCTGGACCGCTCGGCCAAGATCAACCGGCCCCGCCACCACGACATCGACTGGGGCCGAACCATCCGGGCCAACCTCAAGAACTACCTCCCCGAGTACGGCACCGTCGTCCCCGAGCGGCTCATCGGCTACGGGCGGGCCGCGCAGTCCGTGAAGAAGGACGTCATCCTCTGCATCGACCAGTCGGGGTCGATGGCCGCCTCCGTCGTCTACGCCTCCGTCTTCGGCGCGGTGCTCGCCTCCATGCGAACCCTGCAAACCAGGCTTGTCGTCTTCGACACGGCAGTGGTCGACCTCACCGACCAGCTCGACGACCCCGTCGACGTACTCTTCGGCACCCAGCTCGGCGGCGGCACCGACATCAACCGGGCGCTCGCCTACTGCCAGTCGAAGATCTCCCGCCCCGCCGACACCGTCGTCGTCCTCATCAGCGACCTCTACGAGGGCGGCATACGCGACGAGATGCTGAAGCGGGTCGCCGCGATGAAGGCATCCGGCGTGCAGTTCGTGACGCTGCTCGCGCTGTCCGACGAGGGGGCACCCGCCTACGACCGCGACCATGCGGCGGCCCTCGGGGCCCTGGGCGCACCGGCATTCGCATGTACCCCGGATCTGTTCCCGGAAGTGATGGCAGCGGCGATCGAGAAGAGGCCACTTCCCATACCGGACAAGGAGACTCATCAGTAACAAGGGGCTTGCGCGACCCCGGGAGGTTCGTGCAAGCATCGTCCCGTCATCCGCGGAGGACCGCATTCCGCAGTCCGCGCCATCCGGAGAGGGCTCATCCCCACGTGACCACCGCAGCCGTTCGTTCCGCCACCGATCCGCGCCCCCGGCGCGGGCCGGTCGGCCGGCGAGCGCTGCAGGTGGTGCTGTTCCTCGGCGGGCTGCTGGCCCTGGGGCTGCTCTTCGGGACACGGGCCCATGCGGCACAGCAACCCGCTCCGTCGCTCCCCGGCACGGGGGCAACGATCGCCCGCGCAGCGGACACAGAAGCGGAAGCCGAAGCAGAAGTCGCTACGGGCCCGGCGCGCACGGCAGTTGAGCCGAGCGCGCGACAGGTCGCGGATACGGTCGCCGATACGAAGACGGGCCCGGCGGCCGCCGCTCGCATCGCGTCTGTCGGCAAGACGGCGCACCCGCCGGCCCAACCGGCGGCCCGCCGCACCGTTTCCCCCGCAGCCCGGCCGGTTGTCGGGACGGTCCACGCCACGGCCCGGCCGCTCGCCCAACAGGTCCGGCAGGTCGACAACGCGGCCGGGATGCTTCTCCGCGTGGTGGTCACCGGCGTCGTCGGCGCGCTCCCCGACGGGTTGCCGCCGCTGACGTTGCCGGACCCCCACACCCACACCCCCAGCGGTCCGCCCGCCGAACCGCACCGGGCCCCCGGCTCCGTAGACGACAGCGCGCGAACCCTCGTCGTGCCGCACCTCATCCGTACGTACACCCCCGCGGTGACAGCCGCCCCGGGCGGGTTCGCCCCGCTGGGCGACGCAGCGGTGCGTGACGCCCAACGGGCCCTCGCACCGGAGTACCGGCCGATGTCCGAGCGGGCACCGCACGATCCCGTCCACGGCCTCGGCCGTCCCGCATCCGCCGAGGCCCATGCGCCGCGCAACGGCGACCAGCACGCCGTCCCGTTCGCGGGCGGTTCCTTCTTCGGACTCATACGCGGTGCCGGCCTCCCGGCGACCGCCGCACCGGTCCGCGACAGATCCGGCGACATCCTCGAATTCCCCGGCTAGGGCAGCCCGTTCCCCCACCCCGACCTGCCGCGCGGGGGCGGAACAGGTCTGCCCGCCGTCCGGACAGTTCCGGACCGCCGAAACGAATTCGAAGGATCTGACACACACATGCACAAGAACATCCGCCGTTCCATAGCTGTCGCCGCCACCGCCACCGGAATGTGGGCCCTCGGCACCGCCGCGGCCAGCGCGGACGAGTTGCCCGTCTCCCTTCCGCTGTCCACCCCCGACCACTCGGTCGACGCCGCCGACGTGGTCAACGGAGTCGACGGGGCCGAGGAGGTCGGGAACCTCACGGACCTCGGGGACAGCAAGGGCCTCGGCAGTCTCACGGACCTCGGCAACATCAAGGACACCGTCGGGACGAAGGCCGCCGGGGCGAGGGGCGACGTCGCGGCGAAGGCCGCCGAAGCGACGTCCGCGGCCAAGGGCGCCACGGCCGCCGAGCCGGCCGGCCGGGCCAAGGCGGTCCAGGACCAGGTCACGGGCGCCGCGGACAAGGCCACCGGCACGCTCCACGACGCCATCAGCCGGTCCGACGTCCTGGCCCCGCAGGGCATCCTGGACGAGCAGGTCCTGCGGGGCGTCCCGGCCGCGCCGGAGGCCCCCATCGACTACCTCTTCGGCCCGATCGAGCAGATCCCCGGCTACGCCGACTACGCACGGACGACGGCACCCAACGCTCTGACCACCGCGCAGGGCATCGCCCGAAGCACTGTCCGAAGCACCACCGGGACCGTCGCCCGGTCCACCGCCCAGGCCGAGCCGGTCGTCGGCCAGACCACCGACGCCGTGCTGCCGCCCGTCGCCGCCGACGCCGTCTCCACGGTGTTGCCGGTCGTCGGCCAGGCGCTCGGTGACGTCGCCACTCTCGTCCAGGGTGTGGTCGCCGAGGTCACGCCATTCGCCGAGGGCGTCGTGCAGCAGGCCGCGGTGCCCTTCGTGCAGGGTGTGGCGAACGAGGTCCAGCCGCTGGCCCAGGGCGTGACGGGCGCGGTCCAGCCGTTCGCCGGGGGCGTCACCTCCGAGGTGCAGCCGCTCGCCCAGGGGCTGGCCGGGGATGCGGTCGCCCCGTTCGCACAGGGCGTCACCGGCCGAGTGATGCCGCTGGCGCACGGCGTCGGAGCCCAGGCGCAGCCGTTCGCCGGCGGTCTCGTCGGTACGGTCGGTGACGATGTCCGTCCCACTGCCGGGAACGCGGCCTACGGCGCCGGGGGACTGACCTCGATCACTCCGGCGCATGTGACCGATGCGACAGACTCGGTGCCCTCCTTCGGTACTCCCGGGTACCCGGCCCGGAGCATCTGAGGCCGGCGGCCCCGGACCGCCCGGTCCGGGGCCCGTCCCCGCCGCACCGCAGGAGTGCCCTTTTGTCCACTGCGACCCGGGCGCCGGCGGGATCTGTGACCGTAATCACCGCTCAGGTGTGATCTGCGATTTAGGGTCCTGCGGAGCGCGGGGATAACCTGCGAGATGGACATGCCGCGTACCCCGGGTCACCGTGTGCGCCTTCCTGGTGACAGAGCAGTCACGTTGCCCCTCGCGGCACGCCCACGCAGAAAACGAACCGCGAGACCATTGATAAGGGACGGACGCGCGTGGACCTGTTCGAGTACCAGGCGAGGGACCTCTTCGCCAAGCACGGTGTACCGGTGCTGGCCGGTGAAGTCATCGACACGCCTGAGGCAGCCCGCGAGGCGACCGAGCGGCTGGGCGGCAAGTCTGTCGTCAAGGCGCAGGTGAAGGTCGGCGGCCGCGGCAAGGCCGGCGGCGTCAAGCTGGCCGCCACCCCCGACGAGGCGGTCGCCCGCGCGACCGACATCCTCGGCATGGACATCAAGGGCCACACGGTCCACAAGGTGATGATCGCCGAGACCGCGCCGGAGATTCTTGAGGAGTACTACGTCTCGTACCTCCTCGACCGCACCAACCGCACCTTCCTGGCCATGGCCTCGGTGCAGGGCGGCATGGACATCGAGGAGGTCGCGGAGAAGACCCCCGAGGCCCTCGCGAAGGTCCCGGTCGACTCCAACTCCGGAGTCACGATCGAGAAGGCCCGCGAGATCGTCGCCCAGGCGAAGTTCCCGGCCGAGGTGGCCGAGAAGGTCGCCGAGGTCATGGTGACGCTGTGGGACACCTTCGTCGCCGAGGACGCGCTCCTCGTCGAGGTCAACCCGCTCGCCAAGGTCGCCTCCGGCGACATCCTCGCGCTGGACGGCAAGGTGTCTCTCGACGAGAACGCCGACTTCCGTCAGCCCGAGCACGAGGCGCTCGAGGACAAGGCCGCAGCCAACCCGCTCGAGGCTGCCGCCAAGGCCAAGAACCTCAACTACGTCAAGCTCGACGGCGAGGTCGGCATCATCGGTAACGGTGCCGGTCTGGTCATGTCGACGCTGGACGTCGTCGCGTACGCCGGTGAGAACCACGGCAACGTGAAGCCCGCCAACTTCCTCGACATCGGTGGTGGCGCCTCCGCCGAGGTCATGGCGAACGGCCTGGAGATCATCCTCGGCGACCCGGACGTCAAGTCCGTCTTCGTCAACGTCTTCGGTGGCATCACCGCGTGCGACGAGGTCGCCAACGGCATCGTCCAGGCGCTTGAGCTGCTCAAGTCCAAGGGCGAGGAAGTCACCAAGCCGCTGGTCGTGCGCCTCGACGGCAACAACGCGGAGCTGGGTCGCAAGATCCTTTCCGACGCCAACCACCCGCTCGTTCAGCGCGTGGACACCATGGACGGCGCGGCCGACAAGGCCGCCGAGCTCGCCGCGGCTGCGAAGTAAGGGACGAGGGACTCCAACACCATGGCTATCTTCCTCACCAAGGACAGCAAGGTCATCGTCCAGGGGATGACCGGTGCCACCGGCATGAAGCACACCAAGCTCATGCTCGCCGACGGCACCAACATCGTCGGCGGCGTGAACCCGCGCAAGGCCGGCACGTCCGTCGACTTCGACGGCAACGAGGTACCCGTGTTCGGGACCGTCGCCGAGGCGATGGAGAAGACCGGCGCGAACGTGTCGGTTCTCTTCGTGCCGCCGGCCTTCGCCAAGGCCGCCGTCGTCGAGGCGATCGACGCCGAGATCCCGCTCGCCGTCGTGATCACCGAGGGCATTGCCGTCCACGACTCCGCCGCCTTCTGGGCGTACGCGGGCTCGAAGGGCAACAAGACCCGGATCATCGGCCCGAACTGCCCCGGCCTGATCACCCCCGGTCAGTCCAACGCCGGCATCATCCCGGGCGACATCACCAAGCCCGGCCGCATCGGTCTCGTGTCCAAGTCCGGCACGCTGACCTACCAGATGATGTACGAGCTCCGTGACATCGGCTTCTCGTCCGCCGTCGGCATCGGTGGCGACCCGGTCATCGGCACGACGCACATCGACGCCCTCGCGGCGTTCGAGGCCGACCCCGAGACCGACCTGATCGTGATGATCGGTGAGATCGGCGGCGACGCCGAGGAGCGTGCGGCCGACTTCATCGCGAAGAACGTCACCAAGCCGGTCGTCGGTTACGTCGCGGGCTTCACCGCCCCCGAGGGCAAGACCATGGGCCACGCCGGCGCCATCGTCTCCGGCTCCTCCGGCACCGCGCAGGCGAAGAAGGAGGCCCTTGAGGCCGCCGGCGTCAAGGTCGGCAAGACGCCGACCGAGACCGCCAAGCTGGCGCGCGAGATCCTCGGCGCCTGATCGCTTCACCGCGACGGAGCAGCACCGCAGTATCGCGTCACCGCACAGACGGCGCGGGCCCGTACCCCGGTCAGGGG
>NZ_JBHVWS010000032.1:0-1139 GCF_042882185.1 Streptomyces sp. NPDC058239
GCTCACCGACAAGCTGATCGCGCACAACCGGGAGCACCTGGCGTGGGCGTGAACGCTTCGGTCCTCGCGATCGATGCGGGGAACAGCAAGACCGATGTGGCACTGATCGGTGAGGACGGCACGGTTCTGTCGGCGGCCCGCGGCGGTGGCTTCCAGCCGCCGGCCGTGGGGATCGAGACGGCCGTGGACGTTCTCGGTGCGGCCGTCGGCCGGGCGCTGGAGCTGTCCGGCGAACCGGTGGACTCCGTCGCACATGTGTCGGCCTGTCTCGCCAACGCCGATCTTCCGGTGGAGGAAGAGCAGTTGGCGGCGGCGCTGCGCGCCCGTGGCTGGGGATCCACGGTCGAGGTGCGCAACGACACCTTCGCGATTCTGCGCGCGGGGGTGGACGAGCCGCGGGGTGTGGCCGTCGTATGCGGTGCGGGGATCAACTGTGTCGGCATGGTGCCGGACGGGCGGACCGCGCGCTTCCCCGCCATAGGCCGGATATCCGGTGACTGGGGCGGCGGTTCGGGGCTGGCCGAGGAGGCGATGTGGTTCGCCTCGCGGGCGGAGGACGGCCGCGGTGAGCCGACCGAGCTGGCCCGTGCGCTGCCCGGACACTTCGGGCTCGACTCGATGTACGCGCTGATCGAGGCGCTGCATCTGGGCCGGGTCGAGTTCGAGCGCAGGCACGAGCTGACTCCGGTGCTCTTCGCGACCGCGGCGGCCGGGGACCCGGTGGCGGGTGCGCTGGTGGACCGGCTGGCGGAGGAGGTCGTCGCGATGGCGTCGGTCGCGCTGACCCGGCTCGGTCTGCTGGACGAGGAGGCGCCGGTGGTGCTGGGCGGAGGGGTGCTGGCGGCCCGTCACCCGCAGCTGGACGACAGGATCGCCGAACTCCTCGCGGTACGTGCCCCGAAGGCGGTGGTACGGGTGGTGACGGAGCCTCCGGTCCTGGGGGCAGCGCTGCTCGGCCTGGATCACACGGGGGCGGCTGCCGGGGTGCACGAGAGGCTGCGTGCACAGTACAGCTGAGACGGTTTTCCGCCGCAAGGGGGCGGGTGCGGGGCATGGGGTGGGGCCGAAGCCCCCCGTCGACGCGGGGGTAAAACAACAACAACACCCCCCCGCAAAGAAATAAGAAACAAACTCGATCA
>NZ_JBHVWS010000032.1:1149-110574 GCF_042882185.1 Streptomyces sp. NPDC058239
GGGGGGGGCGGCGGGGGTCCACGCGCGCCGGCGTGCACATTCCAGCGTCCACGTTTTCCCCCCCCATGGGGGCTCCCCGCCACGTTCCGCGCCGCCGCACGCCCCCTTGCGCACGGGAACCGATCAGTTGTCCCGGACGTGTTCATGGGTGGGGAGATCGGTCCGCTTCGGGGATTGGTCCGCCGATCGGCTTGATCGGCGGCTCAGGCCTTGATCGAATGCGTGTGACTACCATCCGTGGACCGGTGCAGGATCCAGGCGTTCCTGGTGTGGATGTCGGTCCCTGCGGCCATACTTCTGGCCGGGCACCAGTCCTCCGATCGGCCGGGGGCCGGGCCACCGTCAGTGACCGAGGGGGAGGTCAAGTGACATACCCGCCGAATGTACGCACGGCGCCGGAACACGGGCGGGCTCAGCCGCCCGTGCCCGCGACCGTACCCGCTCCGCCGCAGCGCGGTGCCTGGTCCGCGACGGCGGACCGGCTGCGGGCCGCGGCGACGACCGAACCGGGCAGGCTCCAGATCATCGGGGCCGTACTGGCCCTGCTCGTCGTGGCGTTCGGAGCCGTGACGGCTTTCGAGATCGCCGACCGGGCGGCTGCGGCCGACGACGTGGTGAGCCGCAGCCAGCCGCTGAGCGCCGACGCGGCGGACATCTACCGCTCGCTGGCCGATGCCGACACCGCGGCGGCCAGCGGCTTCCTGGCCGGGGCGCAGGAGCCGCGCGATGTCCACGACCGGTACGACAAGGACATCGAAGAGGCATCCCGGCTGCTGGTGAAGGCCGCGGCCAACACGGACGCGTCGACGAGCTCCGGGCACGAGATCACCACGCTCAACGAGGAGCTTCCCCGCTACGCGGGGCTGATCGAGCGGGCCCGTGCCAACAACCGGCAGGGCCTGCCGCTGGGCGGCGCCTATCTCCGGTACGCGAACCAGAAGATGACCAACGTACTGCTGCCGGCCGCCGAGCGGCTGTACACGGCGGAGACCGGGCGGCTCGACCGGGACAACGACTCGGCCAGGGCCTGGCCGTTCCTCTCGCTCGGGCTCGGTGTCGTGGCACTGGCCGCACTGTTCTGGGCGCAGCGGCGCAACTACCGCAGGACGAACCGGGTCTTCAACCACGGGCTGCTCGTCGCGACCGCCGCGTCCACCGTGGTGCTGCTGTGGCTGGCCGTGGGGCACACGGTGGCGCGGTCCGAACTGCTGGACGCCGATGTGCATGGGCAGCAGTCCCTCGATGTCCTCAATCATGCGCGGATCGACTCACTGAAGGCGCGCGCCAATGAGAACCTCACTCTTGTCGCCCGCGGCGCGGTACTCACCCCGGACGGCAAGAACGACAAGTACGAGACCGACTACAACACGGGCATGAAAGCCCTCGGTGCAGAGCTGGGGGAAGCCAGGAAGCTCGCCGACGACTCCCAGGGGAGCGGGCCGGTGGCGAACGCCATCAACGGTGTCTCCGAGTGGCAGGGCCGCCACCGGACCGCCCGCACGACCGACGACAACGGCGACTACGAGGGCGCGCTGAAGCAGATCATCGGGCCGAAGAACTCGACGGGTGAGTCCTTCAACCGGGTGGACGAGGCGCTGAAGCAGGCGCTCGCCCATGAACAGGGCGAGTTCACCCGGGCCGCGAAGGACGGGCGCGGGGCGCTGGGCGGGTTGCCCATCGGGGCCGCCGCGCTCGCCGCGCTGGGTGCCCTCGCCGCGATCGTCGGGGTCAACCGCAGGCTCTCGGAGTACCGGTGAGAGGGGGAGCGATGACCAGGAAGCGCACGGGTGTGAGGGCCCGTGCCGAGTTTCCCGCCGGATCAGGGAGCGGGGTCTGGGGCCTTCGAATCCAAGGCGGAGGAAGGAGTCGACGCGGAGCGTCGGTGACTGACGACAACGCCGGAGGCGGAGGTTCCAGGCCCCGCGAGCCCGGTGGGAAACTCGGCACGGGCCCTGGGTCCATCCGCGGCAGGCTGCGCGGCTGGGGCGGAGTGACGGGCATGGCCGTGGCCTGCGCGGTGACGGCCTCGCTCACCCTGCTGCCGCTCTCCCGCGGCGGCGCCGGCACCTTCGGCGGGGACGCTTCGGGGCCGGGTACGGCGCAGGCGGTCCAGGCCCGGGCCGACGACTGCACGGACCCGGAGGCCAGCCTGCCGCCGTCGAGCGCCGACGGCCCGGGCATCGCGAAGATCAGAGCGCGCGGAAAGCTGATCGCGGGTGTCGACCAGAACAGCTTCCGCTGGGGATACCGCAATCCGGAGACGGGCAAGCTCGAAGGCTTCGACATCGATCTGGTGCGGGCCATCGCCAAGGACATCCTGGGCGATCCCGACGCGGTGATCTTCCGGGCCATCCCCACCAACCAGCGGATCGCCGCCCTGGAGAACGACAAGGTCGATGTCGTCGTCCGGACGATGACGATCAACTGCAGCCGGCTGGACCAGGTCTCGTTCTCCACGGCCTACTTCCAGGCCGGGCAGCAGGTCCTCGCGCCGAAGGACTCGCCGATCACCGGGTTCGACAAGTCCCTGGCCGGCAAGCGGATCTGCACCGCCGAGGGTTCCACCGCGTACGAGGCGCTGGAGAAACAGTCGTTCGGCTCGGCCTTCAAGGACGAGCACGACGGCACCGAGGCGGACGAGGACCGGCTCACCGTCCCCAACCAGTTGGACTGCCTGGTGCGGCTGCAGTTGGGCGAGGTCGACGCGGTGGTCACGGACAACGCGCTGGCGGCCGGCCAGGCCGCCCAGGACCCGGCGGTCGAGCTCAAGGGCGACAAGCCGTTCACCACCGAGTACTACGGCGTGGCGACGAAACGCGGTGCGAACGACCTGGTGGCCCGGGTCAACCAGGTGTTGGTCGACTACCGCAAGGGTGGTGCGGACAGCCCCTGGATGGTGTCGTACCGGAAGTGGCTGGAGGCCGGTCTGCCGGGGATATCGGCGCCGCCGGCCCCCAAGTACCGGAGCAACTGACGCCGGGCCGGCCAGGTGGGCGCGACGGCGCGGACCCGGCCGGAGAGACAGTGGCACTGATCCTGCCGGGACCCGTCCCGGCAGGAAGAGCGGAGAGGTGATCGATGGGCGTCGCGGGCCCCTTCCCCGGCCATGCGGCCGTGCCCCCCGTCCCGGTCATGGACCGGGACGAGGCGGACCGTGCGCTGGCCCGGCTCGGCGCGGAGCACGAGGCGATCGAGACCTCGCTCCTCGCCCTGCAGGACCACGCGGGCCGCCGGCTCCTGGAGGGCGCCGATCTGACCGGCGTCACCAAGGAACGCTGGGCCTCCACCGAGCAGTCGATCACGCTGCTGTGGGGGTACTTCGACGCCTACGCGGGGGCGCTGACCGAGGCACGCGCGGTGCGGGCCCGCCGGCGCCACCCCAACCGGGACGACCTGGTGGCCCTCACCGAACTGCTGCGCGGCCAGGGTGTCACCGTGGCGCATGCGGCCGGCCGCCCCGATCCGTCGGTCACGGGCCCGGCCAAGCTCTCCGAGCGGTTCACGCTGGAGCAGCTGGTCGCCCGGATGAACGACCTGTACGCCCGCTCGCTGGACATGGTCGTCGCCTCCGACTCCGTATGGTCCGCGCTGCCCGCCCGGATAGATCTCCTCGCCGCCGAGCTGCACCGCACCCGCTCGCTGGCGCACTCCGTCGGCGTACGGCCCGGAGAGCACCCGGCGGGCGACGACCTGGAGGCGATCACCCATGAACTGACCACGCTGCGGGTCCAGGTGATCTCCGACCCGCTCGCGTTCTGGCTGTCGGGCCCCGGAAGCTCGGCGCCCGGCGGCGGACGCCCCGACACCACGCGCTACGACCGGGCGGCCCGCGCCCTGGACGATGTACGCCGCGAGATCGAGGCGGTGCTCGCGGTCCGGCAGGACGCCGAGCAGCGTCTGGTCCACCTGCGTGATGTCCTCTCCCGCGCGGACCGCACCCTGACCGAGGCCCGGTCTGCGCGCGGCGAAGTGCTGGCGAAGATCGCCGCCTCGGAGGTGCCCGCGGTCAGCGGCCCGGCGACCGCGCTCCAGGAGCGGCTGGCCGCCGCTTCGGAGTACCGCAGGCATGCCCAGTGGCACCGGCTCTCCCCGCTCCTGGAGACGCTGGAGCGGGAGGCCGAGGAGGAATTGCTGCGGGCCCGGGAGTCGCTGACCGCGGTCACGGCCCCGCTGGCCGTACGGGCGGAGCTGCGCGGCAGGCTCGACGCGTACAAGGCGAAGGTCGCCCGGCACGGGATGGCCGAGGACCCGCTGCTGATCGAGCGGTACGACGCGGCACGCCGGATGCTGTGGAGCGCGCCGTGCGATCTGCGGGTCGCCGCGCAGGCAGTACTGCGCTATCAGGAGGCGGCGGCCGAACTGCTGTCCCAGCGCCGGACCTCGGGACCGGAGGACCGGCGATGAGTACAGGCATGTGCAAGGTGGAAGGGCCGCCGCGGCGGCGGGGCGAACAGGGGGACGGACCATGAGTACGCAGTGCCAGCGCCCCGCGTGCGAGGGCAATTACGAGGACGTGGGCGGCGGTGAGCTGTACTGCGACACCTGCGGTCTGGCTCCGGTCGTGTCGCCGAACGGCATGGTGAGCTCGCCGCCCACCGGGATCGCGGGCGGCGGCGCGAGCAGCAGGGGCAGCCGGGGCAGCAACAGCAGTTCGCGGGCCTCGTCCCGGGCGTCCTCGCGGGCCTCGTCCCGCTCGTCGACCTCGCGGCGTTCCGTTTCGGGGCGGCTCTCGCGCTCGCTGTCCGGTGGCGCCACGTCCCGTTCGGTGTCGGTCCGTTCCTCCGGTTCGTCCACGGGCGCGTCGTCCGGCCGGGGGAGGCTGGGCGCGGGCCTGGTGCAGGTGCCGGACGTGCCGCGTCCCGACCCGCGCTCCGCGGTGATGGAGAACCCGGAGGTGCCGGAGCGGAAGCGCTTCTGTTCGCGTTCGGACTGCGGGGCCCCGGTGGGCCGGGCGCGCGGCGAACGGGCGGGCCGCACGGAGGGGTTCTGCACCAAGTGCGGCCACCCGTACTCCTTCGTGCCCAAGCTCCACGAGGGCGACATCGTGCACGGCCAGTACGAGGTCGTGGGCTGTCTGGCGCACGGCGGGCTCGGCTGGGTCTATCTCGCGGTCGACCGTGCGGTGTCCGACCGCTGGGTGGTCCTCAAGGGGCTGCTCGACACGGGTGACCAGGACGCCATGGCGGCCGCCATCTCGGAGCGCCGCTTCCTCGCCGAGATCGAGCACTCCAACATCGTCCGGATCTACAACTTCGTCGAGCATCTCGACCAGCGCACCGGCTCGCTCGACGGCTACATCGTGATGGAGTACGTCGGCGGCAAGGCGCTCAAGGAGATCGCGAACGAGCGCCGTACCCCGGCCGGGAAGCGCGATCCGCTGCCGGTCGAGCAGGCGTGCGCGTATGGCATCGAGGCGCTGGAGGCGCTCGGCCATCTGCACAGCCGCAACCTGCTGTACTGCGATTTCAAGGTCGACAACGCGATCCAGACCGAGGACCAGCTGAAGCTGATCGACATGGGCGCGGTGCGCAGAATGGACGACGAAGAGTCGGCCATCTACGGCACGGTGGGGTATCAGGCGCCGGAGGTCGCGGAGGTCGGTCCTTCGGTCGCCTCCGATCTGTACACGGTCGCGCGGACGCTCGCGGTGCTCACCTTCGACTTCCAGGGCTACACCAACGTCTTCGTGGACTCGCTGCCGGACCCGGACAACATCGAGGTGTTCCGGACCTATGAGTCGTTCTACCGGCTGCTGGTGCGGGCCACCGACCCTGATCCGGCGCGGCGGTTCGCCTCTTCGGCGGAGATGGCGGAGCAGCTGACGGGTGTGCTGCGCGAGGTGGTGTCGCTGCAGACGGGGCGGCCGAGGCCTGCGCTGTCGACACTGTTCGGTACGGAAGTACGGGTCACGGACACGCAGTTGTTCGCCGAGCTGACGGACGATGTGTCGCGGCTGGGGGCACGGGCTGTCGCTCCGGCGTCGTCAGGGCGCTTCGGGCGTCGGCGGAACGGGGCGGTGGCCGGTGCGCCCCCGGGCACAGCCACCGCGTTGCCCGCGGGTGCTCCGCCCGCAGCCGGGTACGCCGCGGCGGGTGCCGGTCCGCTGACCGCGCCGCCCGCCTACATACAGGCGGGCAACGCGGCGGGCCGGAGCGGCGCGGCCTTGTCGTACGCGCAGGCCCAGGCCGCGATTCCGGCCCCCCGTGTCCCGGCCGCCGATCCCGGTGCGCCATCGGGCCCGTACGTCCCGAACAGCCCCCGGCTGGCCGGGCTCGACGCACAGGCCACCTCGCTCGCGCTGCCCGTACCCCGGGTCGACGCGAGCGACCCCAACGCGGGCTTCCTCGCCGGACTGATGGCCACCGCCCCCGCCGAACTGATTGCCGCATTGAACGCCGTACCCGCGGCCTCGCTGGAGACCCGGCTGCGTGAGCTGCGTGCCCGTCTGGAGATGCACGAACCCGGCGCCGCGGGGCAGACCCTGACGGCGCTGGAGGGCCAGTACGCGGACGACTGGCGGGTCGTCTGGTACCGCGGCATCACCTCTCTGGTGACCGGTGACTACGAGAACGCGGCGCTCTCCTTCGACGCGGTGTACGACGCGTTCCCCGGCGAGCCGGCGCCCAAGCTGGCGCTGGGGATCTGCGCGGAGGTCCTGGGCCAGCTGGACAACGCCGCCGAGTACTACCGCCTGGTGTGGACGACCGACCCGAGCTTCGTCAGCGCCGCGTTCGGCCTGGCCCGGGTGCAGATCGCCGCCGGGGACCGGGCCGGGGCCGTGACGACGCTGGAGTCCGTGCCGGAGGCGTCGATCCACTACACGGCGGCCAGGGTCGCCGCGGTACGGGCGCGGCTGCGTGAACGGTCACCGGACGAGCCGCTGATCGCCGATCTGACGGCCGCCGCCGACCAGGTCTCGGGGCTGGCCGGTTTCGGTCTGGACGCGGTGCGCCGCGAGCAGTTGTCGACAGAGGTACTGGGGACTGCGCTCGACTGGGTACTCTCCGGTAGTCCAGCGGCTCTGCCCCCGGCCCCGCAGCCGCACGCGCCTGCCGGGTCGCCCGGGCCGAGAACGCTGCTCGGCAGTGAGTTGGACGAGCGCGGCCTGCGTTTCGGGCTGGAGCGTTCGTACCGGATGCTCGCCCGGCTTGCAGAGCCCGGCGACGAGAGGATCGAACTGGTGGAGCGGGCCAACCGTTTCCGCCCCCGGACGTGGGTGTGAAAATGTCGCAGAAGCCCCAGGAGACGGCCTTGTCGAGGTGCCCCGGCTGCGAGGAGCCGCTGGAGCCGGGGGACCTGTTCTGCGGTGCGTGCGGGTACGACCTGTCGGCCGTGCCCGAACCGCCGCAGGACCACCCGACGATCGCCATGGCCGTGCCGGCGGAGAACGGCGCGGAGAACGCCGCCCGCACTCCGGCGGCCCGCCCGACGGCGGTCCGGTTCGATGAGCCGGGCGGATCGGGTGATTTCGAGCTGGCCGCGCCCGGGGCCGCACCTGGGGCCGCGCCCGCATCCACGCCCTCCGCCGATGCGTCTGCGCCCGCACCCGACCCTCGGACCCCTGCCGCGGAGCTGCCCTCCACGCCACCGGCCGGCACCAAACTGTGTGTGGCCTGTCGCGCCGGCCGTGTCGACAACGACGGCTACTGCGAGAACTGCGGTCACGCCCAGCCGCGCGAGCGCGACCACATGGAGCAGGAGCTCGGTTCGGTGGCCGCCGTCAGCGACCGGGGCCTGCGCCACCACCGCAACGAGGACTCGTTCGCGGTGTCGACCACCGCCCTGCCCGACGGTTCACCGGCCGTCGTCGCGATCGTCTGTGACGGCGTCTCATCGGCGAGCCGCCCCGACGAGGCGTCGGCGGCCGCCGCGAGCGCCGCCAACGAAGCGCTTCTGGAGTCACTGCCGCGCGGCACCCATCCGCAACAGGCGATGCACGAGGCGATCGTCGCAGCCTCGGAGTCGGTCAACTCCCTGGCCGAGGAGCCCGGCCAGGCCATGGAGCACGACCCGCACCGCCACCAGAACGCCCCGGCGTGCACCCTGGTCGGCGCGGTGATGGCGGGCGGTCTGCTGGTCGTCGGCTGGGTCGGCGACAGCCGCGTCTACTGGGTGCCGGACGACCGCACCAACCCGCCCGCCCGGCTGACCGAGGACGACTCCTGGGCCGCGCAGATGGTGGCGGCGGGCCTGATGAACGAGGCCGAGGCGTACGCGGACGAGCGCGCCCACGCCATCACGGGGTGGCTCGGCGCCGACGCGTACGAACTGGAGCCGCACACCGCGTCCTTCAAGCCGGACCGGTCCGGTCTCGTGGTGGTGTGCACGGACGGCCTGTGGAACTACGCGGAGTCGGCGGCCGAGATGGCCGCGGCGGTACCGGCCGATGCCCAGCTGCGGCCGCTGCACGGCGCCCAGGTGCTGGTGGGTCATGCACTCGACGGTGGGGGCCACGACAACGTAACAGTGGCTCTGCTGCCGTTCGCGGTACCGCCTCTGGGGGCAGGATCGGCCTGCGGCAACACATGAGTCCCGTTCCGTAACGCTTGATTCCGTTTCTGTCCGCCCACTCCACCTCTGACGCCCCCGTCCGCGTTCACCCGTGCTCGCCCGCTTTCACCCGCATTTCTGCCCCTCACAGCTGTCTTCATCTGACACCTGGAGCCTCAAGGAGCCGATCAGATGGCCAACTTCTCCAAGTCGAACGTGCCGCAGTTCTCCGTCGAGGTGTACCAGAACGAATATCTGCCGGAGGGCGGTCGTGAGGTCAACGCGATCGTCACGGTCACCTCGACCGGAGGCGGCACCACCGGCGGCGTCCCGCTGTCCGGTGCGGCCGCAACGCCCACGCACGTACCGGGGCAGGCGCCGAAGGCCGCCGTGGTGATCATGGTCGACTGCTCCGGTTCGATGGACTATCCGCCGACGAAGATGCGCAACGCCCGCGATGCGACGGCCGCGGCCATCGACACCCTGCGCGACGGCACCTCGTTCGCCGTGGTCGGCGGTACGCACGTCGCCAAGGAGGTCTACCCGGGCAACGGGAGGCTCGCCGTCGCCGATGCGCGGACCAAGGCCCAGGCGAAGGAGGCCCTGCGTGTGCTCAGCGCCGGTGGCGGTACGGCGATCGGCACCTGGCTTCGGCTGACGGACCGGCTGCTCGGCGCCGCCGATGTGGAGATCCGGCACGGCATCCTCCTCACCGACGGCCGCAACGAGCACGAGGCTCCGGAGGATCTGCGGGCCGCACTCGAATCCTGCGCGGGCCGCTTCACCTGTGACGCCCGTGGTGTCGGCACCGACTGGGAGGTGAAAGAGGTCACAGCCATAGCCTCCGCGCTGCTCGGCACGGCCGACATCGTCGCCGACCCGGCGGGGCTGGCCGCGGACTTCACGCAGATGATGGAGAACGCGATGGGCAAGGAGGTCGCGGATGTCGCGCTGCGGCTCTGGACGCCCGTCGGGGTCGAGATCAAGTTTGTGAAGCAGGTCGCACCGACGGTCGTCGATCTGACCGGCCGCCGCACCGAGGCGGGCCCCCGCGCCGGGGACTATCCCACGGGTTCCTGGGGAGACGAGTCCCGCGACTACCACGTGTGCGTACAGGTGCCGGAGGCCGGCATCGGGCAGGAGATGCTGGCGTCCAGGGTCTCGCTGCTCCTCCCCGACCCGGCGGGCGGGTCCCCGCAGACCCTTTCGCAGGGCCTGGTACGGGCGGTGTGGACGGAGGACATGGTGGCGTCCACCTCGATCAACCCGCAGGTCGCGCACTACACGGGCCAGGCGGAATTGGCACAAGTCATCCAGCAGGGGCTCGATGCCCGCAAGTCGGGAGACTTCGACGGCGCGACGGCAAAACTGGGCCGCGCCGTGCAGCTCGCATCGGCGTCCGGGAACGAGGACACTGCGAAATTGCTTTCGAAGGTGGTGGACGTCGTCGATGCCGCGACCGGTACTGTGCGACTGAAGGCGAAGGTCGCGGAAGCCGACTCGATGACACTCGAAACACGCTCGACCAAGACCGTTCGCGTCAAGAAATAACCACACAGCCGCACAGTCGAGCCGCCCGGCCGGAGCGATCCGCCGGGTGGCGAAGAGCAAGAAAAAATGACGGCCCCCAGGGCCGGACGAGGAGAGGGGGAAGCGCCGACATGCCGACCTGCCCGAACGGACACCAGTCGGGTTCCGATGACTGGTGCGAGGTCTGCGGCCATCGCATGGCCGGGGCGGGCGCGCCTGCGGGTGCAGTCCCCCCGCCGCCTCCCCCGCCGCCCGCTCCCGGTTACGGCTACCCGCAGGGCCCCGATGCGACCCAGCAGGCCGAGCTCTGCCCGCAGTGCCGCACACCGCGTGAGGCCATGGCGCCGTTCTGCGAGGAGTGCCGCTGGAACTTCCTCACGAACACCGCGACGTCGTACACACCGCTGGCGCCGCCCCACAGCGTTCCCGGCCCTCCGCCCGGTCTCAACCTGCCGCCCGGCTTCCAGGCACAGCAGCCGCCGGGCCCTCAGCAGCAGCGTGATCCTTTCGAGTACCAGGGCTCACGGCCCTCGCAGGTGAACCGCCCGGCCGAACCGCTCTCCCCCGAGCAGGGAAGCCGGCCCGGGCCCCCGGCGCCGGGTCCGCAGTCGCCGGGTCCGCATTCGCCGCAGCCGCCGCATCCGTTCCAGCAGCAGGGACCGCCGCCTCCGCCGTCCTTCCAGCAGCAGACCGCGCCGCCCCCGCCGTTCCAGCAGGCCCCGCCGCCACCGTTCCAGCAGCAGTCGGCGCCACCCGCGTTCGAGCGGCCCGGTCCGCCCGCCCCGCAGGCCCCGCAGCCGCCGGCCCCGCCGCAGGGGCCGCAGTCCGGCGATGACGACGACTGGATGCTGTCGCCGCCGTCCCGGACGCAGGCCCCGCCGCCGCCGGCCCCGGTGCAGCAGCCGCCGTTCCCGGGTCAGAACCAGAACCAGCCGCCCGCGACCTGGACCGCGGTCATCGCCCCGGACCGTGAGTACTTCCTGGCGATGATGCAGCGCAGCGGTCCGGATGCGACCGGGCTCAACCTGCCCGCGTACTCCCCGGAACAGCAGCTTGCGCTGACCGGCAACCAGATCACCATCGGTCGCCGCAGGCACAGCACCGGCGAGTCCCCCGACATCGACCTGTCCGTGCCGCCGGAGGATCCGGGCGTCTCGCACCAGCACGCGGTGCTGGTGCAGCAGCCCGACGGCAGCTGGGCCGTGGTCGACCAGAACTCCACCAACGGCACCACGCTCAACGGCGCCGAGGACCCGATCCAGCCCTATGTCCCCGTCCCGCTCCAGGACGGCGACCGGGTGCACGTCGGGGCGTGGACGACGATCACGGTCCGCCGGGGCTGACCCGCGCTACCCGCTGGGCAGTGGCCAGGCGTACGGCCCCTCGGGGTCGTCCAGCCAGGCCCACTGCCGCCCGTCCCGGACCGTGATGCCGAACCTCTCCCGTTCGGGGCGCCGCTCGCGCTGCCAGAGGGAGAGGGCCTCGCGCGGGTCGAGGGTGGCCTCGGTCAGCGTCAGCAGGAACTGGAAGAGTTCGTTCTCGCTGACGCGCCTCGGCAGTGCGCGGGTGTGCGGACGCCGCACGGGCCGCAACGGTGTACCGCGCAGCGGTACGAAGTACGCGGGCGTGTGCAGGAACCGGCCCTCGGCGTACTTCCCGTGCGTCCCTTCCCGCACCCGCAGCGCGATCAGTCCGGTGGCGAACGGCGCCAGTATCCGTGCGCCAGGCGTGCACTGGTCCAGCCAGGCCTGCGGTACGCACGGCAGGGTGCAGGTTGCGATGATCCGGTCGTACGGGCCGCGCGGGGGCCAGCCCCGTGCCCCGTCCCCGGTGATCACCGCCGGGCGGTATCCGGCCGCCGCCAGATGCCGGCGGGCCGACTCGGTGATCTCCGGGTCGAGGTCGACGGTGGTCACGGCGTCGTCACCGAGCCGGTGCGCGAGCAGCGCCGCGTTGTAGCCGCTGCCCGCGCCGATCTCCAGGACCCGCTGTCCTTCCCGTACGTCCAGCTCTTCGAGCATCCGGGCCATCAGCGAGGGCTGGCTGCTCGACGAGATCAGCTCACCGTCCCGTATCCGGGTCGCCAGCGCCCCGTCCGCATACGCCCCGCGCAGCCACTGGGCCCGCCTGACCGGGTCGGGGTCCTCGCACCACAGGCGGTCGAATCCACCGCCCACGAAGTAGTACGGCACGAACAGATGCCGCGGCACCTCCTCGAACGCGGCCAGCCATTGCGGGTCACCCAGCGCCCCGCCGGCCACGATCCCGCGCACCATGGCCCATCGCTCCACGGCGGCGGCCGCGGCGAACCGATCCGGGTACGCGTCGTCCATACCTCCACCTTCCTGCGCCCAGGGCCCCGGGGCCAGGAACCGGGCCGGGGCAGGTCCTGCCGTGCCAGGCGTCGTGCGGCGAGTCGGCAGTTCGACTGCAGGACCTAGGACCCCGGTCCTCGGCCGGTGCGTCTGCGACGATGGACGGGTGACAGAGATTCCGCGCGACACGCTGCAGGAGCAGACCTTCTACGAACAGGTCGGCGGCGAGGAGACCTTCCGGCGCCTGGTGCACCGCTTCTACCAGGGAGTCGCCGAGGACCCGCTGCTCCGGCCGATGTATCCGGAGGAGGATCTGGGTCCGGCCGAGGTGCGGTTCAGGCTGTTCCTGATGCAGTACTGGGGTGGGCCCCGCATCTACAGTGAGCAGCGCGGACATCCCCGGCTGCGGATGCGGCACGTTCCGTTCCGGGTGGACCGGGCGGCGCACGACGCGTGGCTGAGCCATATGCGGGTCGCCCTCGACGAGCTCGGACTGGCGCCGGAGCACGAGCGGCAGCTGTGGGACTACCTCACCTATGCCGCCGCCTCGATGGTGAACACCGAGGGCTGAACACACGTCCCTGTCCCCCTTCCACAGGTGCGGAATGCTTTCCTCCGTTTCCGATTAACGGTCACGATCCCATCAAGTTGTCCGCATAAGCGGTTTCCAACAGCACGTACGTCCTGAAAGCATCCATACGACGCCGGGGGGCGTGAGTGCGGTGAGGGCCCAAGGGGGCACGTGTGACGGGGTTCCTCTTTCTTCGGGTGAGGGCCCATCGGCTCCTGCTCACCGCCGCTGTACTCGCCGTCCTGCTCACCACCTCGGTACTGGCCGCGCTCACCGCCTTCTCCGGCTCCATCGGCGACGCGGCGCTGCGTCACTCCCTCACCCATCGGTCGGCGGCCGCCGCCTCCCTCGTCATGTCCGCCCAAGTGGCGCCCGCGCAGCGGGACGCGGCCGACGTGACCGCCCGGAGAACCGCCCGCGACACCTTCGACGGCCTACCCGTGACCGTCCGGACGCTGGAGAAGTCGGGAACGTACGCGCTGCCGCGCGGTCTGCGGGCTCCGGACGTCCGGGGCGGCGACCCGGATCTCACCCACTTCGCCTCGCTCGACCGCAGCCGTATCCGACTCACCGCGGGTCGCATGCCGACGGCCGGGAGCGGGAAGGCCGGTGATCCCGTCCAGGTCGCCCTGCCCGGCACCGCCGCCCGGGACCTGAAGCTGCGGCCCGGCTCACGGCTCACCCTCACGGACCGGCTGGACGACAAGCCGCTGCGCGTCCTGGTCACCGGGGTCTACGAGGCTTCCGACCAGGCCGACCCGTACTGGCAGTTGGACGAGCTCGGCGGACGCGGTATCCGCAAGATCTCTTTCACGACGTACGGTCCGCTGCTCACCGACCCTGCCGTGACCGGTTCCGGACGGGTCAGCTCCGGCGGGATGTCCTGGCTGGCAACCGCCGATTTCCGCACGGCCACCACGGACCGGATGGACGCGCTGCACAGTGCTGCCACGGCTGCTCCGAAGAAGCTGCAGACCGCCCCCGAGTTCAGGACCGGGGCCACCGCGCAGACCTCGCTCCCCCAGGTGCTGGAGCAGATCGACCGGGCGCTGCTGGTCTCCCGCTCGACGCTGATGATCGTGGCCGTCCAGCTGATGATGCTCGCCGGTTACGCACTGCTGCTGGTGGCCCGGCTGCTGAGCAGTGAGCGCGACGGCGAGACCCGCCTGCTGCGGGCCCGGGGCGGATCGCGTGGCCGCATCACCGCGCTCGCCGCGGTCGAAGCGCTGCTGCTCGCACTGCCCGCCGCGCTCCTCGCCCCGCTGCTCTCCGGGCCGTTGACCCGGCTGCTCGCGGACCGCGGCGCGCTGTCCCGGATCGGGCTGCGGCTCGACGCGGGCACCACAGCCACCGTATGGCTGGTCGCCGCCGTCGCCGCGCTCACCTGCGCGCTGGCTGTTGTGGCGCCCGCGCTGGCTGCCGGTGCCGGGGACCGTCGTGCCGGCCGTGCCACGGCGCTGCCCGCGCCGCTCCGGGCGGGTGCCGACATCGGCCTGCTGGTGATCGCGGCGGTGGCGTACTGGCAGCTGGATCGCCGGACCACGGGTTCCGGCGGCGGTGCGCTGAGCGGGGACCGGCAGGGGGAACTCGGTGTCGATCCGCTGCTGGTCGCGGCTCCCGCGCTGTTGCTGCTCGCGGGAACCGTACTGACGCTGCGGCTGCTGCCGCCCGCGGCCGGGCTCGCGGAACGCGCTGCGGCGGGCGGCCGGGGGCTGATCGCGGCCCTGGCCGGCTGGCAGTTCAGCCGACGCCCGCTGCGTCATGCCGGACCGGTGCTGCTGCTGGTCCTTGCGGTGGCGATGGGCATGCTGGCCATCGGGCAGCGCGCGTCCTGGGACCGTTCGCAGGGCGACCAGGCGGACTTCAGGGCCGGTGCGTCGGTGCGCGTGCTGACCGGTGCCGACGACGATCCGGCGAAGTCGGGCCGGTACGCGCGGCTGCCGGGGGTACGGGACGCCGCGCCTGCGTACCGCGCGACCACGGAACTCTCGGGCGACCGCACCGCCTCGGTCCTCGCCCTGGACACCGCGCACGCCACCGAGCGGATGCTGATCCGCGACGACCTCGGCGACCGGCCGCGCGAGCAGCTGTTCGACCCGCTCGACCCGCCGAGGACCGCGCGGGCCGGGCTGGCGCTGCCAAAGAACAGCGAGCGGCTCCGGTTCGACGTACGGATCACGGCGGCCTGGGCACACGCGGGGAAGGGGGACGATCCGGTCCTCGCCGTGCTGCTGGAGGACCGCTACGGCCTGCCCTACCGGGTGCCGGCCGGAGCCGTGCCCGTGGACGGCAAGGCGCATCCGGTCGCCTTCGCGGTGGCGGCCGCGGGTGACCTCGCCGTGACCGGCTTCGAGCTGAACGGCAACCGGCCGACCGGCCCGGGTGAATCGCACCGCCTCGACGTCAGCGGCCTGCGGACCATGACTGCCGACGGCACCGAGCGGCCGGTCCCGGTCCCCGAGGGGTTCGGCTGGCACGCCGAGCTGACCGGCACCGGATCCGGTGGTGAGGCGCAGCCCGGCCGGGCGGTGGACACGACGGCCTCCGCGAAGAGCCCGCTCGCCTTCGGGTACGACACCGGCTCCGCCCCGAACATGTGGGAGTACACGCCCGCCTTCTCCGTACGGGTCACCGCGTCCCGCCCGAAGGCGCCGATGCCGAAGGCCGTCGTCACCGACGCGTATCTGAAGGCCGCCGGAGCGAAGAAGGGACAGAGTGTCGATGTCACGCTGGCCGGCGAGACGGTCCGGGTGAGGATCGTGGACGTGGTGCGCCGGCTGCCGACCACCGGCACCGGCGCGGACGACTCCGGTCCCGGGCGCGTCAAGGACCGCGACGGCGGGGCCCTGCTGCTCGACTTCAGGGCCGTCGGCCAGGTCTTCGCGCAGCGCCCCGGTGCCGTGCTCACCGCCAACGAGTGGTGGCTGAGCACGGCCCCCGGACAGGCCACGAAGGCCGCCGCCGCGCTGCGGGCGCAGCCCGACACCGATCCGGCACAGGTCCTGGTGCGGGACGAGATCGCGCGGGAGCTGGTCGGCGATCCGCTGGGCGCCGGGCCGCAGTCCGCGCTGCCCGCGGTGGCGGTGGTCGCCGCGGCCCTGGCCGCGGTCGGCTTCGCAGTGAGCGCGGTCGGCGCGCAGCGGGAAAGGGCCGCCGAATTCGCCGTGCTGCGGGCGCTGGGCACGCCGCGCCGACGGCTGACCAGGATGATCGCCGTCGAGCAGGGCGTGCTGATCGCCGTCGCGCTGCTGGTCGGGACCGTGCTCGGGGCCGTGCTGAACCGCGCCGTCGTACCGCTCGTCGTACTGACCGGACAGGCCACCGCGCCGGTGCCCGGGGTGCTGGTGCAATTGCCGGCTGGGCAAATCGCGGCGCTGCTCGCAGGCGTCGCCGCGCTGCCGCTGGTGATCGTCGTGTCCCTCGCTCTGCGCGGCGCCGACCCCGCGGCCTCGCTGCGTGTCCAGGGGGACAACTGACATGACTCCGCGTTCCGTTCGAGACGGCGGCGCCCCCGCCGGCGCGCCCTGGGTCCGTACCCGGCTGCGCACCGCTCCCGGTACGGCCTGGACGCTGGGGCTGCTCGTACTGCTGACGTCGTTCCTCGCGGCCGCCTTCCCGCGCGCCGTCGAGCAGCACGCGAACGAGGGGCTGCGCCACGACATCGCCGCCGCGGACCCCCGGCACAGTGTGCTGGAGCTGAACAATCCGCAGCCCGAGCTGCAACTCCCCCCGGAAGAGCGCGAGGCGGCCGTGCGCGAGGCGGCGCTGGTGACCGTCCATCACAAGGTGCGGTCCGCGCTGCCCGCCGCGGTGCTGCCCCGCACCGCCGATTCCGCGTACGGCTTCCGCACCGGCAAGCCGATCGCCGCGCAGGACCGCTGGCTGCCGCGGCCGGACCACGTCGACCCCCAGCTGAGCTACTCCACCCTGTCGGACCTCCCGGTCCACGCCACCCTGCGTGCCGGGACCTGGCCCACCGTCCACGGCGAGGTCTCCGAGAACACGCCCGAGGTGGAGGGCGCGGTCACCGAGGAGACGGCGAAGGCCCTGCGGGCGAAGCCCGGCGCGGCCGTCACCGTACCGACCCAGGACGGGAAGCGGCTGATCGTCCGGATCACCGGCATCGTCGCCCCGAAGCACCCCCGGGCCGCCTACTGGTCGGCCCAGCCGCTGCTCCGGACCCCGGCCCTGCTGGCCGAACCGGGGCTGTACCCCCCGCGTTTCCACTGGACCGCGGCCGTCCTGCTGCCGCCGGACGCCGCACCCTCGCTGCTCGCCACGACGGGCGAGCCGGAGATGTTCTGGCGGTTCGCACCGGACGCCTCCGCCCTCACCGCCTCCGACGTCGCGGGGCTGCGCTCGTCGATCGCCTCGCTGGAGGGTGGTCCCGGTCTGGTCAGGATGCGCGCGGTGGCCGGCGGCAACGCCACGTTCACGACCGATCTGGACAAGATCCTCACCGGGTTCGGCACCCTGCGTACGGCGATCGGCCCGGTCGTCACGGTCGCCGCCGTGGGCATCGGGGCCGTCGCCGGCGTCGTGCTGCTGATGACCGCCGGGCTGATCGGCGGGCGGCGCCGCGCCGAACTGGCTCTGCTGCGGGCGCGCGGCGGATCGCTGCGCGGCATCGGCGGCCGGCTGTTCGCCGAGACGGTAGTGATCGCGGTGCCCGCGGCGGCACTGGGTCTGCTGACCGCCGTGGCGGTCTTCGACCGGGCCCGGCTGTGGCCCTCCGTCGTCGGGCCGGCCGCCGTCGCCACGCTGGTCTGCGTCGCCCTGCCGCTGGGTTCGGTGCTGCCGCACCGCAGGCCGCGACTGCCCGGAGCCCGCGACGACCTGATGGACGCCCGCCCGTCACGACGGCGCACAGTCGCCGAACTCACCCTGCTGGTGCTGGCCGTCGGCGCGGTCGTCGGCCTGCGCCGACGCGGCACGGGTGGCGACGGCGGCAGCGACCTGCTGGTCAGCGCCGCCCCCGTACTCGTCGGGCTGATCGCCGCCCTGGTCCTGGTACGACTCCTTCCGCTGCCGCTGCGTCTGGCCTCGCGTGCCGTCGCCCGGCGGCGCGGTGCGGTCGGCTTCCTGTCGCTGGCCCGTGCCGGGCGGGGATCGGCGGGCGGCGCGCTGCCGCTGCTCGCACTGCTGCTCGCGCTGACCACGGCGGCGTTCGGCGGCTCGGTGCTCGCGGGCGTCGCGGACGCGCGGGACCGGGCGGCCCTGCACACGGTCGGCGCGGATGCCCGGATCAGCGGCCTGCTCGACGCCGTGCCGCTGCCGGACCGGCTGATCCGGGAGGTCCGGGGGGCGGACGGCGTACGGGAGGTGGCGGAGGTGCAGGTCGTGTCCGGCGTGCCGCTGCCCGCCGACCCGGACGGGAACAACCGCATGAAGAACGCCGCCGTACTGGGCGTCGACCCGACGGCATACGCCCGGCTGACCCGCGCGACGGGCCTCGGCCCGTTCCCCGCCGACCGGTTGCGGGCGGCCGGGCACGCGGCGGCGAAGGGGACCGCCCCGTCGAAGGACACGGTACTGCCCGTGATCGCGTCGCCGTCCGTCGCCGCGGAGCTCGGCGACCGGCCGCGCGAGCTGTCCACGCCGGCCGGGGACCTCACGGTGCGGGTGGCCGGCGTCGTCCCGCGCACCGCCGCCGTCCCCGACAGCGACTTCCTGATCGTCGACGCCGCATCGCTCACCCGCCGGCAGACCACCACCCTGCTGGTCACCGGCGGCTCCCCGGACGCGAAGGCCCTGCGGGCGGCGGCGCGGCACGCAGGCGAGGGCTTCTCCGTACGGCTGCGCTCCGAGGAACGCGAGACGTTCGTCGACACCCCCGTGCAGCGGGGTGCCTGGGGGATCTACGCGGCGGCGGTCGTGGCGGGCGCGGGCTACGCCCTGCTCGCCGTCCTGCTGTCGCTGCTGCGGACCGCGCCGGAACGCACGGCTCTGCTGGCCCGGCTGCGGACCATGGGCCTCACCTCCCGGCAGGGCAGACGGCTGCTCGGCCTCGAATCGCTGCCGCAGGCGCTGCTGGCGGCCTTCGGCGGGGTGCTCGTCGGCTGGGCGACGATCGTGCTGCTGGCACCGGGCGTCGACCTGGTGGGCCTCGCGCTCTCCGCCGGGCCCGGCCCCACCGCACTCGACACCGCTCCGCTGCGGGCCGACCCGTGGTCGCTGACGCTCCCGGCGCTCGGTGTGGTCGTCCTCACCGCCGCGGTGGCCGCCGTCCAGGCCCGGTGGGCCGGCCGCCGCGGACCGATCACCGAACTCAGGTCAGGAGACCCCCGATGACGTCGCCGTCGGCCGACACCACACTCGCCGAGCTCGAACAGCGGGCCACCGCGCGCCGCGACCGGCCCTCCTACGGGCACGACGCGCTGATCGCCTGCGACCGACTGGTCCGCATCTTTTCCGCGGACGGGGTGGAGGTGCAGGCCCTCCAGGGCCTCGATCTACTGGTCGTCGAGGGCGAGTTGATGGCCCTGGTCGGCGCGTCGGGCAGCGGCAAGTCGACCCTGATGAACATCCTGGCGGGCCTTGATGTGCCGACGGCCGGTTCGGCGAAGGTAGCGGGCTGCGATCTGCTGTCGATGGGGTCGAAGGAACGGCTCCGCTACCGGCGGGACGTCGTCGGGTTCGTCTGGCAGCAGACCGCCCGCAATCTGCTCCCGTACCTCACCGCCATCCAGAACGTCACCCTGCCGATGCAACTGCGTGGCCGGGGCCGGGTCCGGGGTGCCGAACGGGCCGCCCGTGCCGAATCACTGCTGCGGATACTGGAGGTCGAGGACTGCCGCGACCGGCGCCCGCAGCAGCTCTCCGGCGGTCAGCAGCAGCGGGTGGCGATAGCGGTCGCGCTCGCCAACAACCCGTCGGTGCTGCTCGCCGACGAACCGACCGGCGAACTCGACTCCGCCACCGGCCAGCAGGTGTTCGCCGCGTTCCGCCGCGCCAACGAGGAGCTCGGCACCACGATCGTGATCGTCACGCACGACCAGGCGGTGGCGAGCGAGGTCCGCCGCACGGTCGCCATCCGCGACGGCCGTACGTCCTCCGAGGTACTGCGCCGCACCCAGGTCGACGCGGCGACGGGCCTGGAGTCACAGGTGGCCCGCGAGTACGCAATGCTCGACCGCGCGGGCCGGCTGCAACTGCCCGCCGACTACACACAGGCGCTCGGAATGGAGCACCGCGTGATGCTGGAGCTGGAGCAGGACCACATCGGGGTCTGGCCGGACGACCAGCCGCACCCGTAACGGGTGTTGGTGGTGCTGGCCCCAGGCCGCTTCGGCCGGGTGGCCCGATGTTCCCGCGCCGCGTACGCCCCTAGCGTCGTGCGGGAGTCATCCACCTGATCCGAGGAGCACGATGCGCGTCGCCCCACTTGTCACCGCCGGCCTGGGCCTGACCTGCTTACTCGCGGGCAGTGTGCCCGCGTCGGCCGCCCCCGCCGCCCCCGCCGCCCCAGCTCACCAGCGGCTCGTCTGGGGCCCCTGCTCGTCGCAGCAGCAGGAGCTGAACAAGGCGGGCGCGCAGTGCGCGAAGGTGGCCGTTCCCCTCGACTACTCCGATCCCGGCGGCCCGACGATCCGGATCGCAGTCTCCCGTATCAAGGCCGATACGAAGCACGGCAAGCGGCGGGGCATCCTGCTGTCCGATCCGGGCGGTCCGGGCGGCACCGGACTCGCCAACACCCTTTACCTGCGCCCCGCGTTGAGGGATGTGGCGGACCGCTACGACCTGATCGGCTTCGATCCGCGTTTTCTCGGCGAGTCCACCCCCATCACCTGTGACCCCGCCGCCCCGACGCCCCCGCCCGGCCCGACCACGACCCGCCGCAAGGACTTCGAACAGTCGGTACGGTCCGCCCGCGACACCGCACACCGCTGCCGGGAGCACGGGGACAATGCACGGCTCCTCCCGCACGCCACGTCCAGGAACGTCGCCCGCGACATGGATGCGATCCGCGCGGCGCTGGGCGAGCGCAGGCTGTCGTACTACGGCGTCTCGTACGGTGCCGATCTGGGCGCCGTCTACACCCAGATGTTCCCCCGCCGCGCCGACCGCATCGTCATCGACTCCTCGACCGACCCGACGGCCACCCAGTACGAACTCTTCCAGCGGGCGGGCAAGCCGCTCGAAGAGGCACTGGACGCCTGGGCCGGATGGACCGCACGGCACGACAGCACCTACCGGCTCGGCAAGACGCCCGCCCAAGTACGGTCGAATGTCCAGCAGTTGCTCGACGGGGCCGAGCAGCGCCCGGTCACCGTCTCCGGCATCCGGCTCGACGCGCCGTTGCTGCGGCTGGTGCTGAGGCAGCTCATCCAGCACGAGGAGTACGACCCGGCACTCGCCGGTACGGTGCGCGACCTGACCGACGCAGCCGCGGGCAGGCCGGTCGAGCCCGGCCCGGAGCTCGCCGCCATGCTTGAGCTGCTCGCATCGCCGGAGCTGGCGGACAGCATGCTGGGCGGGGCCCTCTTCATGTGCGGCGACAACGGCTGGCCGGCCGGTGGCTGGCCGAAGGACCCGGAGACGTACTGGAAGAACATGGAGCGCAGCCGCGCCACCCAGCCCGTCTTCGGCCCGATCGTCAACGGCATGATGGCCCCGTGCGCGTTCTGGACGAGCACATCCCGTGAGCCCGCCACAGTGATCGGCAACGACGTACCCGTACTGATGCTCCAGGCCCGGCGCGACAACAACGTCCCCTACGAAGGGGCATTGGCTCTGCACCACCGGCTGACCGGATCACGGCTGGTGACTGCGGACATCCGCTCGCACGGAGTGTACGGGCGCGGACTCGACGGCCTCACCCCCGTCCCCTGCGCCGACAGAGCCGTCAACGACTATCTGCGCGACGGCACGCTGCCCGGCGCCGACCTGACCTGCCCCACCGGGGAGGACCGGTGATCAGCAGACGTACGGGCCTGGCGGCCATGGCAGCGGCCCTGCTCACCGGAGCGTCCGGACCCGCGGCGACGGCCGCCGCACCCCACCGCGCCCCCGGGCTCCGCAGCCGTCTCCAGAGCGATGTGGACGCGATCCGGGCCACCGGCGCCACCGGCGTACTGGCCGAGGTGCAGAGCGCCCACGGCCGGACGACGGCCCGCGCCGGATCCGCCGACCTGAGGGCCCCGCACCACCCGGTCCCCTGGGACGCCTACTACCGGATCGGCAGCGACACCAAGACCTTCACGGCCACGCTCGCCCTCCAACTGGCCGGCGAGGGGCGGCTCGCGCTCACGGACACCGTCGAGCGCTGGCTGCCCGGCGCCGTGCGGGGCAACGGCAACGACGGCCGCAGGATCACGGTCGCCAATCTGCTGCGCCAGACCAGCGGGCTGAACGACTATCTCGCCGTCTCACCGGACTCGGCCGATGCGTTCACCCCGGACGGCTACCGCCGATCGCGGTTTCGCACCACGGCCCCCGAGGACCAGCTGAAGGCGGCCCTGAGCCGGCCGCCCCTGTGGGTGCCGAACGCCGGACACCCCGCCCGGGAACGGCACTGGGGCTACTCCAACACCAACTACGTGGTGGCGGGCCTGATCATCGAGCAGGTGACCGGCAACTCCTGGGCGCAGGAGATCCACGACCGGATCATCGAACCCCTGGGCCTGCGCCACACGTTCACGCCGGGAACCTCGCCGTACGTCCCCCACCCCACGGCCACCTCGTACACCTGGTTCCCCGGCTGCGCCCGGCCGACCGACACGACACTGGCGTCCGGCGGCGGGGCGGACGGCTGCGTCATCAGCACCACCCATGACCACGGTGTCTTCCTGCGTGCCCTGATGAGCGGCCGGCTGCTGCGCCCGGCCCAGCTGGCCGCGATGAAGGAGACCGTCGTGGCCGAGGACTGGAGTGCGGCGCCGGGGGTCCGTTACGGACTGGGCATCGCCTGGCGCCCGGTGGCCGGGAGCCGCGGCGGGATCTGGTTCCACGGCGGAACCCATCTGGGGATCGTCTCCGAGAGCGGGGTGACGCCGGACGGTGCGCGGGCCGCGACCAGCGCCACGTTCACCCTGCGGATGGGCGACCCGGCACAGGACGCCCAGGACATGGCCGCGCTCCGGCTGGTGGACAGGGCCCTGACCGGTTAGGTCCTGCCAGTCCGTCCGGATGGGCCCGTCGGCCTGTCCGGACGGGTCCTGTCGTCGGGCCCGTCGCTCAGCCCGCGCCCACCGTCACTGCGAGCGTGCCGAGCCCGCTGCCCGGGCCGCGCAGGGCGACCGAGCCGAACGGGGTGCGCAGCCGCAGCCAGGACCCGGCCGCGAGCAGGGCGACCGGGAAGTCCGGCGCCGGGCGGAGGAAACCGAGGGACTGGGCGGCGTGCACGGCCCGCAGCGGAAGTTCGGTGCCGGCGACCGTGCGCGACCAGATCTCGCGGCCGATCAGGTCCCGCTCCGCCCGGGTGCGGCGGTCCTCGGGCAGGGCCTCGTCGCGGGAGCGGAACTCCGCCACCGCGGAGGTGACCGCTGTGCGCAGGGAGACCGGGTCGGGCAGGCCCGGCAGTTCGTGCCAGCCGCCACGGGGCGGGAGGACACCCGTCCACGGTGGCCCGGTGACGGGTGCGGGCAGGGCGCCCGAACCGGCTGCTGTGCCCTCGACGTCGAGACATTCGAGGAGTTCACCGGCGGACACAGTGATGTCGAAGTCGTGCGATCCGGCCAGCCGCGCCGCCCGGATCGCCAGGACCTCGAACGACGGCGGCCTGCCGAACACGGCCAGCGCACTGCCGCCGGCCTGCATCCGCACCGCGGCTGCCCGGTCGTAGTGGAGCAGCCGGCCGAGGAAGGCCGCGAGATCCGCGGCCTCCCTCGTGTCGGCGAACTCCAGCGACCGTACGGGCACCGTCATGCTGCGGCAGGCTCCTCGGCCAGGTACTGCTGGAGAAAGAGCTTCTCCTCGGCGGAGATCCGCCGGGGCCGCTCCTCGGCCAGGTTGTACGGCACGACGACGGTGGAGGCCCGTACGTAGACCTGGTCCGGGTCCTTGATCTCGTACGCGATCGTCAGCGATGCGGCGCCGATCTTCGTGACCCACGACTCGACGGTCACCGGCTCGTGCCGGTGGACCAGCGGCCGTACGTAGTCGATCTCGTGCCGGGCCACGACGGACCCGCCCGAGAAGGACGGCGAGCCGTCCCCCGGCGCCAGCCGGAACATGAAGTCGATGCGCGCCTCCTCCAGATAGCGGAGGAAGACCACGTTGTTCACGTGGCCGAAGGCATCCATGTCCGACCAGCGCAGCGGGCAGCTGTAGATGTGACGTGCCAAGTCGATCAGCCTCGCGTGAGCTTCTTGTACGTGGCGCGGTGCGGGCGGGCCGCGTCCGCGCCGAGACGCTCGACCTTGTTCTTCTCGTACGACTCGAAGTTGCCCTCGAACCAGTACCACCGGGAGTCGCCCTCGTACGCCAGGATGTGCGTGGCGACGCGGTCCAGGAACCAGCGGTCGTGGGAGATGACCACAGCGGCGCCCGGGAACTCCAGCAGGGCGTTCTCCAGCGAGGACAGGGTCTCGACGTCGAGGTCGTTGGTGGGCTCGTCGAGGAGCAGCAGGTTGCCGCCCTCCTTGAGCGTCAGCGCCAGGTTCAGGCGGTTGCGCTCACCACCGGAGAGAACACCGGCCGGCTTCTGCTGGTCCGGTCCCTTGAAGCCGAACGCGGAGACATAGGCCCGCGAAGGCATCTCGACCTGGCCGACGTTGATGTAGTCCAGCTCGTCCGAGACGACGGCCCAGAGGGTCTTCTTCGGGTCGATGTTGGCGCGGGACTGGTCGACGTAGGAAATCTTGACCGTGTCACCGACCTTGATGGAGCCGGTGTCCGGGGTCTCCAGGCCCTGGATCATCTTGAACAGCGTGGTCTTGCCCGCGCCGTTCGGACCGATGACGCCGACGATGCCGTTGCGCGGCAGCGTGAACGACAGGTCGTCGATGAGGACCTTGTCACCGAAGGCCTTCGAGAGGTTCTCGACCTCGACGACGATGGAACCGAGCCGCGGGCCCGGCGGAATCTGGATCTCCTCGAAGTCCAGCTTCCGCATCTTGTCCGCCTCGGCCGCCATCTCCTCGTAACGAGCGAGACGTGCCTTGGACTTGGTCTGCCGGCCCTTGGCGTTGGAGCGGACCCACTCCAGCTCTTCCTTGAGCCGCTTGGCGCGCTTCTCGTCCTTACGGCCCTCGACCTTGAGGCGGGTGGCCTTCTTGTCGAGGTACGTGGAGTAGTTGCCCTCGTACGGCAGGGCGCGACCGCGGTCGAGCTCGAGGATCCACTCGGCGACGTTGTTCAGGAAGTAGCGGTCGTGGGTGACTGCGACCACGGCGCCCGCGTACTTCGAGAGGTGCTGCTCCAGCCAGTTCACCGACTCGGCGTCGAGGTGGTTGGTGGGCTCGTCGAGGAGCAGCAGGTCGGGGGCCTCGATCAGCAGCTTGCAGAGCGCGACGCGGCGCTTCTCACCACCGGAGAGGTTGACGACCGGCCAGTCGCCGGGCGGGCAGCCCAGGGCGTCCATGGCCTGCTCCAGCTGGGCATCCAGGTCCCACGCGTTGGCGTGGTCCAGGTCCTCCTGGAGCTTGCCCATCTCGTCCATGAGCGCGTCGGAGTAGTCGGTCGCCATGAGCTCGGCGACCTCGTTGAAGCGCTTGAGCTTGCCCATGATCTCGGCGGCGCCGTCCTGGACGTTCTCCAGGACCGTCTTCGCCTCGTCGAGGTGCGGCTCCTGCATGAGGATGCCGACGCTGAAACCGGGCGACAGGAACGCGTCACCGTTGGACGGCTGCTCCAGGCCCGCCATGATCTTCAGCACCGTGGACTTACCGGCGCCGTTGGGGCCCACGACACCGATCTTCGCGCCGGGCAGGAAGTTCAGGGTGACGTCATCGAGAATCACCTTGTCGCCGTGCGCTTTGCGCGTCTTGCGCATGGTGTAGATGTACTCAGCCAAGAGAAACCGTCCGGCTATCGATGTGTGGGCAGATACACCCCATCTTGCCTGACGTCCATCCCGGGACGGAAACCAGTCCGCTCCCCGGTACACCCCGTCCCGCCTCCCGGCACGCACCGCCCCCGCCTTCCGGCATGCGACGGCCCCGGTACGCGTGTGCGTACCGGGGCCGCCATCAGGCAGGCGTGACAGATTGCCTGCTGTTCGTCACTCCGTGATTACTGGGCGGAGGACTGCGTCTTGCGCTTGCGGAGGAGGAAGACCGCGCCGCCGCCGACGACGACGAGGGCGATCGCGACGCCCCCGATGATCGGAGTGGCGCTGGAGCCACCGGTCTCGGCGAGGTCGCCCGAGCCACCGGTCGAGCCGCCACCGGTCGTGGCCGGGGCGGGCTTGTCACCGCCGGTCTGGGTGCCGGTGCCGGTGCCGCCGGTGCCGCTGCCGCTGGTCTTGCAGTCCAGGACGCCCTTGAACGTCTTCGAGAAGCCACCGGGTCCGGTGATCGTGAAGTCGTACGCCTGGTCCTCGGCGACCGGGACGGTCACCGTCTCGGACTTGCCCGCCTCGATGGTGTGCTTCGCCCCGGCCAGCTCGAAGGTGAACGCCTCGTCGCCCTTGTTGCTCGCGGTGACGTCCACGCCGCCCTTGGCACAGTTCTTCTTCGCCGAGACCGCCGGGATCGCACCCTGCTTGGCCCAGGTCGCGGTGGCGGCCGCGGAGACCGTGGACTCGCTGGAGCCGGCCAGGATCATGGTCTGGCTCTTGGTCACCCCGGCGAAGGCCCGGCCGACCGGCACCGACGTGGTGGCCTGGACGGTCAGCGAGGCGGAACCGTCGGCGGTGCCCGCCGGTACGTCGAAGTAGAGCTCAGCGCCGTTGGCCGCCGCGGTCACGGGCTTGCCGCTCTTGTCGGTGACCTTGACACCGCTGGCGGCGTCGGCGGGCGGGGTCACGGAGACCTGACCCGCATTGGTACGGACGGTGACCGGCCCGAGCCGCTCACCGGACTTGCCGGAGACCGCGGCCGGGTCCAGGGCGAGGGACGCCTTGGGCTCGGCCTGGTCGACGGCGTTGTGCTCCAGCCAGTCGGCGAGCTTCTCGGCCTGGCCGTCGGTTGCGTCGACATCGACGTTGTCCGAGTAGCGCCAGATGGCGACCTGGGTGCCCGCCGCCGCGGTCTTCTCGGTGAGCGGCCCGGTGCCGGCCTGCTTGGCGAGCTCCGCGAGGTCGTCGACCTGCGGGTAGGAGTGCTCCAGGATCCAGCGGATCTTGCCCGCGTTCTTGTTGCTGCCGAGCGAGGTCTGGTTCCAGGGAGTCTCCAGATACTTCGCCTGGTCCTGGGTGGGGTTGTGGATGTCGATGCAGTACGTCTTGAGCTTGCCACCGCCGTCGACGGTCATCTCGAAGAGCCCGGCGGGCAGCTCCTGATTCCGGCCGTCCGCGTGGAGCACGGCACGGTCGTAGGTCTTCAACCCGTCCAGGACCGCGGCCGCGCCACCTTGATGCTGCGGCGCCTCATCGGCGACCGCACTGCCCGCGCCGACGAGGGCGCCTGCCATGACCAGACCGGATGCCACCACCGAAGCAGCCAGCCGGGCTATGCCCCGCCGCCGTGGAGAATTGGCCGCCTCCGTGGACGACGAAACGGTCGCTGAATAAGCAGAAAACACAGAATTCCCCTCCGGGCGAGACCCTCCGCGCCTGATGCGCGTGTGGGGATTGTCCCGCCAGTCGACTCAAGTGCCCCGTGAGTACTGGGGAATCCTAAGGACGAAGCGATGAACAGTCCCCCGTCATACCGTCGTACAACCATTCCGAATCAGAATCGTTATCGCCGGTATCGCGTGCACGGCTCCGCACCCCTCGGTCCGCCCCCATCCGCGAAGGTCCGGTCACGGCACCGACGCAAGCTCCTGGCCACCTTTCTGACGCCCAGTCGGCCGCTTGGCACGCTGCCGCCCGGCCCGTTCACCCAGTTCGCTCTGTTCACCCTTTTCTTCCCGCTCATCCCTCTCCCGTTCGCTCGGCTCGATCCGCTCGGCTCGTGACACGTCGCGCGAACCACCCGACCCGACCGACCAATCCGGTTCGTCCGGGCGTTCCGGCGCACTGCCCGGATCACCCACCCTGCCCACGCTCCCCCCACGCGTCACCAGCCCCGGATCACCCCTCATCACCCGCCGGAACGCAGCCGTCCCCCGGGTCAGGTCGTGCCCCACCGCCACCGCCTCGACGTCCACGAACGTCCTGCGCCGACCCTCCCGTTCCTCCTCGCGCACCTTCAACCTGCCGTGCACGACGAGTGGTTCTCCGACAGAGACGGAACCGGACAGATTCGCTGCCAGAGTCCGCCAGGCACACACGGTGTAGAAGCTGGTGTGCCCGTCCGTCCAGAGCTGTTTCTCGCGGTCCCAGCGGCGCGGCGTCACCGCGAACCGGAATCGCGCCATTGCGCCGGCCGCGGTCTCCCGGAACTCCACGCCCGTCGCCGCGTTTCCCACCAGTGTCACCAAGGCGTCATTCATGACTCCGCCTCCCCTTCGGCCTTCGGCTCCAGCGACCGCATCCGCGCGGCCACTGATCCCAGGTTGAAGGGAAGGCGGAAATCCTGCTGATGCCTGTGGACTACCGAACAGTTGTGGAAAACTCCGTCACCGTCACATACCGTTCCCGCACCTCGCGGTACCGCACGAGTTCCGCCGCCACCGGATCGAGCACCCGTGCCCGCCCACAGGCCGCCGCCACCTCGCGCAACTGCCGCTCGGCCTCCTGCCCGTACCGTCGGGCGGGCCCCCGTGCCGCGGCCGCACACGACCACTCCACGAGCGGACCGCCGATGATCCCGGCCAGCATCACCAGGGCGGGCGTGAGGAATCCCGGTTCGAGCACGCCGACGATCTGACCCACCAGCCAGAGACCGCCGAAGATCTGCAGCAACGTCATCGATGCCTGTGCCAGCACGGCGGCGGGCCACCACCTGGGCCGCGGCGGCTTCCCGCCCACGCGACCGCTGTGCGCCACACCGGAGGCCCCGGCCACCCCGGTCGCCACGACCGTCGAACCGCCCGGACCGACCGAACCCTGCGCACCGCCTGCCGCGCCACCCGGGAAACAGCTCACCCCCCGCCCCCGCCCGTCCGCACCGCCGGCCCTTTCCGCCAGCTCGTCGAGCGCCTCCGGCAGCCCTTCCGCACCGTTCACCGCGGCCTCGCGGACTGCCTGTGCCCAGGGGCCGGGCAGCCCGTCGGCGGCCTCGTCCGCCACCGTCCGCACGGCCTGCTCGACGCGTTGCCGGGCAGTGAGCTGCTCCTCGGGGGGCGCGGGCAGCGCCGGGCACTCCAGACTTCCCGGCCGCCGGGTGGACTCGTACCAGCGCCACAGCCGCAGCCACGGAGTGCCGCACGCCCGGCCGGCGTTCCTTCGCCACTCGCGCTCGGCCGCCTGGCCCGCCGCGGCCGCTCCGACGGCCTCCGCGAGCCGGTCGGCGAACTCCTCGCGGGCCCCTTCGCCGAGACCGGGCCGCCCCTCGGCGACGTACACCGGACGGAGCCTGGCCGCGGCGACGTCCACATCCGCGGACAGCCGGCGCGCCGCTGCCGTGCGCTCCTGGACGAACCGGCCGAGCACCTCGCGCAGTTCGCCCACGCCTTCGCCGGTGAGTGCGGACAGGGACATGACGGTGGCGCCCGGTTCGCCGTGTTCGCCGAGCGCCATGCCGTCCTCGTCGAGCAGCCGGCGCAGATCGTCGAGGACCTGGTCGGCGGCGTCGCCGGGCAGCCGGTCGATCTGGTTGAGGACGACGAACGTGATCTCGGCGTGCCCGGCGAGCGGCCGCAGGTAGCGCTCGTGCAGGGCCGCGTCCGCGTACTTCTCCGGGTCGACGACCCAGATCACCGCATCGACCAGCGCAAGCACCCGGTCGACCTGATCACGGTGCCCGGTCGCCGCGGAGTCGTGGTCGGGCAGGTCGACGAGGACGAGCCCCTGGAGTGCCTCGTCGGCGTCCGTACCGCTCTGTTGCGGCCTGCGCCTGAGCCGTCCCGGAATGGCGAGCCGGTCCAGCAGCCCGGCGGCCCCGTCGGTCCAGGAGCAGGCGATGGGGGCGGAGGTGGTCGGCCTGCGCAGACCGGTGTCGGAGATCTGGGCGCCCACGAGGGAGTTGAACAGGGTCGATTTGCCGCTGCCGGTCGCTCCGGCGATGGCGACGACGGTGTGCCTGGAGGAGAGCCGCTGGCGGGCTGCCGCTTCGTCGAGCACGCGTCCCGCCTCGGCGAGGGTGGCCCGGTCGAGCCTGGCCCTGGACAGCCCGACGAGTTCACGCAGCGCGTCGAGCCGCGGCCGGAGCGGACCGCTCGACGGTACGTACGCCTCGACCTGGGGCAGCCGTACTTCGTCGTTCGGGGCGTTTCCGGTCTCGGTTTCTGTCCCCTTGCCTGCCGCGCGCCGGGCGATGAGCCCGTCGTTCCAGTCTGCGCCCGCCTCCGGCACGGCTGTGCGCAGGTCGTCGGGTGTCCGGCGCCGGCTCCGGTGGTTCCGGTTCCGGTCCTCGAGAGAAGTGGGACTCTCGCCCCGGCCGGGCCCCTCGTCAATGACGGCAGTCATCGCTGCCACCTCTCCTTCTGCAGTACGGACAGCGCGGCAATCAGTTCGGCCTGCGGCTCCGGGGCCACATCGAGTGCGTCGAGCGGCGCGAGCCGCCGGTCGCGCTCGCCGTCCAGCACCCGGTCGAGGCAGTTGGTGAGCAGTGCGCCGCCCTTGTCGCGCAGCCGCAGCGCACCCTGGGCCCCGATCCGTTCGGCGAGTTGTTCCCCGGCGCCGCGGGTACGGCGACCGCCGAGCAGTGCGGCGGCCAGGAGCGCCACGACTGTCTCGACGTCGGGTGCGGCGTTGCGTTCGAGCCGGCGCACCTCTTCCTCGGCCAGTTCCTCCAGCACCCGCCACCACCGCCGTACGGCCATGGCGATCCGGCCCCGGATGTCCTCGGCGGGCCCCCATCCCCCGGCCTCCCGGCCGACATCCTCGAAGCCGAACACCCCGGCCGCGGGCTCGCGCTGCCAGGTCGTGCGGATCTGTTCGTCGGCTGCGGCCACCGCGCACTGCAGAAGTGCGGCAAGACTCTCCACCAGCGCTTCGAGGAGTTCCTCGGAGCTGCTGTACATCGGGTATCCACGCCACCGGGTCCGGGCGTCCCCGGCGAGCACGCCGCCGTTGCGCAGCCGCCGCCGGACCCGAGCGCCTTCCGTGCGGTACGCGTCCTCGACCACACCGGTCAGCCGCACCGCCGCCGAATACTGTGCCGCGACGGCCCCGGCCAGCGCGGGCATCCGTACGTCCAGCGAGTCGATGACCCCGGCCGCCGTGCGCCCGACCGCCTGCTGACGGGCCGCCGGGTCCTGGGCGCGGTGGCTGAGCCAGGCCCGCAACGGGGCGACCGCGGTGGTGGGCAGCAGCCCGCTGCCGCCGCCGGCCGATTCGGGCAGCTCGGGAATGGTGAAGCGCGGCACCTCACCGAGGCCCGCCTTGGTGAGCAGCGCCCCGTACTGCCGGGACACCTCGGCGATCACCTGGTGCGGTACCCGGTCGAGGACAGTGACGAGCGAGGCGTCGTACTCCTTGGCGGTGCGCAGCAGGTGCCACGGCACGGCGTCCGCGTACCGGGAGGCCGTGGTCACCATCACCCACACATCCGCGGCGCAGATCAGCTCGGCGGCCAAGACCCGGTTCCGTACCACGAGCGAGTCGATATCGGGCGCGTCGAGCAGCGCGAGCCCGCGCGGCAGCCCGGTGGCGGTCTCGACGCGCAGCGCTGTCCCGTCCTCCTCGCTCCCGTCGAGGTCGTCGCACCGACCAGGGTCCCCGTTCTCCTCCGGGGGCAGCCAGACCCTGGTGAGCTGCGGCAGTACGCGGACCCCCGCGAACCAGTGGTGGTCATCCGGATGGCAGACGAGCACGGGCGTCCGCGTGGTCGGGCGCAGCACCCCGGCCTCACTGACCAGCCGCCCCACCAGCGAATTGACGAGCGTCGACTTCCCCGCCCCGGTGGACCCGCCGATGACCGCGAGAAGGGGCGCTTCAGGATCTCTGAGCCGGGGAAGCAGATAGTCGTCGAGCTGGGCGAGCAGCTCGCTACGGGTCTGGCGGGCCCGCGCGGCCCCCGGCAGCGGCAGTGGAAGACGCACGGCAGCGACACGGTCGCGCAGGGCGGAAAGTGCGTCGATGAGCTGAGGCCGTACGTCCAAGGTCACCACATGCGAAGAATGCCCAATTTTGGCGCCTTTTTGAAGCGTATAGCCACCTCTGCGCGCCGGTTCTCCTACTGGGACAGAGTCGGGACAGAGGGGACGAGTGGGGCGCAGGCATAACGAGTGCACAACACCCGGGGCGCGAGGCGTCAAAAGCGATGCGGGAATCCCACCCACCTGCGATTATCGGTTCGCTTCACCGAACCTCCACATCGTGCCACGCAGGTGAAGCAACCGGGTCGAGGCGATCGGAGCCCTATCCTTGTCCCGGCAGGTCATCGACCGGCCCGGCCCCAGGGCTCCAGGCCGCCGAGGCCACCACCCGGCCCCCGTAGCTCAGTGGATAGAGCAGGCGCCTTCTAAGCGCTTGGCCGCAGGTTCGAGTCCTGCCGGGGGCACACAGCCCGTACGACATCAGGCCCTCCCTCGGGAGGGCCTTTTTTGCAGGTCACAGCACCGTAGCGAGGGCGGCGTAGCGAACGCGTAAGCGCCGGACCGGTCCCAGGTCGCGGTGGGGAGGGTCCGGCGCTGTCCGGCTGGCACCGGGTTTCTGCGGGTGGCTCTGTCGAATACGTGTCGAAGTTTTCCCGGTGGGCTCAGGGTCGAGGTGTCCCGCCACCGGGCCGGAGTGCGCACGGTGGAGGACTGTTCTAGCGTCGAACGGAGAAGGGGCGGTCCTGCCGAGCCGGCGGGAGCGGGGGGCCCGGGACCACACTTGTACACCGGCCGCATCCACTGCTCGGCGCCTTGAATCCGCAAGTCCCCGACCAACCCTGGAGAGCAGGTGGCTCCCATGCGCACGTCGGCCCGTACAGCCGGAGTCCTCACCGGTCTGGCCCTCGCACTGGGCGGCGTTTTTGCCGCCCCCGCCGCCCACGCGGACATCCCAGCCTGCACGAACATGGTCCAGCAGACGGGCGTCGGAGTCTCGGACACCGTCAGAACGGCGTGCACCCAAGGTGTGCACGCCGACCTGCAAGGTTGTGTGAGTGCCCTGACCGGGGCCGGCGTGCCGGGCGGCGCCGCGAACGGTGCCTGCCGGATGGCAGCCAACCCGCCGTCGTGACCGCCTCCCTGCCGGCGTACGTCGCAGGGGAGGTGGATCTTCGTGGTCAATCAGCCGCAGGGCGGGCCGATCGCCTCACCAGGGCTGAGCCCCCTTTGAAGTTTCGCGCATGGCTCAGAGCTCGCCCGCCATGCCGGGGAGATCTCCCCCAGCCTCAATCCACTTCTGGTGATCCTTGAGCTGACCGGAAATGCAGCGGGCGTAGGTGGCGAGGAGGACGAAAACGCTGTTGCCCGCCCACTCAGCGACTCGTGCCGGCGGGACGCCCGCGTTTGGCCACGTCGTGAGGCGGGTGTGCCGAAGGTCGTACACGCGCTTGCCGAGCGGCGAGGCGAATTCCTCCGGGGGCAGGATCTCCAGGCGCGCCGAACGCCAGGCTCGCCGGAATACCGAGCCGGAGAGATGTCGCCGTTCTCCCCCGGGAAGAGGAGATCACCAGGCTTCAGCCCCTCCCTCTCGATGTGGTTGCGAAGAATGCGAGTCAGCGCAGGACGGCATGGCACGACCTGCGTGTCGTCCTTGGCCCTGCCCTTCAGTCCGCGCTCCTCGTGGACCTCTCCGGAGTCCGTCCACTGCTTGCCCACCTCAGGCTGTGCGGTGTGGAACACCAGCTCGCCCCACTGGTCCTCCTCGTTCTCCGCAGGCAGCCGTGCATCGAGAACTCTCATGGCCACGGCCTCCTCGGGACGCGGCCCGGTGTAGTAAAGCGTCGCAAAGAAGGCGTGCAATCGCCGGCCACCGCGGGGACGGTGCCAGATCCACCCCAGGAGGTTTGCCGCGTGGACAGGGTTGATCAGCGACCGTTTGTTAACCGCCGACGACGTCTTGGGGGTGGTACCTCGCCCTTTGGGCAGGGGGTTCGTTCGAGCGCAAGGTGCCGTGTTTCACGGCGTGTTCCATGGCAACGTTCAAGATCCTGCGATTGCGCTTGATCGAGGAGGCCGCCGCGGTCGGGCCATCGAGCCGCACGGTCGCTGTCACACGGCACGGGTCTCGTACGGCAAGGTCGCCGAGTTCCAGAAGCGCGGAGCCGTCCACTTTCACGCGGTCGTACGCCTCGACGCCCGGAAGGAGCCGACAGCTCGCCACCCTCCTGGGCCTCCGTACAGCTGCTCAGCGACTCCATCCGCGCCGCCGCCGCGCACTCGTACACGACCATCACCGTCCCGGCCGCCGCCGGCCAACCCGCCCGCCCGCTGCGCTGGGGCACCCAGCTCGACATCCGCCCCATCCGCGCGTTCGACGCCGGCACCGACATCACCGAACAGGCTGTCGCCTCCTACGTCGCCAACGTATGGAACGCGATCCCGTGCCGCTTCTGCCCGTTGAACTCGTTCTCCCACGCCGAGGCAACCAGGCCCGTCAGCGCAACCGGAGTGCCCATGGCCAGGTCCTCGGAGACGCCCGGCCGAGGAATTCCCGTGCGCAGCCGGAACAGAATCCCGTTGATCACTCTGCGGTGACACTTCCACCGCCCGCCCCGTCCGGAATTCTTCGGCAGGTGCGGTTCCAGCCGAGGCCACTCCGCCTCACTCAAGTCACCCCGCCCCACGCGGCTGAGAACGGCCTACGACCTGGGCGGTCACCACCGACCCATCAGACACGCCCTGGCGTGCCCGACGGGTCGGCACAGCCCCTGCGACTCTCCCGGCTACGCTCGCGCGGAGCGCCCCGCGGCGCGTGGCTGCGGGGCGCCTTGTGGGATGCTGCGGGGCGCCTTGTGGGATTCAGTCGACCTGCTCACCGTCGTGCGTACCGCCCTTGCAGTAGTTGCCCGGCTCATTGATCGCGGGCGTTCCGCCGCCCTGCCTGCACTCAGAAGGGGTGACGTAGGTTGGGGCACCCTGTGCGGTGGCGGCGGTGGCGGTGGCGGCGCCTGTGAGGCCGAGTCCGGCGAGGGCTGCCGTGGCGACGACGGCGGCGAGGATTCGTCGAATGCGCATTTGGTTCCCCTTTCACGGATTGCCCCGGTTGGGGCACTATTCAGCTTGATCTTGACCCATGTGGGTGGCACGTCATGTTGCGCCATTCAGGTGACAGTACTGTCGGGTGCGGAGTCGGTGACGCGACCCGTCGGACAGGCGCCAAAGCGGGTGTCGCAGGTTCGAATCCTGCCGGGGGCACCAGGCAGAAAGGCCCGGACCGATCATGGTCCGGCCCTTTCTGACGGCACCTGCGTATAGAGGTCCATCGTGATGCTGATCTGACTGTGTCCGAGGGTCTCCATGATGACCCTCGGCGCGACACCGGCCGCCGTCAGCAGCGTGGCGCAGCCAGCCGGTACCTCTGTCTTCGCCCCGTCCAGCGACGGAGGGGTTGCGGCGTCTGCTTGCCACGACTCGCGGGTCCGCTCACCGTCACCCATTCTGAGTAACAGGGCGCCCCTGACATAAGCGCGGTCATCCCGAAGCGCCGAACCAGGAACACTAAAGAGGAGAAAGTCATGCGTATACGACGACTCCTGGGCCTCGCCCTCGCCACAGCAACCCTCGCCGGCGTGAGTGCCGTCGGCGCCGCCACCGCTCAGGCAGCGACGACGTATCCGGCGATCTCGGCTGAAGAGTGCACGGCCCAGGGCGGAACGGTCAACCAGGGCGGCCCCTACCGCGGCCCCACGTGCACCTTCCCCGACGGGCACTCGGAAAGCATTAGCTGAGCGCGCCGGACCAGATGGGCGGGGCATGGTGGCCCTGACGTCATGGAGCATCGCCCCGCGTACAGACCCACCGGAGCTCTTTGCGCAGAGCGTCACGAGCGCGCACTACCCAACCTCCAGCGAGACAGCACCACTTGGACCTGGCCTCCTGCCGGCCCGCAAGCCCTCTGCAAGCTGCGGTGACGGCAATCTCTGACGGCAACGTCTGTAGAGGGTCGAGGGAAGACAGCGTCCGCAGCGTCCGTCGGGCATTGGGCCGGATAGTGCCGGTCGGTCGAGGACAACAGTGGGACGAACACCCGCCCGGTGCTTTGGGTAACGAGCAGGCCGGCTGAGCTGGGCGCACGTCTCAGAGGTCATTGCCTGATGTCAAGGAAATCCCCTGATGCGAAGGGGTCCGCGCCCCTCGGCGCGGTTGCCGCATCCTGCCACGGAACGTCGCGGTGAGTCCGCCGGGTCACGCACGCAGGAAGGTCAGTACCGCCAGCACCCTGCGGTGCGTCTCGTCGGCCGGTGGGAGGTCCAGCTTGGCGAGGATGTTGCCGATGTGCTTGCCCACCGCGGCCTCGGAGACCACCAGGTCGCGGGCGATCGCACCGTTCGACCTGCCCTGGGCCACCAGAGCGAGCACCTCGCGTTCCCTGGCGGTGAGGCGCTCCAGCGGATCGCGGCGGCGGCGCAGGAGTTGGCGTACGACCTCCGGGTCGACGACCGTGCCGCCGTCGGCGACCTCCTGCAGGGCGTCGGTGAACTCCTCGATCTGACCGACCCGGTCCTTGAGCAGATAGCCGACGCCCGAGCCGTCCCCGGAGTCGAGGAGGTCCGCGGCGTACGTACGTTGCACGTACTGGCTCAGGACCAGTACCGGCAGGGCGGGCTGCTTCTCGCGGAGCCCGACCGCCGCGTGCAGGCCCTCGTCCTGGAAGCCGGGCGGCATCCGGACATCGGTCACGACGATGTCCGGGCCGTGCTCGGCCACCGCCGCCGTGAGTGCCTCCGCGTCTCCGACGGCCGCCACCACCTCGTGGCCGAAGCGGGTGAGCAGCCCGATGAGGCCCTCGCGCAGCAGCACGCTGTCCTCGGCCAGAACTACGCGGAGCGATCGGTCCACTCGCAAGGAATCTCCACACGCAATCGGGTCGGGCCCCCGGCCGGACTGGACAGGGCAAGTCTGCCATTCAGTACGGACACCCGGTCGGCCAAGCCGGTCAGTCCGCTGCCGCCGCCGGATGTGCTCGCACCGCCCAGTCCGTCGTCGTGGATCTCCAGGAACATCCGGCCTCCGGCGTGGCCGCCGCTGACTGCGACGCGGTGCGCGCCGCTGTGTCTGGCGACGTTGGCCAGCGCCTCGCAGACCACGAAGTACGCGGCCGCCTCGACGGCTTCGGGGAATCTGCCGGGCAGTTCGAGGTCCAGGTCGACGGGGATCACGGAACGGTCGGCGGCGTCGGCGACCGCGGCCTGGAGGCCGTAGTCGGCGAGGACCTTGGGATGGATGCCGTGGATCAGCTCGCGCAGCTCCGCGAGTGCCTTGCCGGCCTCCTCGTGGGCCCTGGCCAGTTGGTCGGCCAGGGGGCCGGGCGGGGCGTCCAGACGGGCCAGCCCGAGCATCATGGTGAGCGCGACAATGCGCTGTTGGGCCCCGTCGTGCAGATCGCGTTCGATACGGCGGCGTTCCGCCTCGAAGGCGTCGACCAACCGGACCCGGGAACGGGTGAGTTCCATGACTCGGGCGTCCGGCTCGGCCGACCGGTATGTGAGCAGGAAGCGGGTCAGCTCCGACCTTGCTCCGGCCAGCAGACCCAGGAAGTAGCAGCCGAGCATCAGAGTTACGAGTCCGCCCGCCGCGGTCGCGAAGGCTTCGGGCCACGTCGTGACCGTCCACAGCTTCACCACCCGGGCCTCCGTGCCGTCCCCGTACACCTCCATCACCACGGGAGTGCTCACCACCGCCAGTGGGACGACCGTGCAGACGCCCACCGCGAGGGCGTCAAGTGGCCACAGGACCAGGGCCAGCAGCAGCGTGAACCCGAGTTCCCGCCAGGTCGCCCGCTCCCGGAACCGGCACGTCACCCAGCTCCACAGCCCCGGTTCCTCCGGCCGGCGGTGCGGGTCGGGGGCCGGGGTACGGTCCATGAGGCGGAGCCTGCGCCGCTCCAGGGCCGCGACCGGAATCCCGGTCAGAGCGAGGAGGGCGAGCAGCGGCAGCCCGATCAGTGCGAGGGAGAGCGCGCCGCCCACGGCCACGCCGATCACGATCACCACCAGGAGGACCGTGCCGGCCAGAGCACCGCTGATCAGGTAACCGGCCGACCTCCAGGGCCAGGACGTCAGCAGATAGCGGGGGGTCGGCAGGGCCTGCCACACGGTGCGAGGGCGCATGGCCTCACCGTAGGAGACGGTCTCGGGCGGGTACATCCGTACTGCCCGAGTCCCGGGGGTAGGGCCACCCCTACCCCCGGCCGTGATCGTGACGCGCGGCAGAGGGCCTGTGTCAGCGGTTGAACGACGAACCCAGCTCCGCGGCCGTCGCCACCGTGCCCAGCGTCCCGTGGCCGAATGTGAACGAGCCCTTGGCCGTCACACCGGAGGCCGTGGTCGGGAAGACCCACAGGGAGCCCGCGTGCGCGTTCTCTCCGGGGGCGCCGACGGCCAGTTCGGTGCGGCCGTCGCGGTCTGCGTCGACCAGCTTGGCGGCGCCGCCGAACTCGTCGTTCGTCTCGGCCACCCCGGAGACGTTCGCCGTGTCCTGGTTGAAGCCCACGGTGCCGGTGCCGGTGGGACCGGCTGCGGTGCCGGGGAGGACCAGGACCGAGCCCGCGTTCCTGGTCGTGCCGAGGTCCTCGTAGCGGACGCCGACGGCGATGTCGCCGTAGCCGTCACCGTTCATGTCGCCGATCGACACCGAAGCACCGAACCCGTCGGCCGATTCGGCGGCGCCCGGGACACCGGCACTGTCCTGGTTGAAGACCTTGGCCCGGTCGCCCCGCGGGCCGGTGGCGCTGCCCGGGACGTAGGTGATCATGCCGCCCTTGGCGAGCGGTGTGTCCAGGTCGCTGTCGTAGCCGTCGACCGGACGGCCCACGACGAGGTCGGCGTACTTGTCACCGTTGACCTGACCGGCCGTGATGGTCTCGCCGGCCTGGAGGCGGAAGCCATTCGACCTGTTGACGATGGTGTAGTTGTCGCTGAGGCCGGTGTCGCTGCCGTTACGGATGAGGATGCGCCGGGCGTCGTACTCGTCACCGTCGTGGACGACGCCGGCCAGATCGTCGCGGCCGTCGCCGTTGAGATCGCCCGCGGTGAGATCCATGTAGCGCAGATCGTCCATGTCGCGGATCTCCCGGACGGGAGCGGCCGCGCTGCCGTCGCGCTCGAACGGGCCGGACAGGACATGGGTGTTGCTCCTCCCGAGGGTGACGATGTCCATCGCGCCGTCGCCGTCGAAGTCGCCGACGGCGGTCCTGCCGCCGATCTCGTCGTACAGCTCGTCGCCCGTCAGGAGGGTCGCGCCTGCGGACAGCCCGTGCGCGCCGCCCCAGATGACGGTGAGCGAACCGGCGGACCCGAACGAGCCGATCTTCTCGCTCCCCGCCCCGACCACCAGGTCGCTGTACCCGTCCTTGTCGAGGTCGGCGGAGACCGTCGAGCTGCCGAACGCGTCACCGGCCTCGGCGGTGTCCGGGATTCCGGGCGAGTCCTGGGTGAAGACCTGCTTGGTGGAGGTCTGCAGACCGCTCTTGGAGCCGTACACCACACCCACGTACCCGGCTTCGGCCTTGCCGTCGACGGTGGCACCGGGCGCGGTGAAGGCCAGGTCCGGGTAGCCGTCCCCGTTGAAGTCGTCGCGTTTCGGGGCCGGGGCCGCCGCGGCCCCGGTCGGGGACGCCGAGGCCGTGGCGAAGGCCGGGGCGGGCGTCGATGCCCGGGCGGCGGGGAAGGTGATCACGGCGGTCGCCACGGTGATGGCGAGGACCACGGTGGTTCCGAGGGCACGGGATGCCACGTGGACTCCTTCGTTCAGGGATTGGGGGGTTGTCGGGTGTGCTCGGGGGTGTTTTCGGGAGTGTGCGGAGCGCCGGCACTGCACTGGCACTGTGCAGGCTCAGACCGGCGGTCGAGCCCGAGGGTTGCGTTCCCGGCCACGACCGTCACAGCTCCTCCACGCGGACGGGGGTGGAGTCCAGCAGGACCCGCGGACTCCGGCCCGATCCGATCGTCCGTCACCCGCACGGCCGGGCGACCGTGCCATAGTCGGTTCCATGAATGCAGACGAGGCGCAGCCCACCCGGCTCCTCCTGGACCGCTTCATCGCCGACGCCGGTCACGCCGTTGCCCTGGAGGCGGTCTGGGCGCACGGGTCCCTGGCGTTGGGTGACTATCAGCCGGGGCGCAGCGACCTCGACCTCGTGGCCCTCGTGGAGTCGCCGGTCACCGAGGCCCAGAGGCGACAACTCGGGTTTCTGCACCGCACATTGATCGCGGAGGTGCCGATGGCCGCGAAGCTGCACTGCTCCTATGCGGTGCGGTCGCAACTCCCGGACGTGGGCCGTGATCATGTGACCTGGGCTCAGGGCCGGTTGTTCGAGCGGCCGGTCACGGCGGTCAGCCGGCGGGAGCTGAGCACGGGCGGATTGTCACTGTTCGGACCGGAGCCTGCCGGGCTCGTTGCGAAGGTGTCCGATCAGGAGCTGACGGAATTCATCCGGGGCGACCTCAAGGGCTACTGGTATCCGGCGAGCGCCGAGCCCACCCGTTGGCTCCGCGACATCTGGGTGGACCTCGGACTGCTGACCCTCGCACGGGCATCGGTCACCCTGCGGGACGGGCGGCTCATCACCAAGGGACAGGCGCTGGAGGTGCTGGCCGAGCTGGGTGCTCCTGCCGAGGTCGTCGACGACATACGCCGCCGCCGGTACGGAGCCGAGCCGCGCCGGGCCTCGCTGCCGTGGCGTATCAGGCGGGGACACCTCGCGCGCACCTTCGTCCGGGCGGGCATCGAGCGAACGTTGTCGCAGTCGTCAGGATCCTGACGATCGACATCCGATCAAACCTGAATCGTTTCATATTCTCCCCTCATTGAAAACCTTTCCTCCCGCTACCTACCAGAAGTTCTCGCCACCTACCCATTGACTGCGCCCACAGTCCCCGTCTAGCTTCCGAGCTACCTCATTGAAACCTTTCACGGCGTGTGGACGTCCGCGTCCCACCGACGCATCCCACCGCTGAGGAGCGCCCATGAACCAGCCCGCCACGGGCCCGGCCCCGGTCACGGACCCGGTCGCCCCGGTCCTGGCACTGAAGGATGTGAGCAAGTCCTTCGGTGCCGTACGTGCCCTGCAGGACGTCTCCCTGTCCCTGTACCCCGGCGAGGTCCACGCGCTCGCCGGAGAGAACGGTGCGGGCAAATCCACTCTCATCAAGGCGTTGGCCGGGGTACACCGCCCGGACAGCGGGCAGGTGTTGCTCGACGGCAGGCCCGTCGTCTTCCACGGACCCGCCGACGCCCGCGACGCCGGGATCGCCGTCATCTACCAGGAACCGACGCTCTTCCCCGACCTGTCGATCGCGGAGAACATCTTCATGGGCCGCCAGCCCCGGCGCACCCTCGGCCGGATCGACCGCCGCGCCGTGCACGAGACCACCGCGGGGCTGATGGGCCGGCTCGGTGTCGACCTGGCGCCCGACCGGCCGGCCCGTGGGCTCTCCATCGCCGACCAGCAGATCGTCGAGATCGCCAAGGCGCTCTCCTTCGACGCCCGGGTCCTGATCATGGACGAGCCGACGGCCGCGCTCACCGGCAGCGAGACGGCCCGGCTCTTCTCCGTCGTACGGACGCTGCGCGCCGAGGGTGCGGCCGTGCTGTTCATCTCGCACCGCCTCGACGAGATCTTCGAACTGTGCGGGCGGGTCACGACGTTGCGCGACGGCCGCCGGATCTCCTGCGAGCCGTTGGCACCACTCACCGAGGACGATCTGGTGCGCCGGATGGTCGGCCGCGATCTGGACGACCTCTATCCGAAGCAGGATGCGGCGGTCGGCGAAGTCGCCCTGTCGGTCGGCAGGCTGACCCGTGAAGGCGTCTTCCGCGATGTGTCGTTCGAAGTCCGGCGCGGTGAGATCGTCGCGCTCGCCGGGCTCGTCGGCGCCGGCAGGACCGAGGTCGCCCAGGCGGTCTTCGGCGTCGACCGGGCGGACGCCGGAGAGGTGAGGGTGAACGGCACCGTGCTGCGGCCGGGGTCGCCGACCGCCGCGATGGCCGCCGGGCTCGCGCTCGTACCCGAGGACCGCCGTCAGCGCGGGCTGGTCATGGAGATGTCCATCGAACGCAACATCGGCCTCACCGGCCTCGGCGAGGTCCGCAGGGGCGGGCTCGTCCGCCGCGCCCTGGAACACGACCGGGCCGCCGACTGGGCCGTACGCCTCCAGCTCAAGTACAACCGGCTGGCCGACGCCGTCGGCGTGCTGTCCGGCGGCAATCAGCAGAAGGTCGTGCTCGCCAAGTGGCTCGCGACCGAACCGTGCGTACTCATCGTCGACGAACCGACCCGTGGCATCGATGTCGGCACCAAGGCCGAAGTGCACCGGCTGCTCTCCTCGTTGGCGGCGGAAGGGCTCGCGGTGCTGATGATCTCCTCCGATCTGCCCGAAGTGATCGGGATGGCCGACCGGGTCCTCGTCATGCGCGAGGGCCGGCTCGTCGCCGAGCTCCCGCGCGAGGGCGCCACCGAGGAGACGGTCATGGCCGCGGCGACCGGACTCGGCGAAAGGGCAGCGGCATGACCACCACCGTCGAAAGCCCTCCGGACACCGGCTCCAAGGTTCCGGCGCGCAGCGCCGCCTCGCTCGTGGACGCGGTCTTCCGCGCCCGTGAGATATCCATCGCCGGGGCGCTCGTCCTGCTGATCCTCGGCACGTACATCGCCAACCCGCGTTTCTTGTCCGACCAGGGCATCAAGGATCTGCTGCTCAACGCCTCGATCCTGGTGCTGCTCGCGGTCGGTCAGTCCGCCGTCGTCCTCACCCGCAACATCGACCTGTCGGTCGGCTCCGTCGTCGGTCTCTCCGCCTTCGCCTGCGGCAAGTTCGTCGCCGGGACGGACCACGGCGTGCTCACCGTGACACTGCTCGGCCTTTCCATCGGTGTGGTCTGCGGGCTCGTCTCCGGCGCCCTCGTGAGCTTCGGCAAGGTCCCGGCGCTCGTCGTGACGCTGGGCATGCTCTACATCATTCAGGGCGTCGACTACTGGTGGGCGCAGGGCGACCAGATCGGCGCCGCCGATGTCCCGGACCAGATCCTGGGGCTCGGCAGCGGCAGCGTCCTCGGCGTGCCGTATCTGCCGCTGATCGCCCTGATCCTGCTCGCCGCGACCGCGTACTTCCTGCGCAGCTACCGCTCCGGCCGGGAGCTGTACGCGATCGGTTCGAGCCCGGAGGCCGCCCTGCTCGCCGGGGTACCGATCCGGCGCCGGATCCTTGCCGCGTACGCCTTCTCCGGGGCCGTCGCCGGTTTCGCCGGGGCCCTGTGGCTGGCCAGGTTCGGCACGGTCGTCGCGGACAACGCGCACGGCTGGGAACTGACCGTCGTCAGCGCCGTCGTCGTCGGTGGTGTCGCCATCACCGGCGGTACGGGCACGGTCTGGGGCGCGGCACTGGGCGCCCTGCTGCTCACCACCATCGGCAGCGTCCTGGTCGTCCTGAAGGTCGACTCCTTCTGGCAGGGCGCCATCACCGGTGCGCTGCTGCTGCTGGCCATCAGTGTCGACCGGATCGTGAACCTGCGGATGACCGCCGCACTGAGGAAGAGGAGCGCCCGGCATGGGAATGGCGCCTGAGACGCAGAAAGCGGTGCCCGCCACGCAGGGGGCCGCGAGGACGAAGAAGGCCGGAGGCGGTCCGTTGCGGAGTGCGGCGCTGCGCTGGGACACCGCGGTCGGGGTGCTCCTGGTGGCGGTCTTCGTCATCGGACTCGGCACCACGGACGGCTTCGGCTCCCGCGAGAACCTCGCCTTCGCCTTCGACGACATCGCCGAAGTCGCCATCATCGCCCTGCCGATGACGCTGCTCGTCATCGCCGGTCAGGTCGATCTGTCGGTCGCCTCGATGCTGGGGCTGGGCAGTGCGCTGACCGGTGCGCTGTGGGACGCGGGCTGGGCGTTCGAGACGATCGTTCCGGTCGTGCTGCTGGTCGGCGTCGCGGGAGGGCTTCTCAACGGGTGGCTGGTCACCCGGGTGGGACTGCCGTCGCTGGCCGTCACCATCGGCACCCTGGCCCTCTACCGCGGTCTGGCGTCGGTGGCGCTCGGCAGCGACGCGGTGACCGACTTCCCGCAGAAGTACGCGGACTGGGCCGTCGACACCACCACCGTGCCGGGCACCTTCCTCACGTACCCCGTCCTGCTGTTCATCGTCCTCGCGTTGATCACCGCGATCGTGCTGCACGCCACGGGCCTGGGCCGTTCGCTGTTCGCGATCGGTGCCCAGGAGGAGGCGGCGTACTTCGCGGGTATCCGGGTCAAGCGGATCAAGCTCCTGCTGTTCGTCGTGACCGGGCTGTTCGCCTCGTTCACCGGTGTCGTCTTCACACTCCGGTACGGCAGTGCCCGCGCCGACAACGGTCTCGGCTTCGAAATGCTCGTCATCGCCTCCGTGCTGCTCGGCGGCATCGACTTCGACGGCGGAAAGGGCACGCTCTTCGGCGCGGTCGCCGGGGTGCTGCTGATCGGGGTCCTGAAGAACCTGCTGACGCTCAATGACATCGCCAACGAGGTGCAGGTGATCGTGACCGGTCTGCTGCTCGTGGCTTCCGTCCTCACACCTCGGGTGATCGCCACCGTCGTCGAACGACGACACCGGCGCGCCGCGAACGCCCAGTCCTGACCCGCCGTCTCTCTCGTACCTCTTCGAAAGGCACATCGCCGTCATGATGCTCCGCAATGCCGCCGGGCGCCGCGCCGTCGCGACCGCCGCCACCGCCGTGTCGCTCGCTCTCGCCCTCTCCGCCTGTTCCGGCACCACGAAGGACAGCGCCGACAAGGGCTCGGCAAAGGCCCGGACCACGGCGAAGGCCGACCCGGACGCGCCGCTGAAGAAGGGCCTGAAGCTCGCCTTCCTGCCCAAGCAGATCAACAACCCGTACGAGAAGATCGTCGACGACGCGGGCATCGCGGCCGCCGAGGAGTACGGCGGTACGGGCAAGGAGGTCGGCCCGTCCGACGCCAGCGCCTCCTCACAGGTCAGTTACATCAACACGCTGATCCAACAGCGCCAGGACGCGATCCTGGTCGCGGCCAACGACCCCAACGCGGTGTGCGGCCCGCTGAAGCAGGCCATGAAGAAGGACATCAAGGTCGTCGCGTACGACTCCGACACCGCGAAGGACTGCCGCCAGCTCTTCATCAACCAGGCGAGCTCCGAGGAGATCGGCCGCAGCCTGGTCCAGCACCTCGGTGAGCAGATCGGCTACAAGGGCAGGATCGCGATCCTCTCGGCCACTCAGAACGCCACGAACCAGAACACCTGGATCGAGTTCATGAAAGACGAGCTGAAGCTGCCCAGGTACAAGAACATGCAGCTGGTGAAGGTGGCGTACGGGGACGACGCGGACCAGAAGTCGTTCCAGCAGACGCAGGGACTGATGCAGGCGTACCCGGACCTCAAGGGCATCATCTCGCCCACCACCGTCGGCATCGCTGCAGCCGCCCGCTACCTGAGCGACTCCTCGTACAAGGGCAAGGTCGTGCTGAACGGCCTGGGCACGCCGAACCAGATGCGCAAATACGTCAAGGACGGCACCGTCGAGCAGTTCTCGCTGTGGAACCCGCAGGAGCTCGGTTACCTCGGTTCGTACGCCGCCGCCGCGCTGGCGTCGGGGCAGATCAGCGGCGCGGAGGGCGAGAAGTTCAAGGCGGGCAGGCTCGGTGAGTACACGATCGGCAAGGACGGCGAGGTCATCCTCGGTGAGCCGACCGTCTTCGACAGGAAGAACATCGACAAGTTCAACTTCTGATCGAGCACAGAGGTCCACACCATGCAGCGCGTCTGCTTTCTGCTCAACGTACGCAAGGACCGTATCGACGAGTACCGCGAGCGCCATGCCGCTGTCTGGCCGGAGATGCTCGCCGCGCTGTCCGCGGCAGGCTGGCACAACTACTCGCTCTTCCTGCGCGAGGACGGGCTGCTCGTCGGCTATCTGGAGACGGCGGACTTCGACGCGGCGCGCGAGGCGATGGCAGCGACCGACGTCAACGAGCGGTGGCAGCGGGACATGGCGGACTTCTTCGAGCAGCCGGCGGCGGCGGACGAGGCGATGGTCCCGCTGGGCGAGGTATTCCACCTCGCGTGATGCGCGGGCGGGCCGGCCCCTTCACGGTGGGAGGGGCCGGCCCGTCGTCCTATCCGGCGGCCACGGCCAGCAGCGCGGACGCGGCGAGGGACAGGGCCGTCCGGATCCGGTGGAGGTTGTTCCAGCGGGACTCGAACGCCTCGCGGGCCGCGCTGTCATCGCCGCCCTCGGACGCCGCGAGCGCGTTGTTCAGCGGGATGTTCCCGGTGATCGTGATCAGGTGGCTGCCGGTCGCGCAGACCAGCGCCGCCACTGCGAGCGCCCGGTCCGCGCCGTCGCCGGCTCCCACGACCACGGCGGCCGGGAAGGCGATCACACCGACGAAGAGGACCAGGAAGGCCGGTCCGGGCACCTTCTCGTTGAAGCGGCGCATCGCGGCCGTGAACCGCTCGTCCGGCAGTGCCGCGATGCCGGGCATGATCGCGATCAGGAACGTCAGCAGGAAGCCGGCGTAGAGGCCGGTCGTGATCACGGCGAGCGCCGGCAACAGGGAAGACATGGTGCACATCATGGCGTCGGCGGACGGGCCGCACAGCCGACTTTCGTATGCCGGTGCGGCCCGATTCCTCCCCGGTCAGTCCATCTCGCCTTCCGGTGCGCCCCCGGACCCGTTGTCGCCCCCGCCGCCCTTGAGCCGGTCGGCCTGTCCGATCGCGGTCGCCAGTTTCCGTACTGAGGCGTCCTCGGTCCCCGAAGCCAACTTGTCCGCCCGTGAGGCGAGTTCACCGAGTCCGGGCGCGCCCGGCAGCTGACCTCCGCGCAACGCCTCGGCGAAGTAGGCGGCGACCGCCGTCACTTGAAGCCGCTTGCTGTCGCCGCCCCACAGCGGACCGTCGATCGCATTCGTCTCGACCGCCCCCGTCTGCTCGTGCGGGGCCCGGGTCCTGGGATCCAGCCAGCGCACGGTCGCGGTCGCCACATGCCCCGAGGCGCCGTCCCGGAGGTGTACGGCGTAGAGCGCCGTCACCGTGTGGCCGGGGCCGACCTCGCCGCCGTCGACGCGGTCGTTGCGGAAGTCCTCGTCGGCGACCTTCCGGTCCTCGTAACCGATCAGCTTGAACTGCTCGACGGTCTCCGGGTCGAAGGCGACCTGGGCCTTGGCTTCGCGCGCCGTCAGTTCGAGGTGTGCGGGCAGCTGGTCGACGAAGACCTTTCGGGCCTGGGTCTCGTCGGCGATGTACGTGGTGTGGCCGTCGCCCTTGTTGGTGAGCTGTTCCATCAGCGCGTCGCCGTAGTCGCTGCCGACGCCGACGCCGAAGAGTGTGATGCCGTACTCGCGGCGGGCGGAGTCGATGCGTTCGAGGATGGCTTCGGCGTCGGTCTCCCCGGTGTTGGCGAGGGCGTCGGAGAGCAGGACGACCCGGTTGTTGGCGCCCTTGAGGAGGCCGTCGACGGCCTCGCCGTACCCGCGCCGGATGCCTGCCTCCACGTTGGTGGAGTCGGTGGGTTCCATGGAGTCGACCTTGTCGCGGATCTTGCCGCGGTGGTCCCGCAGCCGGGTCATCGGCAGCAGAGTCTTCGCCTCGTCGCTGAAGGTGACCAGGGAGATCGAGTCGTCGTCGCGGAGTTCGTCGGTGAGGATGCCCAGGGACTTCTTCACCAGGTCGAGGCGGCCCGGTTCGGCCATCGAGCCGGAGATGTCGACGACGAAGGTGAGTGCGGCGGGCGGGCGTTCGTCACGGTCGGGGGCGGCCCGGGTGGCCAGGCCGACCCGTACCAGCGACCAGCCGTCGGCCCGCGTACGGGCGCCGTCGACGTTCACGGTGAAGCCGTTGCCGGCCGGGCGACGGTAGCCCTGGCGGAAGCTGTTGACGAACTCCTCGGGCCGCACGGTGGCCGGCTCCGGCAGGTTGCCGTCGGCGAGGGTGCGGCGCGCATACCCGTACGAGGCGGTGTCGACGTCCAGGGCGAAGGTGGACAGGTAGTCGGGTGGCGCGGACTCCCGCAGCCCGTCCTGCTTCTTCGAGCCGTCCGCGCCTTTCGCGCCGTCACTGTCGGCCGCACCGCCCGACGCGGCGGGCGCGGGGGCGGGGGCGCCCCGGCGGTCGGCGGAGGAGTACTCCCTTCCGCCGGATGCCCCCGAGCACCCGGTGAGCAGCACCCCGCCCGCCAGCAGCACACCGAATGCCCCTCGCCATGTCCGTACGTACTTCCCTGTCCGGCGTTCCATGCCCTGCCCCCAACGTCGTCGTGTCAGCACTTGTGAATGTGACGTGCGAGACGGTGCCGAGGAGCAGACGAAGACGTTGCGGATGAATCTCGATGCGGCAACGGAGGCCGGGAAATCGGCGGAAAGTCAAGCTCAGGACACGATGTCCTTACGACTGAACCCCCGGAAGGCGAAAGCGAACAGGATCAGGGCATACGTCACCGAGATCGCCGCGCCCTTCGCCATGCCGCCCCATTCCAGATCGGGCTGGAGCGCGTCCGCCCAGGCGAACTGCCAGTGCGCCGGCAGGAATTCGCGCCAGGACCCGAGTGCGGTGACGGCGTCCAGCACATTGCCGACGATGGTCAGCCCGACCGCCCCGCCGACCGCGCCCAGCGGGGCGTCGGTCTTCGTCGACAGCCAGAACGCCAGCCCGGCGGTGACCAGTTGGGAGACGAAGATGAACGCGACGACGAGCGCCAGCCGCGGCACGGTCTCCGAGGTCGCCAGCGCCCCGCCGGTGGGGAGTTCGAGCGGCCCCCAGCCGTACGCGGCGGCTCCCGCGGCCAGCGCGACGAGCGGCAGCAGCACCATCGCGGCCAGACTGAAGCCGAGCGCCACGACGAGCTTGCTCCACAGCAGCCTGGCCCGTGGCACGGGCGCCGCCAGCAGATAGCGCAGCGAGGACCAGCTGGCCTCGGAGGCGACGGTGTCCCCGCAGAACAGCGCCACCGGGACGACGAGCAGGAACCCTGCGGACACGAACAGGCATGTCGCGGCGAAGTTCGCGGCGGACGCGGTCGCGGTGTCCATCAGGGTCAGCCGGTCGCCACCGCCCCGGGAGGAAGGCGTGCCGCCGATCGCGAACGCGGCGATCAGGATGAACGGCAGCGCCGCCAGCACCCCGCCCATGAGCAGGGTGCGGCGCCTGCGCAGCTGACGCACCGCCTCGACGCGCAGCGGCAGGGTGTGCCGGGCACGGTAGCCGGGGGCCTCGGCGGCCTCTGTGACATCGACTGCGGCACTCATGCGGAGCCTCCGGAGATCAGGGTGAGGAACGCGTCCTCCAGGCGGCGGTGCGGCCCGACACCGGTCAACGGCATGTCCAGCCGCACCAGTTCGGCGATCAGCTCGGACGAGGTGGCGCCGTCGAGCCGTACGAGCAGTCCGCGGCCGTCGTCCGTACGGACGGCCGAGCCGATCCCCGGCAGTGCGGCGACCTTCCCCGCAAGGGGTTCGGCCACGTCCTGCGCGCTGGTGACGAGCAGCATGTCGCCGGAACCGGTGATCTCGGCGACCGGGCCCGCCTGGACGAGCCGGCCGCGGTCCATGACCACGAGGTGGGTGCAGGACTGTTCGACCTCGGAGAGGAGGTGGCTGGAGACGATGACGGTCCGGCCCCCGGCCGCGTACCGGATCATCACGTCGCGCATCTCGCGGATCTGGGGCGGGTCGAGTCCATTGGTCGGTTCGTCGAGGATGAGCAGGTCCGGCATCCCGAGCATGGCCTGGGCGATGGCGAGCCGTTGCCGCATGCCTTGCGAGTACGTACGGACGGCGCGGGCCAGCGCGTCACCTAGCCCGGCGATCTCCAGGGCCTCCTCGATGTACGCGTCCTCGGCGGGCCGCCCTGTGGCCTGCCAGTACAGCTCCAGGTTGGCTCGGCCGGACAGGTGCGGCAGGAAGCCGGCTCCTTCGACGAACGAGCCGACGCGGGACAGCACGGGCGCTCCCGGCCGGATGGCCTGCCCGAAGACGCGGATCTCGCCGTCGTCTGGCGTGATGAGCCCCATCAGCATGCGCAGGGTGGTGGTCTTGCCCGCTCCGTTGGGTCCGAGGAGGCCGAGCACCTGCCCCTTCTCGACCCGGAAGGTCAGTTCCTTCACGGCGTACCTGTCGGCGGACTTGGCGTACTTCTTCGACAGGCCGGTGATCTGGAGAGGCACCCCGGCGAGCGCCGGATCGGGTGCGGGGGTCGCGGTGCGGCGGCGGGCGGTGAGCAGCAGCAGGGCGGCGATCACGACGGCGGCGGCCGGGAGCCCCCAGGTCCACCAGGGCAGGGTGGCCGCTGCGGTCTTCAGGGCCGGGGCGGTGGGGACGGTCAGCGGGCCGGCGGCGGTCACCTTGTACGTCGTCGGCTCGGCCGGTGAGGCGTAGCCGAGGTCGGTGGCGGAGAGGACCAGGCGGAGCCGGTGTCCTGCGTCGAATTGGTGGTCGATGGCGGGGAGCGTCAGCTGCACGCCCTTGCCCTGCTGGGACTGCGGGATCCGGAAGGGTGCGACCAGCTGGGAGGGCAGCACCTGCTGCTTGCCGTCCGGCGACACGTCGTACACCTTCCCGAACAGCACGGCGTCGCCCCGTTCCGCATCGGCGACGACCCGCACGGTCGGTGAGCCGGTGACGCGCAGGGACTTGTCCAGCGGGGCCGAGTCGAAGCGGGCGTACTGCCCCGGGAAGTCGATCGAGAGGCCGACGCCGAGGGACGACAGCTGGGAGAGACCGCCGCCGACGCCGGGAACGGCCGAGATGGCGGGCGGGTTGGCGCCGGCCGGGTTACGGAACGTCTGCGTCCGACGCCCGAGGTCGATCGTTTCTCCTCCGCTGCTCAGCCCCGGATAGGTATCGCTGCTCGCCCCGCGCGTGAGGGCGGCCCCGTCGGTGGAGTCGATACCTCCGGTCCGGGTGACGCGGAAGCCGGGCCCGGTGCCGGCGCCCTTGTCGCCCTTCAGATACCGGTCGAACCATCCGCCGATCCGCTGCTGCACCCGGTCGGTCTCCAGGTCACCGCCGTCGTGCCCACCGGCGATCCAGTCGACGGCGACCGGCGCGCCGTTGCCGCTTATCGCCTCGGCCATGGCGTCGGCCTGGCCGAGCGGGAAGAGGGAGTCGGACTGCCCCTGCACGATGAGCGCGGGCACCTTGATGCGGTCGGCGACGGCGCTCGGGGAACGCTCGGCCAGCAGCGCTCGCGCGGCGGCGTCCGGCTTCCCGCTGACGGCGACCCGTTCGTACATGTCGCAGAGCTGCTTCTCGAACTTCTGGCAGCCGCCACCGGTGGTGACGAAGATTCCGGCCCAGAGCTTCTTAAAAACCCCGTCGGGGAAGAGGGCGTCGGCCAGGTTCCAGTAGGTGATCTGCGGTGCGATGGCATCGACGCGCTTGTCGTACCCGGCGGCGAGGAGCGAGACGGCTCCGCCGTAGGAGGCCCCGGTGAGCCCGACCCGGGGGTCGCCCTTGGCGTCGAGCTCCACCTCGGGCCGGTCCGCCAGCCAGTCGATCAGCCGGGACACATCCTTGACCTCGCGGTCGGGGGCGTTGAGTGCGATCTCCCCGCCCGACTTCCCGAACCCGCGGGCGGACCAGGTCAGCACGGCGTACCCGGCACCGGCCAGCTGTTCGGCCTGCGCCCGTACATCGTTCTTGCTGCCGCCGAATCCGTGCCCGATCAGCACGGCGGGCCTGCGCTGCGTGCCCCCGGTGGTGAAGTACGAGGTGTCGATGGACACGCCGTCCACGCGCATCATCCGGTCCTGGCGGTGCACGGCGGGCCCGCCGTCGTCGGCAGTTGCGGTCCAGGTGCCCGCACCGGCCAGCACGACGAGCGCCGCGAGGCCCGCGGCCCACCGGCCGCGTTTACGGGGCAGCAGTCGCCGCCACCGGGACGTACGCGCAATAGGGGTCTCCATGGTTCACGACCCTAAGCCGACAGTCGCCGTGCGCAGGCAGCCGCCAGGGGGAACTCTCCGGCCTTCTTGCGGCGTACGGCACTCCCCCGCCGTACTCCATGCGCGGTATGCCGCGCCGTTCGGGCGGGCGCGTTCGACACGGCCGCGCAATCGGATCGCGGGAGCTCTCGTGGGCTGGCACCCTGCCGACATGAATCACGCAGAGGTACTGCTCATCGGCGGGCGCGCGGGCGTAGGAAAGTCGACCGTGGCCTGGGAGGTTTCGGCGCAACTGCGGGCCGTCGAGGCGGCGCACGCGGTCGTGGAGGGCGATCTGATGGGCCAGGTCCATCCGGCGCCGGAGGGCGATCCGCACCGCGCGGGGATCACCGAGCGCAATCTGACGGCGGTCTGGTCCAACTTCGCGGAACTCGGCTACCGGCGCCTGATCTACACGAACACGGTGAGCGTGCTGCCCCAGTCGGCGGTGATGTTCGAGCGTGCGATGGGTGCGGACGTACGGATCGTCCGCATCCTGCTCACCGCCTCCGATGCCACGACGTACGGCCGGCTCTCGGGACGCGAGATCGGCTCGGAGCTGGACCGTGAGGTGGCGAACAGTGTCCGCAAGGCCCGTCTCCTGGACGAGCATTCACCGGCGGACACGGTCCGGGTGGCGACGGACGGGCGGAAGGTGACGGACATCGCGCGCGAGGTGGTGGCCGTCACGGGGTGGGGGGACCCGGTGGGCCCGGCCGTCCGGCCGGGCCCACCGTGGTCCTGAGTGACTCACATGGTGTTGACGATGAGGCCGATGTGGGTGAAGTAGTTGAGCCCGCCGAAGAGCAGGAACGCCAGTCCGGCCAGGCCCCAGACGACTCCGATGACCGGAGCCATCCACCTCTTGGGCCTGTGCAGCGCGAACGGGAACAGGAGCGCGCCGATGCCCACGAGGACGTACAGCCCGGACATGAAGCTCGCTTCCACCATCGGCCACTTCGCGAATTCTCCGGAGATGGGTTCCTCGGGCGGCGCGGTGAAGAGGGTGTACTTCCAGCCCGCGGCGGCGATCCCGAAGCAGGCGAGCCCGAGGCCGAACACGAAGACGGAGATGGGCGAGGCGACGCGGGCCGTGCGGACGATGCGGTCGGCGCTGTTGAGTTCGGCGCCGCGTTTCCAGAGGTAGAAGGACGCGGCCAGCAGAAGGACACCGAAGGCGAGTGCCGGCTCGCCGAAGATGACGTTGTCGAACGGGAAGCCCTGTCCGGCGAGCGGCCAGGTCAGGGTCATGTGGAGGCCGGTGGTGACAAGAGTGAAGCCGATGGCCCCGAACGCCAGCACCCAGCCGTCGGGGGTGATGATGCGCCCGGGCGCGAGGAGCTGACGCCCCAACGCCACCACGAGCAACAGCCCGGCGCCGGCGGCCACCGCCATGATCGTGTTGTACGTCGGCATCCTGGCCCAGTCGATCTTCAGGCCGGATGCCGCCAGGGGGATGGCATGGTGGGTCATGCGCGGAGCGTAACGCCAGGTATATCCCTTATAGGGCATTAACTCTTTTGCCCGGGTGACGGGTCAGGCTGTAGCCCCCGCCGGGAGGGCGGCGTCGGCCGACGGGTACGGGGACTCCCGCGGCAGGAGTTCCGCCGCGTCGTCGAGCCGCCCGGCCCGCACCAGTTCGTGGATCTGCCGGGCGAGCGGGGTGACGTCACGGATCGACACCGTCCACTCGTCCGCGTATCGCCGCGCCGCTTCACCGGAGAGCCCGAGCTGGAGGGAACGGCAGGGAAGCCGGTCCAGGCGGAGGTCGCGCTCGGGGTCCCACTGGACACGGGCCGGGCTCCGGCGCAGGTTGCGCTGCCACGTGGCGCGATCGGAGTGAACTCCCCTTGCGTAATGCGAGAGTTCGGAGTTCGCCAGGGCCCAGTCGAAGCCCTCACGGGTGATCTCGACGGCCAGGACGGTCTCCTGGCCCTCCTTCGTGGCCCAGCCGCAGCGGTACATCATCCACAGGAAGCTCGGCTTGATCCATGTCATGCGGTCGCGCTTCCAGACTTCCGGGAAGCGCCCGTCGCGCACGGCCGGAAGACCGATGAACGGGGCGTACGCCTGGTAGACGGTGACGGTCGTATCCGTGTACTGGGCGCGGATCTCGTGCTGTGGCCTGGTCGGGGCGGTCATGGCCTCATCACAGCACCGGTTCGACCGGCGCGGCGAGCGAGTTTCGGGTGCGTCGGAGCCCCCGGCCTCCTTCGAGCGGTGAGCAGCCGCTGTCACCGGCAGGGGCTGACATTCGTCATACGGACCTCGGTACACGCGGCTCTGCCGGGCACCGGGCTTTGGCGGCCAGTCTGTACGTATCGAGAGCGGGGCCGCGAAGGTGCCTGCCGATACGGGAGAGGAACCCGTCATGACCAGCCCGGCCGCCACAGCCACCGCCCCTGTCGCAGATGCTCCGGTCGCCGCCGCCCCGTTCGCTCCGCGCAAGGCTCTGCTGGACAGCGTGATGCCGCTGCTCGTGGATGTGGGGGTGCCGCTCGTCTCGTACTACGCGTTGAAGGCGGCGGGCATGGGTACCTTCGCCGCGCTGGCCTGGAGCAGCGTGGTGCCGGCCGTGCGCACCGTGTGGGGTGTCGTCCAAAAGCGCCGGCTCAACGGGCTGGCGGCTCTGATGGTGACGGTCAACGTGGTCGGGCTGCTGACGAGTCTGGTGGTCGGTGACCCGCGGCTGATGCTCGCCAAGGACAGCGGGGTGAGCAGCATCATCGGGATCGTCATTCTGGTGACCGCACTGAAGGGGCAGCCGATGATGAGCGCGGGGGTGCGGCCGTGGCTGACCAAGGGCGATGCGGCCAAGGACACCGCCTGGCAGCGGCTCTCGGATCGGTCGGCGGCGTTCCGGCGGGCGGAGATGCGGTTCTCGGCGGTGTGGGGTGCGGCGCTGCTGGGTGAGTGCGTGGTGCGGACCGTGGGGGCGTACACCGTGCCGGTCGAGACGATGGTGTGGCTCGGCACAGTGATCATGATCGCGACGATGGTGTTCGCGTTCCTTCTCTCGGGGCGGGTGGGCGCCGTTCCGATGGAACGGATGATCGCCGAGGCGGTCGGCGCCGAGAGGACCGCGGCCGGTACGCGTTGACACGGTGAGGCCGGAAAAGGGGAGCTGCTTTCGCGGCTCCCCTTTTCGGCTGGGGCGGGCGGGCCCTGACACGCCCCGCGAGCCGGTGCAGCCCCTTCGAGCATTACCTGAGAGGTAATTGAGCCGGCCCCGTGCCGGTCATTACCGTCCCCGTATGGGCATGCGTTCCACAGAAGACGACGGAGTCCTGGGGCTGCTCCTGCGCGACCTGCGGCGCCAGAAATCGCTCAGCAAGCAGGTGCTTGCCGAGCGGGCCGGCTTTTCCCTGAACCATCTGAGGAGAATCGAGGCCTGCGAGCAGACGCCCGACGCCGAGACGGTTCTCCACATCGCCCAGGCGCTCGGGCTGCCGCCCGCGCACCGTCAGCAGCTCGTTGCCCGTGCGACCGCGGCGGGAAGGCTGCGCTGGTACGACAGTGACCCCCCGTTGCCGGCCGACGTCCGCCCGGTTCTGGAGAAGGTGCTGACCGGTCATGAACCGTATCCGGCCATGGTCACCGACAGCTGCTGGAACATCGTGGCTCTCAACCACACGATGGAAATGCTGATGAGCGATGTCGCCGGCCATCTCCTGGCGCCCGCCAATTTTCTCCGCATCATTCTGCACCCGGAGGGGCTGGCGCCACATCTGACCAATCTCCCCCAGGTGAGGTACCACGTCATACGAATGCTCCGGCGATGGAGCGCAATCACCGGGGACGGCCGACTGCGGGAATTGGAAGCGTCCATAGCGGGCCTTCTATCGGCGCAGGATGCCGAATTGGCCAAATCCGAGGAAGCCGAATTCGCCTTGTCCGGGGAGGCGGACCGTCTGCTTCTGCCCGTCGAGCTGTACCGGGAGGGGCATCTGCTGACCTTCTTCCACATCGTCACCTCGTTCGGCGAGCGCCCCGGCACCCTCTTCTCCGATCTTCCATCCGGTCCGCTGAGCGGCATCGCGCTCGAATCGTTCCTGCCGGCGAATACCGAGACCCGGGTCCTTCTCGGTTCGCCCGCCCCGGTGTTCCCCGATGCCGGGAGCACCTCCGGACCCACCCGGCACACACCTCCAGGCCAGCAGCACTTCAACGAAAGGAAGACCTCATGATGTCGTCCCAGAACGCTGGTACGGTCCCGGCGACGGCCGCCGCCCGTTCCGACAGCCTTCTCCGATTCGCCCTCGTGGCGGACGTGGTCCTCACCGGTGCGAACGGCATCGGGTACCTCGCACTCGCCACGGTCCTGGACTCGTTCCTCGGCGTGCGTCTCTCGGTGCAGTACCCGGTGGGCGTGTTCCTCACCGTGTACGCCCTGTGGGTACTGGTCGTCTCCCGCCAGGAGAACATCAGCCGCGGCGCGGTATCCGTCATCATCACCCTGAACGTGGCCTGGGCCGTGGCCAGCGTCGCGGCGGTCGCCGTGGACGCGCTGACCGCGACGGGGATCGGCAACGGCTGGATCGTCTTCCAGGGCCTGGTCGTGGCGGCCATGGGCGCACTCCAGTACGTGGGCCTGCGGCGCATGTAAGTACGCGCCGGGCAGGCTCGGCCCGGGGGCCGGCACACCATCAGCGGGACGTCAGGGCCATGTCAGGCCCCTCTGGCAGACTCTTAAATGTGAACGGGACGGGAAACCGGACCGGAAACACGGAGAGGTGCCCGGAGTGGTTTATCGGGGACCGAGCGCAAGCAAGGTCGGGCCCTCAACGGTCCACGCAGGTTCGAATCCTGCCCTCTCCGCAGCACGCAGCAATGGATCCGGCCCTGCACTCCATCAGGAGCAGGGCCGGATCTGTCTTACTTCCCGCTGCGCGGCGGCAGACCGCATTACCCGTCTATTCTCGTGGGGCGTGCAGGATGACTTCCAGTGTCACAGCAGACAGCATCGACTTCGACAACACGCTCCGCGCCGTGGCGGAGTTCAGCGACAATCCCAGCGCATTCCTGGCCCTCAGCAGCGGTAATTCCCGCTTCGCGCTGCCGGGGGTCCCCGGAGTGATCGTGTACCGGACCTCCGGGCCGTATCTGGTGCAGTTCGGCGGCCCCCTGTCTCCCCCGGACGCCGCGGGCCGGCTGCTGAAGGGATTTCTGGAGTTCGCCGCGGCCCAGGAGCGTCTGGTCGTGTCGGTCCAGCTCCAGCGGGCGGAGACAGGTCTGTACGCCGAACACGGCTTCACCGTGAACCAGGTGGGTGCGTCATACGCCATCGACCTGGCCGATTTCAGCCTGCGCGGCACGCGCTTCATGCAGCTGCGGAACAAGATCGCCCGCTCGTTCCGGGCCGGTCTCACCGTGACGGAGAGTCCGCTGGCGGACTGCGCGGAGGCGGTGGCGGAGGTCGACCGTGCGTGGCTGGGCAGCAAGGGCGAGCACGCCAAGCCGCTGGAGTTCCTGGTGGGCGAGCTCGGCGGCGAAGCGCAGGCGCTGCGCCGGCTCTTCGTGGGCCGGATCGACGGCAAGCCCGTCGGCTACATCTCCTACTCGCCCGCCCACGGCAGCCGCAGCGGCTGGCTGCACGATCTCAGCCGCCGCCTTCCGGACAAGGTGCCGGGCATCATGGAGGCCATCAACCGGACGGCCATCGACACCTTCGTCGCCGAGGGGGCCGACTGGCTGCACTTCGGCTTCACACCGTTCACCGGGCTCGCCGAGGAATACGAAGTGCCCGGCGCCAGCAGGGGTTTCGCCTGGTTCATGCGGTGGCTGCTGGCCAACGGCGCCGCCGTGTACCCGGCTCAGACACAGCTGGCGTACAAGCAGAAGTGGGCACCGCTGGTGCTGCCGGAGTACGTGGCCTTCCAGGGCGAGGCCCGGCTGAGCGGGCTTCTCCACATCTTCAAGGCGGCCAACGCCATTTGAGGACGCGCCGCACCTCTCCGGTGCGGCCCGCCGTCCATTCGTGACGTACGGAGTACGGAAACCGATCCGTTCCGAGACCCGGGGAGCTTGTCATGGGACCGACACCGGAGCAGCTGGAGGCCGCCGAAGGCCAGCTGCTGAACTCGTTCTTCGGCCTGGCCGGTGACCCGGACAGCGCTTCCGCCGCCGCGGCGGCGGACCTGGCGCTGGCGGAGCTGGACGCCCTGCTGGATACGGTGCCCGAGGAGGCCACCGCCTGACGGTTGTCCCTCGCCGTACGGAAGACCCCCGGGCCCGCAGGCCCGGGGGTCTTCCGCGCTGTGCGGGCGCCGGCCCGGTCGCTCAGTCCTGCAGGGGCAGGCCGTCGACCAGCACGATCTCGTCCGGAAGACGTCCGGCGGGCCTGCGTCCGGCCAGCCAGTCGGCGATGGCCCGGGGGTCGAGGCGCGGCCTGCCGGACTCGGCCGAGGCCACCACCGGGCGGGGATCGTCCGCGTACTCGGGGCGTACAGCCTGCACGGCGTACCGGCCGGTGCCACGCAGCAGGTCCTCCTCGGCCACGGTGGCCCGGAAACCGTTCGCGGTCAGCAGGTCCCGCACGAGCTGCACCCGGCCTTCGGTCGGGGTGCCCTTCTCGTCGTGGACCTCCATGCTGATCTGCTGGATCAAGGGCCAGTGACGGCCTTCGACACCCCGCAGGACATCCAGCTCGGCGCGCTGCACATCGATCTTCAGCAGATCGACGCGCGACACTCCGGTCTCCTCGATCACATCGGACAGCGGCCGCAGCCGGCAGTGCCGCTCGGTGAGTTCGAAGTCCTTGGCGACCAGGGCCTCCACCTGGGCCAGATGGTCGTCCCGGCCCTCGGCACCGGTCTCCCGGGTGTTCGCGACGTACTGCTTGATCAGATCGACCTCGTTGTCCAGGTCCGCGTAGTCACTGCGGCACGACATGATCGAGATGCCCGGGTAGAAGTTGAAGACGATCTCCTGCTCCCGGTCGGACAGTCCGAAGGGGAGCAGCCGCGCGGACACTCCGTGCCGCTCGACGTTGCGGCGCAGCACATCGAAGACATCGGGCACCGGCTCGTACGCGAAGACACTGGCCGAGGGGCAGCGGGCCCCGACGAAGAGGCTGAACATTCCGATGTTCGCGCCCACGTCGAAGACGACCGCGTCCTCGCGCAGAGTGATTCCTCCCTGTAAGTAGGATTCGGCGGAGAATATCTCGTCGTAGAGAAAACGTGTCTCGTGCGGATTGATCTCGGCGAGTTCGCTCAGCGGCCCGGCGGGCGACAGGTCATTCGCATTGTCCCAGCCCTGGACACGGGCAATCAGTCGGCCCGCGGACGTGTGGTCCAGTCGCACACGGGCGACTCCGGGGTATCGCAGAATAAGATCGCGCACTTCGTCGAGTTCCGTCTTCGGCACATCCGGCGAAGGGGACCGGTCGGGCTTCGTCACGAGAAATTCCTCCGTCATCGACAATCGCTTCCGAGGTGCGTGGGGGTGAGGCGGGGAGCGGCGCGCCGGGACTGTGGGTCAGGACGCGACCGCGGAACCGGCCAGCGGGGTACGTGCCACCACGAGCCGTTCGGCGCCCCCGAGCGCCGGGTCCTGGTTGAGGATCGCCATCATGCAGCTCTTGACGCTCGGCGAGGGTTCCATCCCGAACTCCTCGACCAGACGGCTGCGCAGCTGGTTGTAGGTCTGTATGGCCTCGGCCTGACGGCCGAGACGGTAGAGGCACACCATCAGCAGCTCGAACAGCCGCTCCCGCCAGGGGGCGAGGTAGGCGAGCATCTTCAACTCGCTGACGGCCTGGGCGTATCCGTCGATCGCGATGTCGAGCTGTATCCGCGTCTCCACGGCCGAGAGCCGGTTCTCCTCGAACTGCGCGGCGGCGCTCTGGCAGATCGGGCCGCCTGCGACCCCTTCCAGCGGCGCACCGTGCCAGAGCGACAGGGCCCGGTCGAACAGCTTCCTCGCGCCCGCCGGATCGTTACGCATCGAGGCGCGCGCCTGCTTCGTCAGGGACCCGAAGAGATGCACGTCCACTTCGAGCGGGTCGACGTCCAGCACATAGCTCGACGGGCGGGTGATCAGCCGCCGGCAGACGAACTCGTCACCGAGCTCGGCGCGGAGCACTTTTCGCAGCCGGGCCACTTGGGCCTGCAAGGCGTTTCCGGGCTGACTCGGTATTCCTTCCTCCCATAGCTCCTCGAAGAACTGATCCTTGGTCACCGGCTCCCCCGCCTTCAGGAGCAGCAGCGCGAGCAGCGTGCACTGACGCGCACCCCGTAAAGCGGTCAGGCCGGTTCCATTTGTTATTCCCACTGAGCCAAGAACCCTGAATGTCACGAATCCCCCCGTGTCCAATCATCCGTTGACCGTCGGGAAGGGCCGCAACTCGTTGAATGTTTATCGAGCACGCCCCTCGCTCAGCCAACTGTGCAGCACGGCAATTGGCAAAGTCCATTACCCATCCAGTAATTGACGTCTCACCGGGGGCGTGATAAAACCCATTCTCTGCGGAGAATGCAAAAAAATAACCAAGAATACCTGGGCGCCGGCCGGTGCGGCTGAGGGCCCACGTACCATCCGGCACGCGGGCCCAGCGGCACTCGATGCCGCGCGACGCCGCCGGATCCGGCACCGGCGGAAGGGGTCGTGACACTCACGCAGCCTGCGGTTCCGCGCCGTTGCGGGCCTCGTCACTGACCTTCCCGAGGAAGCGTGCCACCTCGCGGTACGAGGCCCAGGCGGACACCTCCCGGTACGGAATGGCGTGCTCCGCGCAGTAGTCGATGACCATCGGCCGTACGTACCGCAGATTGACCCGGGGCATGGCGGGGAACAGATGGTGCTCGATCTGGTAGTTCAGCCCCCCGTACAGGAAATCGGTCAGCCGGCTGGACCGGATGTTGCGCGATGTCAGCACCTGACGGTGGAGCCAGTCGAGCTGGACATCGCTGCGGTAGACGACCATGCCCTTGTGGTTCGGGGCGAAGACGGCGCCCAGATACAGGCCGAACACCGCCTGGTTGAGGAGCACGAAGACCACACCGGTCAGCGGTGACAGCACGGTGAACACGGCGGCCAGACAGACCACGGCGTGCACCAGGACAAGACCGAGCTCCAGGACGGGCCGGCGCAAACCGCCCGCGCGGGCCGCCTTGAAGCCGGACGCGTGCAGCCGCCATGCCTCCTGGCCCAGCAGCACGAAGAACATCACCGCCTGGAAGCGGATGACGAACCGCCGGAAGCCGCTCGTCGCCTTCGCCGGCATCTCGTCCACGTCGAAGATGACCTGACGGCGCATCGTGTCCGGGTCGCGGTCGAGGTTGTTGGGGTTGCTGTGGTGCCGGTTGTGGTGGTTGATCCACCAGCCGTACGCGGTGCCCATCAGCAGATTCATATGGATGGCACCCAGCACTTCGGACGGCACCTTGGCCTTGCTGATCTGCTTGTGGCCCGTGTCGTGCGCGATGAAGCCGGTCTGGACGAAGGCCAGTCCCAGCGCGACCGCCGTCACCAGCTGCCACCAGGTGTCCCCGAACCAGAACAGGGCCGCCCAGCAGGCCCCGAACAGAACCAGGTTGGAGATTATCTTGAAGGTGAAGTAGTCCTTCCGGGAATCCATCAGCCCGGCCTGCTTGACCAGATCGGACAGTTCCTCGAAGGAGCCTGTCGGCGAGATGGTCAGGGAGTCCTGTCGGGCGGGCATGAGCGTTTCTCCTTCATGTCGGGCCGAAACGTCGGGCCGAATGGCGCCGCGGTCAGGCCGCGCTGAACACGAGTACGGCGTTCTGTCCCCCGAATCCGAAGGAGTTGCTCAGGGCGACTCCGATCGGCAGGGCCCGGGGCGCCTTCGCCACGATGTCGACCTCGATGGCGGGGTCGACGCTGTCGAGATTCGCAGTGGGCGGCACGGTCCCCTGCTCCAGCGCGAGGACGGTGAGCGCCGCTTCGATGGCTCCTGCGGCGCCTAGCGAGTGCCCGGTCACGCCCTTGGAGGACGTCACCACGGGACGGGTGCCGAGCACCCGTTTCAGCACCCGGGCCTCGGTGAGGTCGTTGAGCGGGGTCGAGGTGCCGTGCGCGTTCACATGGTCGACCTCGTCGGGGGCCACGCCCGCGTCGCGCAGAGCTGTGCGGATCGCGCGTTCGGCGCCCCGCCCCTCCGGGTCGGGAGCGGTTGCGTGATGGGCGTCGGCCGATGCCCCGTATCCGCTCAGCCGCGCCCGTACCCGGGCGCCGCGGGCGCGGGCATCGGCCAGCCTCTCCAGGACCAGTACCCCCGCGCCCTCCGCCGCCACGAACCCGTCCCGGTCGGTGTCGAACGGGCGGGAGGCCGCGGCCGGATCGTCGCAGCGCCGGGAGAGTGCTCCCATCCGGGCGAAGCCGGACAGCACGGCCGGGGTCAGGCTCGCCTCGGTGCCTCCCGTGATCACCACGTCGCACGTACCGGACCGCAGCAGGTCCCGTGCGGTGCCGATGGCGGTGGCGGCCGAGGCGCACGCCGTGGCAGTGACGAGGTTGGGGCCGAGGGCGCCGAACTCCATGGCCGCGTAACCGGACACCATGTTGACCGCGGACATCGGCACCAGCATCGGTGAGACGGCCGCCGCCCCCTGCCGGTCGAGGGTGCGGACCTGTTGCTCGAACGTGGCGGTGCCGCCGAGGGCGTTGCCCAGGACCACGCCGACCCGGGCTCCGTCCCAGTCGGCGGGGTCGAGCCCGCTGTCGTGGACGGCCTCCGCCGCGGCGATCAGGGCCAGTTGTACGTAGCGGTCGAGCCGCCAGGCCCGTCGCCTGCCGAAGTGGGCCACCGGATCGAAGTCCGCGGCGCGGCAGCTGAAGTCGACCAGCAGCCCCGTCAGACCGGGGTCGGTGGCCGCGGCCGGCTCGGCGTCCAGGACCCGCGCCCAGTTCTCCGCCACCCCGTTGCCCGCGGGGGTCAGCAGGCCGAGACCGGTGACCGCGATGTCACGGGCCCCGGCGTCGTCGCGGCCGGGGCTCACAGCACCGCGCTCTTGCTGTCGATCAGGGCGATCAGGTCCTTGACCGACGATTCCGCGCCGACCTCCTCGTCGTCGATCTGGATGTTGAACTCACCACCGGCGACCAGGGCGAATTCGACCAGGGCCAGGGAGTCCAGGTCGAGATCGCGCATCGTGGTGTCCTCGGTGACCTCCTCCGGCTCGACTCCGAACCGGCTGACGAGGACCTCGGTGATCCGGTCGAGAACGCTGGGCATCTCTGTCTCCTAACGGTGTACGCACAGGGTGTGGCGGGACGGGTGTGGCCGTGCGGTCAGACGGCGTCCAGTTGCGGCCAGCGCAGCGTGGTGGAGCCCCAGGCGAGGCCGCCTCCGAAGGAGGTGAGCACCACCGAGTGGCCGGCGCGCAGGGAGCCGTCGGCGACCGCGTCGGCGAGCAGCAGCGGGACCGACGCCGCCGCGGTGTTGCCGACCCGGTCGATGTTGGTCAGGGCCCGTTCCTGCGGCAGCCCGAGCTGTTCGGCGAGGGCGTCCAGGATGCGGGAGTTGGCCTGGTGGGCGGCGAGCCGGTCGATGTCCGGCACGGTCCAGCCGGCCAGTTCGACGGCCTTTTGCACGGAGCCGGTCATCCGCAGCACGGCATGCCGGAACACCTGCTTGCCCTGCATGGCGAAGTAGTGGTCACGGGGCCCGGCCGGTACGCCGCTGCCCCGCTGGCGCGAGCCCCCGGCGGGGATCTCGATCAGGTCGGACAGGTGTCCGTCGGTGCCCAGGTCGAATCCGCCGAGCGCTCCGGGTTCGTCCGGGTCGCCGCGGCGCAGTACGACGGCTCCGGCGCCGTCCCCGAAGATCGGTCCTGTGGTGCGGTCCTCGGGATCGAGCAGGGTCGAGTAGGCGTCCGAGCCAATCACCAGGACGTCGTCCGCCGTGCCCGAGGCGATCAGTCCGGCGCCGATCGCCAGTGCGTAGACGAATCCGGCGCAGACGGCCCCGACGTCGAAGGCCGGCACCCCGGCCAGTCCGAGCCGGGCGGCCACCTCCGGGGCGGTCGCCGGACAGGGGCGGTCCGAGGTGGTGGTGGCGAGGACCACCGCTCCGACGGAGTCCTGCTGCGCCGACTTCAGGGCCCTGGCCCCGGCCTCGGCGGCCAGCGAACCGGTGGACATCCCGGGCTCGATCACATGCCGCTGCCGGATGCCGGTACGGGTGCGGATCCACTCGTCCGAGGTGTCCAGCCGGGTGACGAGCTCCTCGTTGGTCACCACCCGGGGCGGCAGCCAGCCGCCGAGCCCGCACAGCACCGCGGCCGGTCCGTTCGGCCGTCCGGCCTCGGCCGGGCCCGTCATATGAGGGCCTCTTCCAGCCCCATGTACTTCAGGCGCTTGGCCTTCATGTCGTCGGACCACTGGTCGGCGGTGTCCTGGCGCTCCTGCGGGGTGGTGTCGATCAGCCGGCGGCCCGGCCAGATCTCGTAGTCGCCCACCACGTCCCCGTGACGGCGCAGCCCCTCCTGGAACCTCTCCTCGCGCCAGTGCACCATGTCGTGGGTGGGGAGCTCCTCCCACATGTCCATGCCGCGGCGGATCAGCTCCACGACCCGGCCCTTGTCCTGCGGGTGGTCGATCAGATGGCGGCGCGCGATGTCCGCCCCGACCGTCAGATGGCGGATCTCGTCGATGCCCGCGCCCTTGTCGATCTCCGCGGCTGCCGGGTCGAGCGGGCGCCACTTGCGCTCGCTCAGTTCGGCCGCGGGGGCGAGGGCGCCCTCCAGGATGATCGTCATCATCACCACGCCGCCGATGAAGTCGCGGTCGTCGCGCATGATTTCCAGGCTGCGCTGCTCCAGCGGCCCCAGCACGCTCTCCTTGTACGGGGAGGCGAAGGTGTCGACCGCCTCTACCAGCCGTTCGGGGGCGATGCCGAGCGCCAGCAGGTGGTTGCGGAAGACCATGGCGTGCCGGCACTCGTCCAGCACCTGGGTCGCGTAGAACTCCATGGTGTCGTTGTCCGGCGCGATCGGGACCAGGTAGGACAGCACCCTGGTGGCCTTCTCCTCGGCCAGTGCCCGGAAGGCGTACTCCTGGGTGATGGCCTCGTGGAACGGCCCCTCCAGCATGTACGGGGCCACCGTGAGCGCGGGGTCGTGTCCGTCCGGACGACCGCGCAGGGTGCCCTGCGGTACGGCCTGCAGCCAGTAGCGGAGGTTGCAGTCCGCCGCGGTGAGCTCCAGGTCCATGGCGCCTTCGAGCAGTCCGGGGGCCTGGTCCCAGTCCGCCTCGGCGGGAATCGGCGTGGTCATGTGGTTTCCTCCTCGATCCGGATGTGACCGGGGTGAAGATGCCCGGCGAAATACAGCAGTGGAGCCCTGTCGCTCTCGGCCGCACAGGCCGTCACGGTGGCCAGCACGACCGCGTGGTCCCCGGCCGGGACGCATTCGTGCACCCGGCAGTGCAGCCAGCTGAGGGTGGACCGCAGCCGGGGCACGCCGTCCTCGCCCGGTGTCCACTGCACCCCTTGGAACTGGGCGCGCCCGGGGCTCCTGGAGCGGCTGGCGAAGTGCCGGGCCAGCGGGGACTGGTGGGCAGCGAGCACATTGACGGTGAAGACACGGTGCTGCGTGATGCGAGGGAGCAGTGAGCTGTCGTTCTGCAGACAGATGGAGACCATCGGCGGTTCGTGGGAGACGAAGGAGAACGCGCTGACGGTGCTGCCGTGCACCGAATCGCCGCTGCCCACCGTCACCACCGACACCCCGGTGGGGAACCTCCGGGCGGCGCTCCACACCGTGGTCTCGACGACCGGCCGGTGCGCCGTGCCGATCGGCGAGGTCATGAGGTGGCGGACTGACGGGCGGGGGCCGGGGCGGGAACGGCGGCCGGGGGCCGGCCGGACCCCTGCTCCACGGCCGCTTCCAGCGCGGCGAACTGCGGATGGACAACGGGCTCGAAGCTGACGCCGAACGGCTTCAGGAAGTTGCCGAACAGAGCCCGGTCCCCGCACAGATGGATGGGGAGGGCGAGCAGCGCCCACTCGTTGCCGATCAGCAGGATCCACAGCAGGGCGACGGCGCCCTGGGTCGCCATGCTGTGCATGGTGTTGTACAGCACGTAGTACGCCTTCGGGATCCGCTTGGTCCTGCTGCGGTGATAGGCGATGGCGCCGGGGATGTAGCCGATCAGGTCGATGTAGACGAAGAGCAGGACGAAGGGCCACCAGCGGATGTCGCCCAGGTGCCGGAAGAAGAAGTAGAAGCTGACGCCGAGGGCGAAGAGGTATTCGAGCCGGATCAGCCGGTAGGTGGCCTTGGTGTCGAAGCGGTTGAGCGCATCCATCAGGCACCTCCTCGGGCGGAGATCGAGTGGGCCGCTTCCGGGGCGGGTCCGGGCAGATCGGTGAGCGCCTCGCCGCCCTCCAGCACCGTGATGGAGCCGAAGAGTCCTTCGAGTACGGCGCAGATGGCCCGTTTGATCACACGTTCGGCGATGGGGTCCATGATTCCCACGAGGCTCTCGATGCCGAAGTCGTAGGTGACCTCGAAGCGGACCTCGGTACCGGAGCCGGCCGAGGTCAGCTGCCAGCTGCCGCGGAACTCCTCGAAGTCGCCGTCGGTCTGGTCGAATTCGATCCTCAGGTTCTCCGGATCGAGGGTCTCCGCCTCGTTCCAGCGCATGATGCCGCGCCGGAAGTTCACCTCCCAGTCGCTGTCGCGCGGATTGTCCGGGGTGGCGGGCGGATGGGTTTCGACGACGTGGATGTCCTCCGCGATGTCCGCGAAGCGGGTGAAGTCCGCGATGGTCCCGAAGGCCGCCGAGGCGTTCTCGGTGTCCAGGGCCACCCGGAGGTGAATGCTTCTCACGGTGATGCTGCTCCAGTTGTCGGGGGGATGGCGCGGCCGTAACCGTCCGGAGGGTCAGGCGATGACGGCGTGGGCGGCCTTCTCGAACGCGTCGAGAAGGAACTGCACGTCGTCCTGACCGAGCACCGCCGGTGGCGTCAGCCGCATGACGGTGGAGGAGTTCAGTGAGTGGTTGGCCAGGACTCCGGCGCCGATCAGCTCCAGAAGCAGGTCCCCCGCCAGTCCCGGCACGGTGAACTCCAGGCCGATGAGGAGGCCCGCTCCGCGTACCTCCAACAGCCGGTGGCCGAGTACCTCGCGGGCGATCCGGTCCAGCTCGGTCAGCAGCAGCCGCCCCAGCTCGTCGGACCGCTCCACCAGGGAGTCCTCCTTGATGGCGGCGAGCGCACCGCGGGCCGCGGCCATCGCCAGCGGGTTGCCGGAGAAGGTCGAGGTGTGGATGAACGGGTCCTTGTCGAAGGGCCGGAACGCCTCGGGTGTCGCCACCAGGGCCGAGACCGGCACCACTCCGCCGGCCAGCCCCTTGCCCACCAGGAGGATGTCCGGCACGACGCCCTCCCGGTCGGCGCCCCACCAGGTGCCGAGGCGACCGAGTCCGGTCTGGATCTCGTCGAGCACGAAGAGCGCCCCGTACTCCCGGCAGAGCCGGGCGACGTCCCGCAGATAGCCCTCCGGCGGCACGATCACACCGGCCTCGCCCTGCACCGGCTCGACGATGACGCAGCCCTCTCCGGGGTAGCGCGCCAGCTCGGCCTCCAGGGCGGCCGCGTCGCCGTACGGCACATGCGAGACCTGGGGCAGCAGCGGCCGGAACGGCTGCTGGAAGACATCCTTCGCGGTGAGGCTGAGAGCGCCCATGGTCTTGCCGTGGTAGCCGAGGTCCATGGAGATCAGCCGGCTGCGTCCCTGGGCGCGCGCCAGCTTGATGGCACCTTCCACTGCCTCCGCACCGGAGCCCGCGAAGTGCACCTTCTGCAGCCCGGCGGGGACGACGTCGATCAGCGCCTCGGCCGCGTCGACGACGGCGGGTTCGAGGAGCAGCCGGGTGGCGACCGGATTGGTGTTGAGCTGCCGGGTCACCTCGGCGACGACCCGGGGGTGCCGGGCGCCCATCAGGAAGACCCCGTATCCCCCGCAGTTGAGGATGCGGCTTCCGGACGCGGTGTGGATCCAGGGGCCCTCGGCGGCGACCTCCACATCGCCGCCGAACATCTCACCGAGGGAGGCGCGGCCCTTGCTGAGGTAGCGGCGGTAGCGGGTGACGAGGTCGGCGTACGGGTCCTTGGCGGGCGCCGGTGCGGTGCCGGTGTACGTGGTGGTCATGGTGGACGCTCCCGGTGTCATGCCACAACCAGCGGCTGGCCCGCGTAGTAGTCGAGCAGGCCGTCGACGGTGCTGGTGCGCGACGGCGGGTGGAAGGCGATCGCGTGGGTCGCCGCGGCGAGGTACGCGATGTCGGAGGAGGAGATGAAGGCCATGCCGCCGAGCATCTCCACGGCCTGTGCGGTGGTCTCGGCGATCAGCTTCTGCACGCCGAACCGGGTGACCAGGGCGGCCGCGAGCCCGTCGTTGTCGGTGTCGCCGTCCATGACGCGCCGGGCCAGTCCCTCGGTGAGCGCGGCCGCGGTCTCGATGCCGACGGCGAGGGCCCCGCGGTCGGAGGCGGAGCCGCGTCCGCGCCGCAGCACCCGGTCGACCAGGGAGCTGGCCATGCCGGTGTACGCGGCGCACACGATCATCTGGAACCAGATCAGTCCGACCTCCTGGAGCTCGCTGAGCTCCTCGGCCAGCTCGGCCGGTGGCTGGAGTATCTGGCGATCCGTCACGAATACGTCGGTCAGGCGGACTTCGTTGCTCTCGGCACCCAGTAGTGCGCTGGTCTGCCAGAAGGGGTGCACGCTGACACCGGGGGTGTCGGCGGGCAGGATCAGGAAGCCCATGTCGACCGAGCCGTCCGGCCGGCGCATCCCGACGCTCGCGGTGATCAGGTCCATGGACTTCGACAGGCTGCACGGCTTCTTGGAGCCGGTCAGCAGATACCCGCCGTCCACCGGCCGGGCCTCCATGGTGGGGCTGAGGATGCCCTGTTCGGTACGTCCCTCGGCGAAGGCCGAGGCCACCAGCAGGCGTTCCTGGGAGACCCGCTTCAGCAGCAGGTCGTCGAGGTCGGTGCCGTCCGCGAAGGTTTCGGCGACACCGAAGAGCGTGCCGATCGAGAAGTGGTGCATGGCGGTCGCAACGGAGAGGGAGGGGGCCGCGGCGCCCAGGGCGCGCACCACCCGGGCCGCCTGCAGCGCGGTGGCGTCCGCCCCTCCGAACGCGGCGGGCACCAGCAGGTTGGATCCGCCGTGGTCGCGGAAGATCCCGACGGCGGGGCTGTTGTCGGACTCCAGCTCGGCGAAGGGGACTTCGTCCAGCCGGTCCAGCAGGCCGGGCAGCAGCGCCTCACAGGTTTCGCGGTCGGCTTGCATGAATTGCATTACTGCTCCTCAGAGTTGTGATCCGGCGTGGCGGTCGGCAGCGGCCCCGGGCGCAGGCCGGCGAGCTCGGCATACGCTCCGAACACCGCCTCGCGCGGCCGTACCCCGGTGGCGCGCGAGACGCCCTGCAGATGAGTGGTGCGCAGCATCGGGTAGTTGGCCTCACCGAAGGCGCCGCCGGTGCGTCCGGTGCCGCCGTGCGTCGGCAGATAGGGCAGGAAGCCGATGTGCGAGTCGTTGACCTTGAGCAGGCCGCCGTTGGACACCTCGTCCACGAAGCGGTCGGCGACGGCCTCGTCCCGGGTCCACAGCGAGTTGCGGAGCCCGTAGGGGTTGCTGTTGACGTAGGCGAGCATCCGGTCCAGCAGTTCGCCGTCGGGGGCGGGCTCGGGCACAATGACCGGCAGCAGCGGGAAGAACGTCTCCTCGGCGACCGCCTCGATGTCCCGGCAGTGGTCGAGGCCGTCCACCCGCAGGACGGTCGGTTCGAGGAAGAGGCCGGTGTCGGAGGGCGTACCGTCGGTCTCCATCCGCCGGGCGCCGTGTACCAGGGTGGCACCCTTGTCGAGGGCATCCTGGACGTAGGCGTAGAAGCGCTCGCTGCGCAGCACGGGGGAGAGCAGCGCGCCGGGGTCCTCCGGCAGTCCCGGGCGGATCAGTGACGCGGTCAGCCGCAGCCGCTCCAGCAGCTGTTCGGCGACGGCGGGGTGCACGATCACCTGGTTGGGCACCATGCAGATCTGCCCCGAGCCGAAGAAGCACTCCACGAGAGCCTCGCAGGCGGCCTCCAGATCGGCGTCGTGCCAGATCAGCACGGCGTCGTTGCCGGCGAGTTCGAGGACGGGCTTCTTGCCGTGCGCGACGCAGTCGCGTTCCAGCTCCAGCCCGGTGCTCACGCCTCCGGTGTAGAAGATGTCGTTGATGTGCGGGCTCTCCAGCCAGCTCTTGATGGCTGGCCCGGGGCGGGAGCAGAAGACGTTGAGCGTGCCGGGGGGAGCACCGATGTCGTCGAGGGCCGGTGCCACCAGCTCACGCATCGCGTACATGACGCCGAGCGGTGCGCTGCGCGGGGCCCGCACGACCACGGCGTTGCCGGCGATCAGCGGGGTGATCCCGAACAGTGCGCTGCTGGCGGGCGCGTTCTGCGGCGGGTTGACGGCGACCACGCCGTCCGCCACTCGCCGTACGGTCATCCGCCGGTTGCCGTGCTCGATACTCTGCTCCATCTGCCGGGCGCACCAGCCGAGGGTCTCCTCGCTGAAGATCTCCAGCAGTCCGGCCACCTGCCATTCGGCGAGTGCCCGCGGGTTGCCTTCGGCGATGAGCAGATCGACGAACTCCAGGTGGCGGTGGAGCAGCCGTTCGCGGATTCCTCTGCCCAGCCCGAGACGCTGTTCCAGCGGAAACCGTGCCCATACCGGAGCCGCCTCGGCCGCTTTGCGGGAAGCCTCCTCGACCGTACGGTCGTCGGCCAGCGCGCAGCGTCCCACGACAAAGTCCGCCGCTTCCGCGGGATCGGCTTTACCACGTTCCAGTTTTCGTTTGAGTGTCAGGCTTCTGAAGACATCGTCAAGAATTGACGACGTCTTCACCGTGTAGACATGTCTTTCTGCAGCCACCTCACGTCCGGCGATATACGAGTCGTAGCTGAGGAACACGGGTCGGGCCGGTCGCGAACCACTCGTGGCGACTTGTCCGAAGGTCCCGGTGGGAGATTCCACGATTCGACGTCTTCCTTCCGAGGTACTGGGCGCTCGACGCTGCGGAGACAAAAGCTGCGGATACACGGAAGTGGCCGGAAGCTGTGCGACTCGGCACGTCGGCGATTCTGGCAGGGCGCACTGATACGGCCCTGACGGTCGACTGACCCATACGGAAACCGGACGGGAGCGCCGCTTCGCACGTCCGGGATCGGGGAGTCCGGATTCTTTCCGTAGATTCCCGTTTATTTACGAGGGAGTCAACAACAGGCCAGGAAGGCGATAAACAACCCCTGCGGCCGCCGGCGAATCATTCCGGCCAATCTTTATTACAGCTCACGGCCGGGCCGGGAATGATGAAGTCGACCTGCTTACGATGGACAAATGCGCGGACACACGATGCCCAGCGGACACACGAAGCCCAATCGGATCGGCCCCATGATCCGGGAGTGGCGCCACCGACGGAATCTGAGCCAATTGGCACTTGCCCTGCTGGCCGAGACGTCCAGTCGCCATCTGAGCTTCATAGAAACCGGGCGCGCCAGGCCGAGCCGCGAACTGCTCCTGAGACTCTGCGACCAGTTGGACGTGCCCGTACGTCAGCGCAATCGCCTCATCATGGCCGCGGGTTACGCGCCGGCCTTCGAGGAGACGCCGATCGGCGAGTCACATATGAATCGGGCCAATGAGGCCGTCGAGCGGCTCCTCACCGGCCATGAGCCGTACCCCGCCCTGGTCTTCGACACCGTCTCGGATCTGTTCCGGGCCAACCGGTCGGCGATGGCGCTGCTGGACGGTGTGGCCGAGGAGCTGCTGCTGCCGCCCGTCAATGTCGTGCGACTCGGGCTGCATCCGAAGGGAATGGCGTGCAGGATCACCAACTTCGCCGAATGGCGCCGGCATCTGCTCTCCCGGCTGCGGCGCGATGCCGCGTTCACCAATGACGAGCGGCTCAGCTGCCTGTACGAGGAGGTCCGCGCCTACCGGTACCCGCCGGGTCTGCTGAGCGCGGAGCCGAGCTCCCCGGACACCTCGGACACCCATCAGATCGCGATTCCGCTGCACATCCGCGCGCTCGGGACCGAGTTGAGCTTCTTCAGTGCCATGACCACCTTTGTGGCGCCGGTCGACATCACACTGGCCGAGCTGACCATCGAGACCTTCTACCCCGCCGACAGGCACACCGCCGGCACGCTCCACTCCCACCACTGGAACGATCACCTGCGCGCTGCTGTGCCCGAGGGCTCTCCCCTGCTGCCGACCGGCCTCTGAGCGCACCCGCCGCTGCTGCGGATGCGCTCGGCCGGGCTCCCCCGGTGGCCGTGACTCGGAGACTTCCTCGGTGGCCGTGCGCTCAGACGGCTTCCTCGGTGGTCTTCTTCGGCAGCAGTTGAATGGCGACGACGAGCAGCAGCGCGAGGGCGGTGAGATACACCAGCCCGGCGTCCAGCCCGTCCGCCGCGCTCGCGGGGACGGCGTCGGCCCTGCCGTAGTAGATGATGCCGATCAGTGCGACACCCAGTGCGTTCCCCACTTGCATCATCGTGGTCAGAACCCCGGAGGCCGCACCGGCCAGACGGGGCGGAATGCCCGCCAGGACCGTCGAGTTGAGCGGCGCCATCACCATCCCCATCCCCGCCCCGTCGAGCAGCAGGGCCGGGGCGAGCAGCCAGATGTTCCCTTCGACGCCGATGCGGGACACCGTGAGGAAGAGCAGCAGCTGACCGACCGCGATCAGCACTCCGCCCAGGGCCAGCGCCTGTCGCCCCAGCCATGCCCCGAGCCGCCGTCCGAAGACGGATGTGACGAAGAACCCGGCTCCCATGATCGTGAAGGTGAGACCGGAGTCGAGTGCGCTCAGCCCGCGTCCCTGCTGCAGATACAGCGCGAGGACGAGGAAGAACGAGGCCATCCCCGAGTAGAAGACGATCACCGCGAACAGGCCGACGGTGAAGGCACGCTGGCGGAAGAGCCCCGGATCCAGCAGGGGTGAGCCGCCCCTCGCCGACAGCCGTCGCTGATGCAGTACGAAGGCCCCGAGGAACGGCACGGCGAGGATCAGACACGCCCAGGTCCAGGCCGGCCAGCCCGCCTCCCGGCCTTCGACCAGTGGCAGCACCACGGCCACCAGGCCCAGCGTGACCAGCAGCATCCCGGGGATGTCGAGCCGGCTGGCCCCCTCCGCGCGTGACTCCGTGATCAGCCTGGGGGTCAGCAGCAGCGCGGCTGCCCCGATCGGCACATTGATCAGGAAGCAGCTGCGCCAGCCCAGACCTGCGACATCGGCCTGGATCAGCGCCCCGCCTATCAGCTGGCCGCCGACCGACGCCGAGGCCAGGACCAGGCCGTACGCCGTGAAAGCCCGGACACGGGAGGCTCCGGTGTAGGTGACCCCGAGGATGGTCAGCACCTGCGGGGAGAGCACCGCGGCCCCGATGCCCTGGGCGACCCTGGCGAGCACCAGCACCGGGGCGTTCGGCGCGATCCCGCACACCAGCGAGGCCGCCGTGAACAGCAGCAGCCCGATGACGTAGAGACGGCGCCGCCCGAAGATGTCGCCCAGCCGCCCCGCTGTGATCAGGCCGCAGGCGTACGCCAGACCGTATCCGGCCACGATCAGCTGGACCTGGGCCGTACTCGCGCCGAGCTCGCTCTGCATCGCGGGAATCGCGACGTTCACGATGAAGAAGTCGAGGACGACCATGAAGGTGCCGGCCAGGATCACCGGCAGCGCCAGGGAGCCGGTCCGGTCGGCGGCGGCCCGGCCAAGTTTCGGTGGTGTGGTGTTGACGTCGGTCACAGCGTTCCTCCCCGCGCTCGAACCGGTACGAGTCCGCTCACCTTCCGCGCACGGCGGCAACAGTGTCGATTACCTGCCAGGTAATTGTCCGGGCCACCGCCCGCTGCCTAGCGTCGAGCGGTACGGACGCGAGGCGGGGCCGCGGCAGGGTCCTCGCCCATTGCGGCACAAGCGCGGGAGGGGCAGATGGTCCAGGAGAACGCGGGGCTCGGCGCCGCTTGGTTCCACACCGGCCGGGCACGGCCCGACGCGGCGTGCCGGCTGTACGTCTTCCACCACGCGGGCGGATCGGCCGCGACGTACGCCCGCTGGGCACAGATGCTGCCCGACGACGTGGAGGTCGCCGCGGTCCAGCTGCCCGGCCGGCAGAACCGCCGCTCCACACCCGCGTTCACCGATCTGGACACACTCGTCGAGGCCGTGTACGAGGCCCTGGAGGACGACCTCGACGGACGGCGCTTCGCCTTTTTCGGGCACAGCATGGGCGCGCTGATCGCCTACCGGCTGACCCTCGCCCTGCAGAAGGACGGTGCCCCCGCTCCCGCTCTGCTCGCGGTCTCGGGGTGGGAGGGGAGCGCGCACCGGCCGAGCCCGGTGCCCGTCGCACAGCTCTCCGACGAGGAATTCCTCGCCCGTGTCGGGGAGTTCGGGGGTCTGCCGCCGGAGGTCACCGGAAACCGCGAGCTGCTCGACCTGGTACTCCCGACGCTGCGCGCCGACTTCACCGTGGTCAATGGCTATACGGACGACCGCGCGCGGGTCGACTGTCCGGTCGTGGCCTACGGCGGGGCGTCCGACCCGCTCCTGGGAGCGGGTGCCATGGGTGCCTGGGCCGACCGGGCGGACGCGTTCCAGGGGCTCAACGAGCTGCCGGGCGGTCACTTCTACATCTACGAGCACGCCATGGCGGTGGCCGCGGACCTGGCGCGCCGGCTGCGGCGGGGCGCGGCGGGCCCGCGACGGGGCTGACACCGGCAGCGGTTCCGGTGCCGGTGCCGCCGCCCGACATCAGTGGATCTTGCTGGCCCGTCCCGCCCAGAACCGGTCCCGCAGTTCTCGACGGAGTACCTTGCCGGTCGAATTGCGGGGCAGGCCGTCCAGGAAGTCGTACCGGACGGGGATCTTGAAGTCGGCGATCCGCCCCTTCAGGGACAGCATCAGCTCCCTCGGGGTCGCACGCATTCCCTCGTGCAGCACCACGCAGGCGTGCACCGCCTCGCCCCAGCGGGGGTGCGGGGCCCCGATGACCGCCACCTCGGCCACCGCGGGGTGCTTGCCGAGTGCCTCCTCGACCTCGCCGGGATAGACGTTCTCCCCCGCGACGATGATCGTGTCCTTGATCCGGTCGCAGAGGTAGAGATAGCCGTCCTCGTCGAGATAGCCGGCGTCGCCCATCCGCAGCCAGCCGTCCGCCAGGGTCTGCGCGCTGGCCTCCGGCAGGTTCCAGTAGCCCAGCATGACCGCGAGCGACCGCACCCACACCTCGCCGGTCTCACCGGTGGCACAGGTCCTGCCGTCGGCGACGATCCGTATCTCCACCCCCGGGCAGGCACGTCCGGCGGCGCGCAGCCGGGGGCTTCCCGGTATGTGGTCGGGCATCGGCAGCAGGGCCACCGCGTTGCCCGTCTCGGTGGCGGCGTACGCCTGCACCAGGTCGGCCTCCAGCACCTCGATGGAGCGGACCAGCAGCTCCTCGGCGATCGGCGAGCCGCCGTAGACCGCCTTGCGCAGTGTCGCGAAGGTTTCCTTGGACGCGGCGGGTTCGGCCAGCATCATCTGAAGCATGGCCGGGGCGACGAAGGTGGTGGTGACACCCACGTCCCGGATCAGGGCGACCGCGTCCTGGGCGACGAACATCCGCATGATCACGTTCGTCACGCCTGCGGTGAAGCCCTGCATGGACCAGGAGAGCCCGGCGATGTGCAGTCCCGGCAGCCCGATCAGGCTCTTGTCGTCCGGCTTCCAGTCCACCCAGTCGAGACCGTTGTCGTCCATGGCCCGGCCCAGTGCGAAGAAGCTGCGGTGCGGCAGGACCACCCCCTTCGGCAGCCCGGTGGTGCCGCTCGTGTACATCTGGGCGACGGGCTGGGCGGGATCGGGGCGGTACCCGGTGCCGGTGTCCGGGAAGGCGGACTTCCAGTCCAGGAAGCCCGCGCCGCGCCGCCCGCCGGTGTCCATGCCGACTACGCATTTCAGCTCCGGCAGCTCGGCCTCGATCCGCTCGGCGGTGGCGCGGTACTCCTCCTCCACAAAGAGCAGCCGGGCGCAGGAGTCCCGCAGCTGGTGCTCGACCTCGCTCTCGGTGAGCCGCCAGTTGACCGGCACCAGGACGGTGCCGCTCTTGGCGCAGGCGAAGGCGATCTCGTAGTAGTACTGCGACTCCATGCCGAGGAACGCGACCCGGTCGCCGGGAGCGAGCCCTGCGGCAAGCAGGGCGTGCGCGGCGCGATTGCTCTCGCTGTCGAGTTCGGCGTACGTCACCTCGGTGCCGAGGTGGATCATGGCGACGTGATCGGGCCGGACGGCGGCGTGATGTCCGGGGATGGCAGCGAGTGTCTCTGGCGTGGCCTCGTCCATGGTCTCTCCATCAACAGGTCCGGCTGATCCGGAGGTCGGGCCCCGGCCGTGTGCGGCACGGGGTTCAGTCCGAGGTCAGCCGCTGCTCGGCGAACTCGGCCAGGGAACGTGCGCTGGGGTGGTCCATGACCTCGGACACCGTGGTCCTGCGGCCCAGGGCCGTGCCCAGCTGCCCGCTGAGCCGGGCTGCGGCCAGCGAGTCGAGGCCCAGGTCGAGGAAGTGCGCACCGGGCTCTATCTCCGCGGGGTCGTCGAACTGCAGCTCGGCGGCCATCAGCGCACGGATGTGTCCGGTGAGGGCGGCGAGTCGTTCGCCCTGGTCCATGGAGAGCAGCCGCTCGGTGTCCAGATCCGCGGGGGCGGTGGCGACAGGGCGGGCCGCGGGGGCGTCCGGGGCGGTGCGCGGCTGTGCGTCCGCTCCGGTCCGGGGCGCGGGGCGGCGGGGGTTCGCCGACCGGAGCCAGTACTCCTGACGGTCGAACGCGTAGCCCGGCAGGACCACCCGGCGCATCCGCCGCTCCGCGTGGAAGCCGGACCAGGACACCGGGTATCCGGCGGCGTACAGCTTGGCCGCCGAGGACAGCAGTGCCAGGTCGTCCTGCCGAGCGGGGCGCAGGCTGGTCAGCCAGGTGTCGCCCGGGGCGTCGTGGTTCTCCCGGGCCAGCGAGGACAGCGTGGCGGACGGCCCGATCTCGATGTACGCGTGCCTGCCGCGCCGGGCCACGGTCCGCATACCGGCCGCGAAATCCACCGGTTCGGCGATGTGCCGGACCCAGTAGTCGGGCTTGGAGATGTCCCGCCACCTGGCGACCCGGCCCGTGAGGTTGGAGATCAGGGTGAACTCGGGCTCGTGGAAGGCGATGTCGTCGAAAGCCGCGCGGAACTCCTCGGTGACCTCGCGCATCAGCGGCGAGTGGAAGGCGTGCGAGACGGGCAGCCGCTTGACCCGCACGCCCTTGGCGGACAGCTGGGCGGTCGCCTCGTCCAGCGAAGCGGAGCCTCCCGAAATGACGCACTGCGTGGGCGCGTTGTATGCGGCGACGGCGAGGTCGTCGTACGGCTCCACCAGGGCGGTCGCCGTCTGTGCGTCCGCCCCGACGGCCGCCATGCCTCCGGGGGCGGTGACCGAGTCCATCAGCCGGGCCCGGACCGCGACCAGCCGGACCGCGTCGCCCACACTGAAGAGGCCGGCGGCAGCGGCGGCGACCACCTCACCGATGCTGTGTCCGATGACGGCCGAGGGCCGCACGCCCCAGGACAGCCACAGCCGTGCCAGCGCGTACTCCAGGACGAACAGGGCGGGCTGGGTGTACCGGGTGCGGTGCAGTTCTCCGGCGTCCTCGGTGCGGCCGAACATCAGCTCCCTGATGGAGCGGCCCAGATACGGGGTGAAGAGTTCGTCCAGCTCGTCGACGGTCCGGCGGAACAGCGGGTGGCGCCCGTACAGGGCGAGGCCCATGCCCGGGTGCTGTGCGCCCTGCCCGGTGAACAGGAAGACCGCCTTGCGTACGGCCTCCGGCCCGGCCGTCGCGGACCGGGCGGCCCGGTCGGCGAGCAGCGCGGAGAGGCCGGCGTGGTCGCGGACGACTCCGGCGATCCGGTGGTCGAAGTGGGCACGCCCGGTGTTGCCCGTGTAGCAGATGGCGGCGACGGGAAGGTCGGGGCGGTCGGCCAGCAGTCGCTGGTAGCGCTCGATCTGCAAGGCGAGCGAGCGGGCCGACTTGGCGGACAGCGTGAAGACATGGCCGCTGTCGCGGTGCGCGTCCCTCGCGTCCCCGGCCTGCTCGGCTTCTTCGCCGGCGGGACCGTCCGCACCTGCGGGAGCCTCCTCCAGCACGGCGGACGCCAGGGTGCCTGCGAAGCCGAAGGAGTTGACCATCGCCCGTCGGGTGCCGGATTTCCAGGGGCGGGTCTCGGTGGGGATCTCGACCGGCGAGACCTCCCAGGGAATGCGTGTCGACGGCTTCCCGAAGTTGAGGTGGGGGAAGATCTCGCCGCTCCGCAGCTGGGCGACGGCCTTGATGACTCCGCCGATCCCCGCGGCCGGCTCCATGTGTCCGATGTTGGTCTTGGACGAGCCGACGATCACCGGATCGTTCCTGCTGTGCGAGTCCGCGAAGACCTCGCTGATCGCACCGATCTCGATCGGGTCCCCAAGAGGGGTTCCGGTGCCGTGCGCCTCCACGTACTGGATGTCGCCGGGCTCCAGCCGGGCGCTGCCGAGCGCCCTCCGTAACAGGGCCTCCTGTGCCGCACCGTTGGGCACGGTGAGCCCGGCACTCTCCCCGTCCTGCCCGACGGCACTGCCTCGGACGAGCGCCAGCACGGTGTCGCCGTCGCGACGGGCGTCCGACAGCCGCTTCAGCACGATCATGCCGCAGCCCTCGGCCCGGCCGTAGCCGTCGGCCGTGTCGTCGAAGGTCTTGCACCGGCCGTCGGGCGAGAGCGCGCTCAGATCGGAGAAGAGCGCGGTACTGCGGGGGTGGTGGATGGCGTTGACCCCGCCGGCCAGGGCGATGTCGCACTCGCGGCGGCGCAGCCCCTGGACGGCGAGGTGGAGTGCGACGAGGGAGGCCGAACAGGCGGTGTCCACGGTGATGGAAGGGCCGCGCCAGCCGAGGAAGTACGAGAGTCTGCCGCAGATGCCCGAGTGCGAGACACCGGCCGCGATCCGGCCGTCCAGTTCGTCGTCGCCGAGCTCGTCCATCTCCATCACGTAGTCGAGGGAGCTGGCCCCCACGTAGATGCCGCCGTTGCCGTGCCGCAGCGCGGTCGGGTCGATCCCCGCGTGTTCGAGGGACTCCCACGCGGTCTCCAGCACCAGCCGCTGCTGCGGGTCCAGGCAGTGCGCCTCGGCGGGGGCCGTCCTGAAGAACTTGGGGTCGAACCGTTCGAGCCCGTCGAGGAAGCCACCGCCCGAGGTCCGGATGACGCCGCGGCCCTCGCCGGACGCGTATGCCTCGACGTCCCAGCGGTCCTTCGGGAACGGCCCGATGGCGCTGCGTCCTTCGCGCAGGAACTCGGTGAATTCCTCCAGGGAGTTGTTTCCGCCGGGAAAGCGCAGACCGACGCCCACGATCGCGATCGGTTCGTACTTCTCCTGCAGCAGCTCCTTCAGGAGTTCGCGTTGCTTGCGCAGTTCTTCGTGAGCCTGCTTCAGGGCACTTCCGGTGGTCGCGTCGTCCAGATCCGCCATGTCTCCTACCCCTGGTAGAGGTTCTTGAGGGCTTCATCGACCAGCGCGTCCGCCGAAGGGTCCACCGAGCGGCGGGCAGCGGCGGGTGCGGGCCCGTTCGCGGATGCGGCCCCGTTCGCGGGGCGGAAGAGGCCGGGGAGCAGCTCGTCGCAGATGTGGTCCATCAGCTGACCCACGGTGGGACTGTTGAACAGCAGGCTCGCGCTGAGTTCGTGTCCGATCATCGACTCCAGGCTCTGCTTCAGATCGGTGATCGTCAGCGAGGTGAGCCCCAGGTCGAAGTAGCTCTCGTCCAAGGGGAGTTCGTCATCGTCGTCCATGAGAAGCACGATCTTGAACTCGGCGACGACGAGATCCTCCAAGGCCTGCCGTCGCTCGGACCGGGGCAGATCGAGCAGGTCGTCCACAACCGTGGCAGTGCCCACCGTCTCGGGCCCCGAAGGGCGTTCGTCCACCGCACTCACTGCCATCGCCTCCGCCAGGTCGAGCCTCCGCAAGAGCCCCCGTACCGCGCTTCGTGGGTGCCTGCTCCATTCCAGTCGACGAGCACGAGAGCAGTCCAGCGCCGTCGGAACGGCGGTACGGGCATGTGCCCCCGGCGTCAGCGGCACGTCAGCGGGGGTGCCGCGGGCATGGCGACGGCCCGTACGGATACAGCTTCCGTACGGGCCGTCGGTGCAGAAGGGCAGTGGGTCAGTGGTTGCGCGGGAATCCCAGGTCCACGCCCGCCGGGGCGTCGGCCGGGTCCGGCCAGCGGGTGGTGACGACCTTGCCTCGGGTGTAGAAGTGCACGCCGTCGTTGCCGTAGATGTGGTGGTCGCCGAAGAGGGAGTCCTTCCAGCCACCGAAGGAGTGGTAGCCGACCGGCACCGGGATCGGCACGTTGACGCCGACCATGCCGGCCTCGATCTCCAGCTGGAAGCGGCGGGCGGCGCCTCCGTCACGGGTGAAGATCGCGGTGCCGTTGCCGAACGGCGAGGCGTTCATGAGGGCGATGCCCTCTTCGTACGTCTCGGTGCGCAGGACGCACAGGACCGGGCCGAAGATCTCGTCCTTGTACGCGTCCGAGTCGGTGGACACGTTGTCGAGGAGGGAGAGGCCGATCCAGTGGCCGTCCTCGAAGCCCTCGACGGTGAAGCCGGTGCCGTCGAGGACGACATCGGCGCCCTGTGCGGCCGCGCCCTTGACGTAGGAGGCGACCTTGTCGCGGTGGGCGGCGGTGATCAGCGGGCCCATCTCGGACGTCGAGTCGTTGCCGGGGCCGATCTTGATCTTCTCGGCGCGCTCCTTGATCTTGGCGACGAGCTCGTCGGCGATGGAGCCGACCGCGACGACCGCGGAGATCGCCATGCAGCGCTCACCGGCGGAGCCGTACGCGGCGGAGACGGCGGCATCGGCCGCGGCATCGAGGTCCGCGTCCGGCAGCACCAGCATGTGGTTCTTCGCGCCGCCGAGTGCCTGGACGCGCTTGCCGTTGGCGGACGCGGTGGCGTGGATGTAGCGGGCGATCGGGGTGGAGCCGACGAAGGAGACCGCGGCCACGTCGGGGTGGCTGAGCAGGCCGTCGACGGCGACCTTGTCGCCGTGCAGGACGTTCAGCACGCCGTCCGGCAGACCGGCCTCGGCGGCCAGCTCGGCCAGCAGGTTGGCGGCCGACGGGTCCTTCTCGCTGGGCTTGAGCACAAAGGTGTTTCCGCAGGCGATGGCGAGCGGGAACATCCACATCGGCACCATGGCCGGGAAGTTGAACGGGGTGATACCGGCGACGACACCGAGCGACTGACGGATCGAGGAGACGTCGACCCGGCTGGAGACCTGGGTGGACAGCTCGCCCTTGAGCTGGGTGGTGATGCCGCAGGCCAGCTCGACGATCTCCAGACCGCGGGCGACCTCACCCAACGCGTCCGAGTGCACCTTGCCGTGCTCGGCGGTGATCAGCGCGGCGATCTCGTCGCGGTGGGCGTCGAGCAGCGCGCGGTAGCGGAAGAGGACCGCGGTGCGGGCGGCCAGCGAGGACGTGCCCCAGGTGGCGTAGGCGTCCTTGGCGGCAGCGACTGCGGCGTCGACCTCTTCGAGCGATGCGAGCGCGACCTGGGTGGTGACGGCGCCGGTGGCCGGGTCGGTGACCGGGCCGTAGTTGCCCGACGCACCCTCGACGGTCTTGCCACCGATCCAGTGGTTGACGGTCTTCATGACAGAACTCCTTCAAAGGTGGTGGCGTCGGTCGGCGACGTGACGGTCGTACTCTTCCCGGGCTTTCACGGCCGACGGCCGGGTGGCCGTTTCGGCTACGGGAACATCCCACCACGCCTGCGCCGGAGGGGGGCCCGACACTGTGTCTGCCGTTTCGGTCTCGACGTAGACACAAGTGGGACGGTCCGCGACGCGCGCCTCGGCAAGGGCTTCGCGCAGGTCACGCACGGTCTTGGCGCGCAGCACCCGCATCCCCAGCGAGCCGGCGTTGGCCGCGAGGTCGACGGGGAGCGGGGGGCCGGTGAAGGCGCCGTCCGCGGCACGGTGGCGGTAGGCCGTACCGAAGCGCTCACCGCCGACCGTCTCGGACAGGCCGCCGATGGACGCGTAGCCGTGGTTCTGCAGGATGACCAGCTTCACGGGAAGTTCCTGCTGCACCGCGGTGACGATCTCGGTGGGATTCATCAGATAGGTGCCGTCGCCGACGAGGGCCCAGACAGGGCGGTCGGGGGCGGCCAGCTGGACCCCGATCGCGGCCGGGATCTCGTAGCCCATGCAGGAGTAGCCGTATTCGACGTGGTACTGGTGCGGGGAGCGGGCCCGCCAGAGTTTGTGCAGGTCACCGGGGAGCGATCCGGCCGCGTTGATCAGGATGTCGTCCTCGGTGACGAGGGCGTCGAGCAGGCCGAGGACCTGGGCCTGGGTGGGGCGGGCGTGCGGGTCGTCGGCGGTGAAGGCGGCGGTGACGCGCTGCTCCCATTTCTCCTTGGCCTCGGTGTACTCGGTCTCGTAGGACGGGTCGACGCGGTGGCTGCGTGCGGCGAGCGCGGCGGTGAGGGCTCCGAGGGCGGTGCGGGCGTCGGCGACGAGCGGGAGCGCGCCGAGCTTGTGTGCGTCGAAGCCGGTGATGTTGAGATTGAGGAAGCGGACGGCCGGGTCGGAGAAGAGTGTGGCGGAGGCGGTGGTGAAATCGGAGTAGCGGGTGCCGATGCCGATCACCAGGTCGGCGGTGCGGGCCAGCTCGTCGGCGGTCGCGGTGCCGGTGTGGCCGATGCCGCCGACGTCGGCGGGGTGGTCGTGACGCAGGGCGCCCTTGCCGGCCTGGGTGGAGGCGACGGGGATACGGGTGGCGGCGGCGAACGCGGCGAGGGTCTCCTCCGCCGCGCTGTGATGGACGCCGCCGCCCGCCACGATCAGCGGCCGACGGGCGCTGCGCACGGCCCGCACCGCCCGGTCGAGCTCGTGCGGATCGGGGGCCGGCCGGCGTACGTACCAGATGCGCTCGGCGAAGAACTCCTCCGGCCAGTCGTACGCCTGCGCCTGCACGTCCTGCGGCAGCGCGAGCGTGACCGCGCCGGTCTCCGCCGGGTCGGCGAGGGTCCGCATGGCCTGGAGTGCGGCCGGGATCAGGGCCTCGGGGCGGGTGATCCGGTCGAAGTAGCGGGAGACGGGACGCAGACAGTCGTTGACCGAGATGTCACCCGCGGACGGGACTTCGAGCTGCTGGAGCACGGGGTCGGCGGGCCGGGTCGCGAAGATGTCCCCGGGCAGGAGGAGGACGGGGAGGTGGTTGATGGTGGCGAGGGCGGCGCCGGTCACGAGGTTCGTGGCGCCGGGGCCGATGGAGGTGGTGACGGCGTGCGCGGAGAGCCGGCCGGACTGGCGGGCGTAGCCGACGGCGGCGTGCACCATGGCCTGCTCGTTGCGGCTCTGGAGATAGGGCATCGCCCGGCCCGACTCGACGAGCGCCTGACCGACTCCGGCGACATTGCCGTGGCCGAAGATGCCCCAGGTGGCGCTGATCAGGCGCTGTCGCCGGCCGTCGCGCTCTGTGTACTGGCGGGACAGGAAGGACACCAGGGCCTGGGCGGTGGTGAGCCTGCGGGTGCGTGGTGCGCTCACGAGGTCGCCTCCGGTCCGTAGAGCGGGAGTCTGGGGTCCACCGGCTGCGACGGCCAGGTGTCGCGGATCCAGCCGTGGTCGGGGTGGTCGCTGATCAGCCACTCCCGCTGCTCCCCCGGGCCCGCCATCACATTGAGGTAGTAGAGCGTGCAGCCGGGTGCGGCGATGGACGGGCCGTGCCAGCCGTCGGGAATGAGGACCGCGTCGCCGCTGCGGACCTCGGCGAGGACATCCGTACCGCCGTCCCTCGACGGCGACACACGGTGGTAGCCGAGGCCGTCGTTCTCCACCTCGAAGTAGTAGATCTCCTCCAGCACGGACTCGATGCCGGGGCGGTGCTCGTCGTGCTTGTGCGGTGGGTAGGACGACCAGTTGCCGCCCGGGGTGAGTACCTCGACGGCGATCAGCCGGTCGCACTCGAAGGTGTCGGCGGCGGCGAAGTTGTTGACCTGACGGGAGCAGTTCCCGGAGCCGCGCAGCTCGACGGGTACCTCCGGCGCGGGGCCGTAGCGAGCGGGGAGTCGTCGCTCGCACTTCGCTCCTGCCAGGGCGAAGCGGCCTCCTGCGCCGGAGGCGATCTGTGCATGGGCGTCACGCGGTACGTACGCGAAGTCGGATACCCCGCTGAACACGCCTTCCCGGCCCAGCAGTTCAAAGATCTCATCTGAGGTGTGCACCGTACAGCCACCGGTCAACGGCAGAACGATCCATTCGCTCTCCCCGGTGACAAGCGTGTGAACTCCGCCCGGCCCCAGCTCCAGCACACGCAGGCTCGACCGGTCCCAGCCGGCGCGCTTCGGGTCGATGTCGAGGGCGTAGGGGCCGCTCGCCGCGCTCCCGGCGCCGAGGTGGTACCGCGGTTCGTTGTGCGTCGTCATACCCATTCCCTACTTGATACCCGGTCCCCGCCCGTTCCTCTCGGCTCCAGCAGCGATACGGCCGTGTCGACGGCCGCGGCAACCTCACCGTCGGCCGGGTAGAGCAGCGAACGCCCCACCACCAGGCCCTGGACGGTCGGCAGTTGCAGCGCCGTGCGCCACTTCTCGAACGCGCCGTCCAGGTCGTCACCCACCTCGCCGCCCAGCAGCACGGCGGGCAGCGTCGCAGCCTCCATCACCCGGGCCATGTCGTCGGGGTTCTCGGTGACGGGGACCTTGAGCCAGGTGTACGCGGATGTCCCGGCCAGCCCCGAGGCGATGGCGATCGAGGTGGTGACCGCCTCCGCGCCGAGATCGTTGCGGACGTGGCCGTCCATACGGCGGCAGAGGAACGGCTCGACGAAGACGGGCAGCCGGCGCGCGGCCATGGCGTCGATGGCACGGGCGGTGGCGTGCATGGTGTCGAGCGAGCCGGGGTCGTCGTAGTCGATACGGAGCAGCAGCTTGCCCGCGTCGAAGCGGAGCCGGGCGAGGTCCTCGGGGCGGTGGCCGGTGAAGCGGTCGTCGAGTTCGAAGGCGGCGCCCGCGAGTCCGCCGCGGTTCATCGAGCCGACGACGACCTTGTTCTCCAGTGCGCCGAGGAGCAGCAGGTCGTCGAGGATGTCGGCGGTGGCGAGAACGCCGTCGACGCCGGGACGGGAGAGGGCGAGGCAGAGCCGGTCCAGGAGCTCGAAGCGGTTGGCCATGGCCAGTTCGCGGTCACCGACGGCGAGGGAGCCACGGGCCGGATGGTCCGCCGCGATGATCATCAGGCGGCCGCCGCTGCCGACGAGGGGGCGTCTGCGGCGTCGCGCGGCGGCTTCGGCGATGGCCTCGGGGTGGCGCATGCGCAGCTGGACGAGTTCGGAGACCGAGGAGGCCGGGGGTGTCATGGGGTGGCTCCGGTGGGGCGGGAGGTGACGGCACCTTCGGTCAGGGCCGCTTCGACTTCGTACGGGAACGGCATGGCGGACGAGCAGGCGAGCCGGGAGGCAACGATGGCGCCGGCGGCGTTGGCGTACCGCATGATGCGCTCGGTCTCCCACCCTGCGAGCAGCCCGTGGCAGAGCGCCCCGCCGAAGGCGTCACCGGCACCGAGGCCGTTGACGACCTCGACGGGCAGCGGCGGCACATCGGCCACCGTGCCGTCGCGGTGGACGGCGAGTACGCCCTTGGGGCCCTGTTTGACGACGGCGAGCTCGACGCCCGCGGCCATCAGGGCGCGGGCGGCCGCGTACGGTTCGCGCTCGCCGGTCGCGATCTCGCATTCGTCGAGGTTGCCGACGGCGACGGTGGCATGGGCGAGGGCCTCGCGGTAGCGGGCGGTGGGATTGGACGCGGTCCCGGGCATTTCTTCTGTGGTGTCCCAGAACATCGGGCGCCAGTCGAGGTCGAAGACGGTGATGCCGGAACGGTCGCGGGCGCGCAGGGCGGCGAGGGTCGATGTGCGGCTCGGTTCGGCGCACAGACCGGTGCCCGTCATCCAGAAGACCCGGGCGGACCGCACCGCGTCGAGGTCCAGCTCCGACTCGTGGATCTCCAGGTCGGGGGCCTTGGGCTGCCGGTAGAAGTAGAGCGGGAAGTCGTCGGGCGGGAAGATCTCGCAGAAGGTGACCGGTGTCGGATACGCGTCGACGGGCGTCACCCACCGGTCGTCCACCCCGAACTCCCGCAACTGGTGGTGGAGATACTCCCCGAAGGCATCCCGGCCCGTGCGGGTCACCACGGCGGTCCGCCGGCCGAGCCGGGCTGCCGCAACGGCGACATTGGTCGGTGAGCCGCCGAGGAACTTCCCGAATGTCTCGACCCGGGCCAGCGGCACACCGGTCTGCAGGGGGTAGAGATCCACACCGATCCGGCCCATGGTGATCACGTCGTACAGCTCAGGCATATGCATCCCTTCGACCGGCGACCGGGGCAGCTGCTCCCAGGTCTAGCCCTCCCCCGGAACCCTGTCAATGCTTTGTCCGGACATAAGGACGAATGATTGACACTCGTCCCCCGGGCCGGGAGGCTGGGCCGCATGACCTCCTCCGCATTGACCCCGGCCCGTATCCGTATCGGTTCGGCACCCGACTCGTGGGGTGTGTGGTTCCCCGACGATCCGCAGCAAGTGCCCTGGCAGCGCTTCCTCGACGAGGTCTCGGCGGCTGGTTACGAGTGGATCGAGCTCGGCCCGTACGGCTACCTCCCGACCGACCCGGCCCGCCTCGCCGACGAGACCCGCCGCCGCGGGCTCACGGTCTCGGCCGGGACCGTTTTCACCGGATTGCACCATGGAACGGACGTCTGGGACCGGACCTGGGCGCATGTCGCCGACATCGCGGCACTCACCCGGGCGATGGGCGCCGGGCATCTCGTGGTCATCCCGTCGTTCTGGCGCGACGACAAGACCGGCGAGGTCCTGGAGGACCGCTGCCTCACCGCGGAGCAGTGGCGCAGCCTCACCACCCAGACGGAGCGGCTGGGCCGCGAGGTGCGGGACCGTTTCGGGTTGCGCATCGTCGTCCATCCGCATGCCGACACCCATATCGACAGCGAGGAGAACGTCGACCGCTTCCTCGACGCCACCGATCCCGAACTGGTCTCGCTCTGCCTCGACACCGGCCACTACGCCTACTGCGGCGGCGACAGCGTCAAGCTGATCGAGACCTACGGCGAACGGATCGGCTATCTGCATCTCAAGCAGGTCGACCCGGAGATCCTGGCCGAAGTCGTGGCGGACGAAGTGCCGTTCGGCCCCGCCGTGGCGCGCGGAGTGATGTGCGAACCGCCGGGCGGGGTGCCCGCGCTGGAGCCCGTACTCGCAGCCGCCCGCAAGCTGGACGTCGATCTCTTCGCCATCGTCGAGCAGGACATGTATCCCTGCCCGCCCGACAAGCCCTTTCCCATCGCCCGCCGCACCCGGGACTTCCTCCGCTCCTGCGGCAGCCCGCACCGGGCTCCCTGACACGCCGAGCGGCCCCGGGAAGTGACGTAGTGGCGGTACACGGTGTTGTCCTCGATGAGAAACCGGTGCGCGGCCCCGGCCGCGCCCCACCACCGCACGCACCACCACCGCACCACCACCGCACCACCACCGCACCAGGAGCAACTCGCCATGATCCGGAAGATGTTGTCGTCCCGCAGGACGGCCGTTGCCTCGGCCCTGACCGCCGTCGTCCTGGCCGCCGCCCTCGCCGCTGCCCCGGGCGCCCCGGCCGACGAGCACAACCCGCCGCCACCGCCCGGCTCCAGCGCGGTCTGCGTCTTCTACGACGGCGACGGGCTCACCGTGTACGGCGAGCAGGGCGAGCGGGTCTCCCAGGTGCAGTGCATGCTGGCCAACCGCCACTATCTGCCGTGGTCAGCGGTCGACGGAACGTTCGGACCGCAGACCCTCCTCGCCGTACAGCGCTTCCAGGCGGACAACCCGCCGCTCGTGCCGGACGGCCTGGTCACCCCGGCCACCTGGTCGGCACTCTGGCACGCGGGACCGACCCGCACGACCCCTCTCCCCTATCCGCCGGTGTAACCCGGCATACCGGCCCCCTCTCCCGTATCCCCTGGGCGCCATGCACGCCTTCTGTAACGCCTTCTGTAACAGAGATCACCTCCTCGTCACACATGTCTCCGTTACGCGGGTCTTCCGTCACAGGCGCTCGACAGCCCCTCCCCGGAACTCACCCCCTGTCGTTGCACCGGGCGCAGGCTGAGTGATCGTCAGCGTCCGTGCCGCAGCTCCCCCGACGGCCGTCCCGGCTGCCGCTGCGGTGCAGAGAGGTGTCATCCATGACGGACAGAAGACTCTGGTCCTACAAGGACATTGCCGCGCACATCCGGGTACAGCCGGACACCGTCCGCTCCTACCGCAAACACGGCCTCCTCCCGTCACCCGACCACGTGGAGAGCGGCAAGCCCTACTGGTACGCGGACACCATCCGCGCCTGGGTCGCCGCAAGACCCGGCAACCGAGGGCGCAGGGACTGACACCTCCGGCCCCGTACGGGGAACGACTCCCACCTGCCGCCGTACGGGGCTTCACTCCTTCGCCGGGGTGTACGTCCCTCCACTCGACGGCTGGATGATCGTCACCCCTGCCCCGGGCACCGCCCCCATCGCGGCGAGCGCCGCCGGGGCCGCGTCCAGGCCGATGGTGGAGGTCACCAGCAGGTCGGGGCGCAGGGTGCCGGCCAGGACCATGTCCATCATCGGCGGGTACGCGTGCGCGGCCATGCCGTGACTGCCGAGAATCTCCAGCTCCAGGCCGATCACCCGCGCCATGGGCACGAGGGGGTCACCGGCCGACGTGGGCAGCAGCCCGACCTGCACGTGGCGGCCCTGCCTGCGCAGGCTCCGCACCGAGGCGGCGCAGGTCACCGGAGAGCCCAACGCGTCGAGAGACAGATGGGCCCCGCCGCCCGTCAGTTCGCGTACCGCCTCGTCCGCCCCGCCCGGGTGCGCGGACGCGTCCACACACTCCACCGCGCCGAACGCCCGCGCCAGTTCGAGAGCGCCCGCCGAGACGTCGACCGCGACGACCCTGGCCCCACAGGCCACCGCGATCATGACGGCCGAGAGCCCGACCCCTCCGCAGCCGTGCACCGCGACCCACTCGCCCGGCGCCACCCGCCCCTGAGCCACGACCGCCCGGAACGCCGTGGCGAACCTGCACCCCAGACCGGCCGCCGTGGCGAAGGACAGGCCCTCGGGCACGGAGACCAGATTGACGTCAGCCTGCTCCAGCGCCACGTACTCGGCGAACGAGCCCCAGTGGGTGAAGCCGGGCTGGGTCTGCCGCTCGCAGACCTGCTGGGCCCCGGCCGCACAGGCGGGACAACGGCCGCACGCGCAGACGAAGGGCACGGTGACCCGGTCGCCGGGCCGCCAGTTGACGACACCGCTCCCCACCGCCTCCACCACACCGGCGAGTTCATGACCGGGCACATGAGGCAGGGTGATGTCGGGGTCGTGGCCCATCCAGCCGTGCCAGTCGCTGCGGCACAGCCCCGTGGCCTCGACGCGGACCACGACGCCCTGGCCGGAAGGGCTCGGGTCCGGCACTTCCCGCACCCGGGCGTCCTGCTTGAACTCCTCGAACACCACTGCTCGCATCGGCCCAGCCCTTCGTTCAGCCCCGTTGTCCGCTGCGCGCCGTTGATCGGTCCGCGCCGCGATGCGCTCCGCACCCGTCGTCCGGGCGGCCGAATCTACGCTCCGCTGGTGATCTTGTCCCGCTCCGGGGCAACCTCCGACAGCTCCTCGACCGGCAGCGGCGCGGACTCCCCTTCGCTCAGGCCGAACCTCCGGTGGAAGGCCCGGAGCGGAGCGGGTGCCCACCAGGTGACCTTGCCCATCAGCTTCATCACGGAAGGAACCAGCAGGCTGCGCACCACCATGGCGTCCATCAGCACAGCCAGGGCGATACCGAGGCCCAGCATCTTGGTGTTGGCCACCCGTGACGTACCGATGGCGACCATCACCACCGCCAGGATCACGGCTGCCGCGGTGATCAGCCCGCCGGTGTGCCGCAGCCCGAAGGTCACCGACCGCTCGTGGTCCCCGGTGCGGTCGTACTCCTCCTTGATCCGGGAGAGCAGGAAGACCCCGTAGTCCATGGAGAGTCCGAAGGCGACGCAGAACATCAGCACCGGCAGTGTCGTCTCTATGTCCCCGGTGCTGGTGAAGGAGAGCAGTCCGGACAGATGCCCGTCCTGGAAGACCCAGACGACCGCTCCGAACATTGCCGTGAGACTCAGCGCGTTGAGCACGACCGCCTGGAGGGGGATCAGCACGCTTCCGGTGAGCAGGAAAACCAGAAGCAGTGTCACCACGACGATGATGCCCACTGCCCAGGGCAGCCGGTCCGCAATGGCGTGCTTGGAGTCGACCAGAACGGCTGCCGTGCCCGTCACCGAGGTGTCGAAGGGGGCGGGCTCGGCCCGGAGGTCCTGGACGAGCCGCTGGGACTCCTCCCCCACGGACTCACCGTCGGGCAGCACGCTGAAGTAGGCGAACCGCCCCGTCGTGACCGGCCCGTCGACCCGCAGCACACCGGGAAGGCCGGCGATCCTGCTGCGGTATTCGGCGTACTCGGCCGGCGTCGCCGCACCCTCCGCGAGTACTTCGAGGCCGCCGCCCGGGCTGCCGGGGAAGCCGTCCCGGATGTGCTGCTGGACGACATGCGACTCGGCGGTCGCGGGCAGCTGGCGGTCGTCCGCCGTACCGAACTTCACCCCGAGGAACGGCAGTCCGAGCAGGACGAGACCCACGGTGGTGACGGCGGCGAAGACCGGCGCCCGACGCATCACGAGGGCCGCGAACCGGCCCCACCCGCTGCCGGATTCGGCTGCGTCGGACGCGGACAGCTGGACGGGCCCGCCCGTGCGCCCGTCCCCCCGTCGCAGCAGTCGGCGCAGATCCAGGGAGTTGACCCGTGATCCGAGCAGCATCAGCGCGGCCGGGAGCAGAATCAGTGCGGCGGCAGACGCCAGCAGCACCACGGCGATCCCCGCGTAGGCGAACGAGCGCAGGAAGTACTGCGGGAAGACCAGCATCGCGGCGAGCGAAACCGCAACGGTCAGCGCGGAGAACAGCACCGTGCGCCCCGCGGTGCGCAGCGTCGCCCCCACGGCCGCCCGGGTGTCCGCCCCGGCCGCGAGCTCTTCCCTGAACCGGCGCACGATGAACAGCGCGTAGTCGATGGCGAGTCCGAGGCCGAGGGCCGTGGTGAGGTTCTGGGCGAAGACCGAGACGTCGGTGAATTCGGTGATGCCGCGCAGCACGGCGTTGGTCCCCAGGATCGCGACGATGCCCACGCCGAGCGGCAGCAGGGCGGCGATCGCACTGCCGAAGACCATGACCAGCAGCACGAGCGTCACCGGCAGGGCGATCATCTCGGCCCGCAGCAGGTCCTCCTGGATGATCGTCTGCATCTCGTGCCGCACGGCGACCGGGCCGCCGACCGAGACCTCCACGGGGCCGTGCGCACCACGGTATGCGGGGGCTATCCGGTCCAGGACCTCGCCCATCGCCTTGTCGTCGCCTTCTATCCGGGCGGCGATCAGCGCTTCCCGCCCGTCCTCGGCACGCAGTGCGGGTGCCTTGCTCTGCCAGTACGAGCCGACGCCCGTGATGTCCTTCTCCCCGGCCAGCCGCTCGGTCAGCCGGGCCGCCTCGGCGGCCACCGCGGGATCGTCGACCGATGCGCTGCCGCTGTCCACGAGCAGCAGCAGATTCGGCTGGGATGCGGGGAACTCACGCTCCAGCGCCTTGGTCGTATAGGTCGATTCGGCGTCCGGGGCCTCCCAGCCGCCGCTGCCCATCCGGTCGGCCACCCCGCTCCCCGCGAACACGGCGAGCGCCGTGATGACCAGGGCCGCGAGCAGCGCGAGCCGTGGCCGCGCAGTGACGAAGCGGGTCCAGCCCCCCAGACGCTCCGGACTGTTGACTTCAGGCATGGCGCGGTGTCCCCTTCCCCCCAGATCCGGCGGCGCGAGACGGCCACACGGGGTGGCCGCGCAGGGCAGCATGGATCAGTCGTTGCCAATTACACTGGCAAACACGAGTCATCGCTCGCGTTTCACCAAGAATGCGAGCGATCGCTCGCGTTTGTCAACCGCGTCATGAAAGCTGGGGATTGACCGTGTCGGAGGCCAGAGCGAAGGGCACCGGAGGTGCCAGGGGCACGAACGGCGCGGGCGGCGCCGCGGACCCCTCAGTCACGAGTGGCGCCGGGGGCGCGGGCGGCAGCGCGGGCAGCCCCCTCGGCGCGAGCAGCACGGGCGGCGCCAACAGCGCCAGCAGCGCACACCCCGAAGCGGCCGCCGGCGCCACCCGCCCCCGCCGCCGCCAGGCCCGCGGCGAAGCCCGTATCACGCAGCTCCTCAAAGCGGCGGCCAACGTCTTCTGCACAACCGGCTACACCGCGGCGAGCACCAACGCCATCGCCCGCGAGGCGGGCGTCTCACCGGGCACGCTCTACCAGTTCTTCCCCAACAAGGAGGCCATCGCCGTCGAACTCGGCGACCAACTCCTGAACCGCTGGCGGGAGACATACGGCGCCGCATTCCTCCCGGACCATCTGACGCTCCCGCTGGACCGGATGCTGGACGCCACCCTCGACCCGCTGATCGCCTTCAACTGCGAGAACCCGGCGTTCACCGTCCTTATGCACGGCTCCGAGATCCCCGGAATGATCACCCAGGGGCACGACACGCTGCACCTGACCATGCTCGACCGCGTCGAAGTGATCCTCCGCGGCTACCTGCCGGACACCCCGCCGGCCCAGATCACCCGTATCGCCAACATGATCTTCATCCTCTTCAAGGGCGGGCTCGACCTGATCATGGCCCACGAGGGCGCCGAGCGGGACGCGTACATCGGGGAGCTGAAGACCGCGTTGCGCCGTTATCTGGAGCCACTGGTCGGCGACGCAGTGACCCCCGCTCCCCCGAACGCCCGATAGCCCCACACCTCACAGAATTCGGACAAAGCAGGAGACTGTGGAGCTCGCGGCGTCGGCGCTCGCACTCCGCCGTCGCCATGAAGGGCACAGGCCTGCGCGCCCCGCTGGAGACCGAGGTGCCGCACGGGGTGCCCGCGGCGTTCAGGCACGGCCTCCGGTCGGCGATCGCCAGGGGGACGCCCCACCCTCCCCCCGGAGGCCGAACGGGCGTTTCCACCCCGCCGCGCCCGCGATAGCCAGGCGCCTCGGCATCGCCGTGCTGCACTCACTCCAGGACTCGACGCACGGCGTCGGCGACCCGGCCGGTCGCCCGGATCACCGACGCCGGCCCGAGCCGCGCGCTCTTCGCGCAGGGATACACCCCGACCCCCACGGAGGAGCAAGCGCACAGTGGGTGGTGGGGCACTCGCATCCATACCCCCTAGGGGTATAGTGTGATGAGTGTTGGGACACACGGGCCCCCGGGGTTCCCGACACCACGCCCATTTGTGCTCGTCGAAGAGGAGAACACCAATGACCACCGAGACCCAGCTCCCCCAGGCCACCGGCTCCTGCTGCTCGCCCAGCGGCTCCTGCCACGACGGTGCGGACTCCGGCGCCCCCGAGGGCGGGGTGACCGCCGTGTACCAGGTGACCGGCATGACCTGCGGACACTGCGAAGGCGCCGTCTCCGAGGAGATCTCCGGCATCGAGGGTGTCACCTCGGTGAAGGCCGTCGCCGCCACCGGCCAGGTGACCGTCGTCTCCCTGACCCCGCTGGCCGAGGACGCTGTGCGCGCTGCGGTCGACGAGGCCGGCTACGAACTCGTCGGCCGGGCCTGAACACGATCGGGGCGAACCCGGTACGCCGGGTACACCCGCACCACCCCCTTTTGCCGCCGGGCCGGACCGACCAGCAGATACTGGTGGGGTACGGCCCGGTCGGCGTTTCAGGAGTTCGGACATGCACAGCGCAACAGAGGCCGCGACCCCGTCAACGGAGAGTTCGCGGGCCGAACTCACGATCGGCGGGATGACCTGCGCCTCCTGCGCGGCCCGCGTCGAGAAGAAGCTCAACCGGATGGATGGCGTCACCGCCACCGTCAACTACGCGACCGAGAAGGCCCGTGTCTCCTTCGGTTCAGGGACCGACCTCGCGGATCTGATCGCCACGGTCGTGAAGACCGGCTATACGGCGCAGCCGGTACGCCGCCCCGAACCGACCCCGCCCGACCCGGCACCGGCCGCTGCACCGGCCGCGCCCGCAATCACCGGCACAGGAGCCCCCGAGGACAGCAGCCGGCCCGGCATCCGAGTCCGCACCACGCAGGCCACCGAAAGCCCGACCGACACAGGCACAGACACAGGCACAGGCACAGATACCGAAGCCGAGACCGAGGCCCCCGCCGAGCGGAAGGCCGCCGACGCCCTCGCATCACTGCGTCAGCGTCTGATCGTCTCGGCCGCCCTCGCCGCCCCCGTCGTCGTGCTCGCGATGGTCCCTGCCCTCCAGTTCGACAACTGGCAGTGGCTCTCCCTCACCCTCGCCGCCCCCGTCGTCGTCTGGGGCGGACTGCCCTTCCACCGCGCCACCTGGACCAACCTCCGGCACGGCGCGGCCACCATGGACACCCTGGTCTCGGTCGGCACCCTCGCCGCCTTCGGCTGGTCCCTGTGGGCACTGTTCTTCGGTGACGCAGGCATGACCGGGATGCGGCACGGCTTCGACTTCACGGTCTCGCGCGCGATGGGGTCTCCCCTGCTCGAACGGAGCCGAGAGCTCGGGGAAGGCTCGTCCACCATCTATCTGGAGGTCGCGGCCGGCGTCGTCACCTTCATCCTGCTGGGCCGCTACCTGGAGGCGAAGTCCAAGCGGAAGGCCGGTTCCGCCCTGCGCGCGCTGATGCACTTGGGCGCGAAGGACGTCTCCGTCCTCCGGGGCGGCGCTGAGGTACGTATCCCCGTCGGCCGGCTCACCGTCGGCGACCGCTTCGTCGTCCGCCCCGGCGAGAAGATCGCCACCGACGGCACCGTCGTCGAGGGCGTATCCGCCGTGGATGCCTCCATGCTCACCGGCGAGTCCGTCCCGGTCGATGTGGGCGTCGGCGACCGGGTCACCGGGGCCACCGTGAACGCCTCCGGCCGGCTCGTCGTCGAAGCCACCCGCATCGGCGCCGACACCCAGCTGGCACGAATGGCGAAGCTCGTCGAGGACGCCCAGAACGGCAAGGCCGAGGTGCAGCGCCTCGCCGACCGGATCTCCGCGGTCTTCGTCCCCGTGGTGCTGGTGCTCGCAGTGGGCACCCTGATCGCGTGGCTGCTCGTCACGGACGACGTGACGGCCGCGTTCACCGCCGCCGTCGCCGTACTGATCATCGCCTGCCCCTGCGCCCTGGGCCTCGCCACTCCGACCGCCCTCATGGTCGGTACGGGACGCGGCGCCCAGCTCGGCATCCTGATCAAGGGCCCCGAGGTCCTGGAGACCACGCACCGCATCGACACGATCGTCCTCGACAAGACCGGCACGGTCACCACCGGCCGGATGACCCTCCAGGACATCCACCCCGCACCCGGCACCGACGAGACCCGGCTCCTGCGGCTGGCCGGCGCCCTGGAGCACTCCTCCGAGCACCCCATCGCCCAGGCCGTCGCCGCCGGAGCCATGGAACGCATCGGCGGCCCCCTCCCCGCCCCCGAGGACTTCGCCAACGTCGCGGGCCTCGGCGTACGCGGCACGGTCGACGGGCACCAGGTACTGGTCGGCCGCCCGCAACTGCTCGCCGACGCGGGCATCGGCATCCCCGACACCCTGTCCGGCGCCATGGCGGACGCGGCGGCTCAGGGCCGTACCGCGATCGTGGTCGCCTGGGACGGGCAGGCACGCGGCGTCCTCGCCGTCGCCGACGCGGTCAAGGAGTCCAGCGCGGCAGCCGTCGCAGAGCTACGCGCGCTCGGCCTCCGTCCCGTTCTGCTGACCGGCGACAACCGGGCCGTGGCGGACGCCGTGGCCCACGCCGTCGGAATCGACGAGGTCCATGCCGAGGTCCTGCCCGAGGAGAAGGTCCACGTCATCGAGCGGCTCCGGGCCCAGGGGCGCTCCGTGGCCATGGTCGGTGACGGGGTCAACGACGCGGCCGCTCTCGCCACCGCCGATCTCGGCCTGGCGATGGGAACCGGTACGGACGCCGCGATCGAGGCGAGCGATCTGACCCTCGTTCGTGGAGATCTCAAGGTGGCGGCCGATGCGATCCGACTCTCCCGGCGCACCCTGGCGACCATCAAGGGCAATCTCTTCTGGGCATTCGGCTATAACGTAGCCGCCCTACCCCTTGCGGCATTTGGCCTGCTCAACCCTATGATTGCGGGAGCGGCGATGGCGTTCTCATCGGTCTTCGTCGTGACGAACAGCCTGCGGTTGCGCGCCTTCACGTAACTTCCACAAAGAGATTTAGATCACACCGGTTTCAGGGTAACCATCCGGTGGGTTCGCGAGTCTAAGAGTGCGATGCCAAGGATGTCTTGGGGGACGTCCGTCGAAGTGTCTTGGGGGATGCTTCGGGCAAGCGTTGGCCGGGGCACGTGCACCGGGGAGCTTTGAGCGGCCCTCCCGTGCGTACGTACCCCGGCAGACCGCACTGGAAGTACAAGTGAAGAGCGCAGTTCGCAGTAGGTGAGGAGCGCCCAGGAGCTTTGGCTCCCGCAGACGCCCGGCCGGATCCCGTGGGGGGAATCCGCTCCGGGATATGGGAAGCGCCTCGCTGTCGGCCCGTGGGGGGATCGATGGCGGGGCGCTTCTCGCTGTCGGCACGACGGGCGGCACCGCGCACGGCTGCGTCGGTCACGCAAATCGCCCCGGACACCGCGCTCTGTGCGAAAGCGCGGTACTCGGGGCGAAGACGACCGGCCTCGGCGGCCGGGGTGACGCAGGGGCGGTGCGAGGCTCAGCGGCCCTCGACCGGGACGAAGTCACGCAGGACCTCGCCGGTGTAGATCTGGCGCGGGCGGCCGATGCGGGAACCCGGCTCCTTGATCATCTCGTGCCACTGGGCGATCCAGCCGGGAAGCCGGCCGAGCGCGAAGAGCACGGTGAACATCTCGGTCGGGAAGCCCATGGCCCGGTAGATCAGACCCGTGTAGAAGTCCACGTTGGGGTAGAGGTTGCGCGAGACGAAGTACTCGTCGGAGAGCGCGTGCTCCTCCAGCTTCAGCGCGATGTCGAGCAGCTCGTCGGACTTGCCGAGCGCGGACAGCACGTCGTGGGCCGCGGCCTTGATGATCTTGGCGCGCGGGTCGAAGGACTTGTAGACGCGGTGGCCGAAGCCCATCAGCCGGACGCCGTCCTCCTTGTTCTTCACCTTGCGGATGAAGGAGTCGACATCGCCGCCGTTGGCCTGGATGCCTTCGAGCATCTCCAGCACCGACTGGTTGGCGCCACCGTGCAGCGGGCCCCACAGCGCCGAGATACCGGCGGAGATCGAGGCGAACATGTTCGCCTGCGAGGAGCCGACCAGACGCACGGTGGAGGTCGAACAGTTCTGCTCGTGGTCCGCGTGCAGGATGAGCAGCTTGTCGAGCGCGGAGACGACGACCGGGTCCAGGTCGTACTCCTGGGCGGGGACCGAGAAGGTCATGCGCAGGAAGTTCTCGACGTACCCGAGGTCGTTGCGCGGGTAGACGAAGGGGTGGCCGATCGACTTCTTGTACGCGTACGCGGCGATCGTCGGCAGCTTGGCCAGCAGACGGATCGTCGAGAGGTGACGCTGCTCCTCGTCGAACGGGTTGTGGCTGTCCTGGTAGAACGTGGACAGCGCGCTGACGACCGAGGACAGCATGGCCATCGGGTGGGCGTCGCGCGGGAAGCCGTCGAAGAACCGCTTGACGTCCTCGTGCAGCAGCGTGTGCTGGGTGATCTCGTTCTTGAAGGTCGACAGCTCGTCGACCTTGGGAAGCTCACCGTTGATGAGCGTGTACGCGACCTCGAGGAACGTCGAGCGCTCGGCGAGCTGCTCGATCGGGTAGCCGCGGTAGCGCAGGATGCCCTGCTCACCGTCGAGGTAGGTGATGGCGGATTTATACGCTGCGGTGTTGCCGTATCCGCTGTCCAGCGTCACCAGGCCGGTATTGGCCCGGAGCTTCCCGATGTCGAAGCCCTTGTCGCCGACGGTGCTGTCGATCACCGGGTAGGTGTACTCGCCATCGCCGTACCGCAGTACTACAGCGTTGTTGGTGTGCTCGCTCACGTCATCCCTCACCGACGTAGTGCCTCTTCTTCGAGGTTCCCTGACTGTCTCCACCCTCCCCCATTTGGCTCAGGAGAGTGCACTCGGGGTCGTCCATTGGACCTACTCGCGGCACTGAGTGCCGCGAGCTTACTCATCCTGCCCCCTTGACTCCGGTTCCGGAAGGCCTCCGTGATGTTTCCCACCGATTTGATCGATCATTTTTTCCGGGGATCCTCCGCCCAGGCCCCCTGACAGCCGGTAATCCAGCGCCGTACAGCGTCTGCCAGCGGAAACCGTGCGGACCGCCTGGCCGATCGCCTGCCGCGAGCCGACCAGCACGACGAGCTTCTTGGCCCTGGTCACGGCGGTGTACAGCAGGTTCCGCTGGAGCATCATCCAGGCGCTCTTGGTGACGGGGATGACGACGGCCGGGTACTCGCTGCCCTGGGAGCGGTGAATCGTCATGGCGTACGCGTGGGCCAGCTCGTCCAACTCGTCGAAGTCGTAACCGATCTCCTCGTCCTCGTCGGTCAGTACCGTCAGCCGCTGTTCGTCCAGGTCGAGGGCGGTGACGACGCCGACCGTGCCGTTGAAGACACCGTTCTCCCCCTTGTCGTAGTTGTTGCGGATCTGGGTGACCTTGTCGCCGACCCGGAAGACCCGGCCGCCGAACCGCTTCTCGGGCAGGTCGGGGCGGGCCGGGGTGATGGCCTGCTGGAGGAGCCCGTTGAGCGTGCCCGCACCGGCCGGGCCGCGGTGCATCGGAGCGAGGACCTGTACGTCACGCCGCGCGTCCAGCCCGAATTTGGCCGGAATACGGCGGGCGGCGACGTCCACCGCGAGCACGCCCGCGTCCTCCGTCTCGTCCTCCACGAAGAGGAAGAAGTCCGAGAGGCCCTGAGTGAGGGGCGGCACTCCGGAGTTGATCCGGTGCGCGTTGGTGACGACTCCCGACTGCTGGGCCTGGCGGAAGATCGTGGTCAGCCGGACCGCCGGAACGGGGCTGCCGTCGGCGAGCAGATCGCGCAGCACCTCCCCCGCGCCGACCGACGGCAGCTGGTCGACATCCCCCACGAGCAACAGGTGGGCACCGGGTGCCACCGCCTTCAGCAGTTTGTTGGCGAGCAGCAGATCCAGCATCGACGCCTCGTCGACGACGACCAGATCGGCGTCCAGCGGCCGGTCCCGGTCGTATGCGGCATCGCCCCCCGGTTTCAGTTCGAGCAGCCGGTGCACGGTGGATGCCTCGGCCCCGGTCAGCTCGGAGAGCCGCTTGGCCGCCCGCCCGGTGGGCGCGGCCAGCACCACCTTGGCCTTCTTGGCGCGGGCCAGCTCGACGATGGACCGGACGGTGAACGACTTCCCGCAGCCGGGCCCACCGGTCAGGACGGCGACCTTACGGCTGAGCGCGAGCCGGACCGCGGCCTCCTGCTCGGGGGCCAGCTTCGCCCCCGTACGGCCCGCGAGCCAGCTCAGCGCCTTGTCCCAGTCGACGTCCGCGAAGGCCGGCATCCGCTCCTCCGGCGTCCGCAGCAGCCGTTGCACCTGGGAGGCGAGGGAGATCTCGGCACGGTGGAAGGGCACCAGGTAGACGGCGGTGATCGGTTCGCCGCCTTCGGGCGAGGGCACCTTCTCCCGTACGACGCCTTCCGGGTCCTCGGCCAGTTCGGCAAGGCACTCGATGACCAGCCCCGTATCGACCTGGAGCAGCTTCACCCCGTCGGCGATCAGCCGCTCCTCGGGGAGGAAGCAGTGGCCCTGGTCGGTGGATTGCGACAGCGCGTACTGCAGCCCGGCCTTCACCCGCTCCGGGCTGTCGTGCGGGATGCCGACGGCCTGGGCGATCTTGTCGGCGGTGAGGAATCCGATGCCCCAGACGTCGGCGGCCAGCCGGTAGGGCTGGTTCTTCACGACGGAGATCGACGCGTCCTCGTACTTCTTGTAGATACGGACGGCGATGGAGGTGGAGACGCCGACCCCCTGGAGGAAGACCATCACCTCCTTGATCGCCTTCTGCTCCTCCCAGGCCGCGGCGATCATCTTCGTCCGCTTCGGCCCGAGACCGGGCACCTCGACCAGCCGCTTCGGCTCCTGCTCGATGACGTCGAGGGTGTCGACCCCGAAGTGTGTGGTGATCCGGTCCGCCATCACCGGGCCGATGCCCTTGATCAGGCCGGAGCCGAGGTAGCGGCGGATGCCCTGGATGGTGGCGGGCAGCACGGTCGTGTAGTTCTCCACCGTGAACTGCTTGCCGTACTGGGAGTGTGAGCTCCAGCGGCCCTCCATCCGCAGCGACTCGCCGACCTGCGCACCGAGCAGCGACCCGACGACGGTCAGCAGGTCACCCGCGCCCCGCCCCGTGTCGACACGGGCGACCGTGTACCCGTTCTCCTCGTTGGCGTAGGTGATCCGCTCCAGGACCCCTTCGAGGACGGCCATGTTGGACATGGACCGACGGTATCGGTTCCCACCGACAACGCGTTCCCGGCCTCGGAGGCCGCCCGTTTCCTGTGGTGACGGCGCCTGAGCAGCGCTGTCCGGACCGCCGGGAACACAGCCGGGCCAGGGCCTGTCGCGCCCATGGTCCAGGATCGGAATGATCAGCAACTCCGGTGTGAGGAGGACGCCTTGGAGTACGCCGATGCCCGAGCGTGCACAGTGTTGTCCATATCGAGGCAGCCGTGCCACGGGTCTGGGAGCTGGTGACAGGCGGTCCGCCTCGGGCCGGGCCGCAGCGGGGTCACGCAGCCATCGAGAGCCGGCCGGACCGGGAGCAGGAGATGATCGCCTTCCGGCTGAAGGAACTGCGTGCCGGGATGGAGACCACCCTCCAGGGCATCAAGACGCTCGCCGAGGAGGGCGGTCGGAGCGGCTGGAAAGCTGTTGTCCGGCGGCGCTTTGCCTCAGCCGGCCATGGCCTCATCTGTCGGTGACCCCGGAGAGCCATGCCGTGTCCTCCGGGCCCGGCGCTCCGAGGCCGGGTGCGGGCAGCCGGCGGACCTCGCCTGTTCGCAGGGCGACCGTGGCCCGTGGCCGCATCGGCCCGTCGCCCCTGCGTGAGAGCAGGACGAGTTCCCAGACTGTCGCCGCCATGGTGTCGAGCCGGGTGGCGCAGTCGGCGGTGACTCGCCGCGGATCCCGGGTCCGGCCCAGGGACAGATGCGGGGTGAAATTCTTGGCGGGCCTACTGCAGCGTGGAAACCGCTGCTGCAGCAGGCGGTGCAGGTGGGCCCATGGCGCCTGGCCGGCTGCCGTCGGGTCGAGCCACACGGTGAAGTACGCCCTGTGCCGGAAGGTGCGCAGCCCGTCCAGCCGGGCGGTGAAGACCGGCGTCTCGGCCGTCGCCTCGGCGAGCAGCGGGGCGGCCCGCTCGAAGTCGGACTCCGGCACGAAGCCGAAGAGCACATTGACGTGCGGCGGCCACCGGTGGATCTGCGGATCGTAATCCCGGCGGATGTCCTGGATCGGCGGCCACAGCTCCGCAGGCGGGATCCAGGCCACCGCTGTGCGGGCCGTCGGGGGCACGTCGAGGACGCCGACGGGATCGCCCCTGCCGGAGCTCGTATCGAAGCTCAGGTCCGCTTGCGGATCCCGCACCCGGCCGGCGCCCGACGCATCGATGCGGTCCACGCCCGTGGCCCGGTCCCAGACCACCTCGCCGTCCGCCTCGATGAACACCACCCGGTGCCACGGGATGTCACCCCCGGGCACGAATGAAGGCAGCGGGATGCGTTCGCAGGCATCCCCGCGCTGGCTGACCCCCAGCACGAACCGGGCCGGGTCGAACCGCGGATCCCAGAGGACCCGGTGATAGATCTCGTCGCTGGTTCGCATCACGCCTCCCCGCCCACTCACACCGCGACCGGCCGGACCGCCGCCTCAGTGCGGCTCCACATACTCCACCTTCACCACATCCGGCACGTCGGGCACGTCGGGCAGCTTCTCCCGGCCGGTCAGGAGTGCCTTCGCCGGCGTGTCGCCCATGAGGTACCGGCGGAAGAAGGCGACGGTGCAGCCTGTGGCGATCCGGCGCCGGGTGGCCTCGTCGGCCGCTCCAGGACCTCTTCGAGGACGGCCATGTTGGACATGGGGCCTGGACCGACGCGACCGGCTCGCACCGACAATCCCGGCCCGGCCCCCTCGCACCATCGCCGCCTCTCAGAACCCCGTCCGGCCGTCGATGCGCTCGCGGATGAGGTCGGCGTGCCCGCAGTGGCGGGCGTACTCACCGATCATGTGCGTGTAGATCCAACGCAGGGTGACCTGCCCGCCCATGAACGAGCTGGTGTCGTCGAGCGACCGTGCGGCGCAGTTCGCCCTGGCCCGCTCCACCTCGGACTGCCATATCGACAGCGCCGCGCTGTAGCCGGACCCCTCGACGAGATCGAACCCGCCGTCGTCGGCCGACGGGTCGGCATCGGGGGTGAAGATCGACGGCGCGTCCTCCTGGGCCAGGACCCGGCGGAACCAATTCCGCTCAACCTCCGCCATGTGCTGGACGAGGCCGAGCAGGCTCATCGGCGAGGGCTCCACGGATGCCTCACGCAGCCGGTCGTCGTCGAGACCCTCGCACTTCTGGGCAAGGGTGGTGCGGTAGAAGTCCAGCCAGCTCGTCAGCGACGTCCGCTCGTCGGCGTCCAGGGGCGGCATGGTGCGGTCGGGAGTACTCATGGGCGACAGCCTGGCACGAGGGTCTGACAGCGGAAGTGATCGCCGGGGCTGCCGCCGCGGTCATACACGTCGAGGCTCGGGCTGCCGCATCGAGGGCACTCCCGACCAGGCACAGAAGCCACAATCGGCCGGTTTCCGGGGCACCTTGAAATAATTCGCTTACACACAACCGCGGGCACGCCTGACGATGTGCACATGGCACTGAAGGAGACGCTGGAGCGCGTGGACGCGGATCTCGCCGCGGGACGTATACCCATGGCCCGCCAACGACTGCGCGGACTGGTCGGGTCCTACCCGCACTGCCCGGCTCTGCGCCGAGGCCTGGCCGACATCTACCGGATGTACAGCGACCCTGCGGAGGCCGGTCGTTGGACGTACCTCGAAGAGGACAGGCTTCCGGAAGAGGTCGCTGCGTTCGAGAAGAGGTACAGCGACCCGGTGCGCCGGATGCGCGCCCTGGCCTGGCAAGGCCCGGAATCGGCGGCCGACTCCCCCTTCGTCGAGGAGCAGTTGGCAACCGTGCGGACCGCCGCCTCCGAGGCCCTTGGCCACCCGGTCACCTGGGACACCCTCGCCAAGGTACGGGGGGACGCGCCGGAGACCGGGTCGTTCCGCCAGTCCCTGGCGGCCGTGGGCTGCGCGCTCCTGGCGATCGTGTTCGTCGGGATCTGGGTGAACGGGTTCCTCGACCTCTTCCGCTGACAGCGAATACCCCGAAGTCGCCCGCGGCTACGCCACCCACCCCTGTCCGCAACAGCCCCCAGCACGCCTCCGTCCGCAAGAAATCGCCCACCTGGGCACCGAGCAGCGCGCCGACCACCGCGAGAAGATCACCGTTGCCGTGACCGGTGTCGACGTGAGCGACGGTGTACCCGTTCTCCTCGTTGGCGTCGTCAAGCGGGTTGCCGACTCACCGGCTGTCGATGTCCGGTTCTCGGTGCCCCAGCCTGTCATTGTCCGGAACAGGTCCACTCGCGTTCAGTCGCGAACCCCGGCTCTCAGCGACCCGCTTGACCTCCCGCAACGACTCGCTCAGCCGACTGGCGAGGAAGTGGAGCTCCGCGCCTGTGACCCGTCGGTCCGCCAGAAGGTCGGCGGCGTGGCCGAGCAGGTCGTCCGCCATGCCGAGTTGGATGGTCTCGATACCGTCGGCCATCCGTGACACGTAGCCGGTGCCGTCCCCCAGGACGTAACACGGCTTGCCCTCCGCCGCCGCCCAGGGCAGCAACCTGAACGTGCGGCTTTCGCCCTGCTCCCCGTTCACGCGGCGACCTCGGCTCGGCGAAAGGGCCTGGGCCTGGGCCTGATGTCCACAGCGTGCACTGCGATCCACAACGTGCGCGACCGCCGCCGCGCCTCGGCCAACTGCCGCTCGTGCGCGGCGAGATAGGGACGGACCAGTGGGATGTCCTCCCCACACAGCGGACGCTCACCGGTACGGCGGACGGTGGGGCCGGCCACATATACGCAGGAGTACGGATGGACGGTGACGGGGACCGGGCGCAACAACCGCACCAGTGACTCGGTGAACCGGCGGACGAAATTCTTCATGTCGGTGCGCTCTCCCTCTGACTTACCCACGAACGGATGCGTTCTGTGGTGAATTGATCACAGAGTGGGGTCGGGCGTGGCTACGCTGCCAGGGGTTCGGGCTTGACAGCCCGCTGGTCAGACAGAGGAGTTGGGGCTGGATGGCGATGAACCGGAAGCCGCGTACACCGAGGGAGAAGTACGGGGAGGAGTTGAGGCTGCGAAGGACGGCAGCGGGACTGACCCAGGAAGCCCTGGGCGATCAGGTGGTGTGCTCGCCGACGTTGATCAGTCATTACGAGGCGGGGCGGCGACTGCCGAAGCCGGATGACGCTCACCGCCTCGACATCGCGTTGAAGACCGACGGCTTCTTCGTCCGTTGGCTCGGCGACTTGGATTCGAAGTTCGCCCACTACTTCGCGGTGGTTTCCGAGCTGGAGCGTGAGGCTACAGAGATCCGCCAGTACGCCGCCTCTCTCATCCCGGGCCTGCTTCAGACGGACGCGTACGCCCGTGCGGTATTCCAGGCCTGTCGCGCCAACTACCGTGCGGAGGAACTTGACGAGTTCGTTGTCAACCGCTTGGAGCGCGGCCGACTGCTCAGCGAGTCATCGACGCCAGTCGCCTGGACACTGCTCGACGAGGCCGCGCTCAGACGCTGCATCGGTGGGCCGCGTGTCATGGCGGAACAACTGCACAAGGTCGCAGATATGGCCGAGTCCGGCCGTCTGCGCCTGCACGTGCTGACTTTCGAATCAGGAGCACACGCACTCCTGGAGAGCATGGTTTACCTGCTGAACTTCGCGAATGCCGCTCCGGTCTCGTACGTCGAGGGCCTTCACACTGGGCATCTGATGGATGATCCGGCGCTGATCGAGGCGTGCCACACGTCCTACACTCTCGCCCTGGGCGACGCGGCCCCGCACCAGGAGTCAGTGGCCCTCGTCAGAGCCATCGCGGAGGAGCACGAACATGCACAGCACTGAGCCCACCATCGCTGACGCCAGGGCGCTGACCGGATGGCGCAAGTCCAGCCACAGCGGAGGCTCCAACGGCGAGTGCCTTGAGGTCGCCGACGGCTACGCCGACATCCCCGTCCGCGACAGCAAGACCCCGAGCGGCCCCGCACTCGTCTTCTCCGCCGACGGCTGGTCGTCGTTCGTCTCGGCGGTCAAGGACGACAGCATCAATCCCTGAACCGGGCTGCGTCTCGCAACTGGCCAGCAATGGCGGCCGAGTTGCGGGACACGGTCACGCGCGCGAAAGGAAGCCCTCACGCAGGGCCGGGTCGCGCAACAGGTCGAGGGGCTCTTCCTCAGTGATCGGTCCATGGATTTTGTCAGGTTCTTCATCCCTACAAGGACCCGCCGACCGGTTTGCACCTGCCTTGACCTCATTGGCCCAAGAGGCGCCCCCGGCCGCGACTTGTCCGGCGTCACGCCGTGACTCCGTCGCGGCGGACTTCACACCCGCCCCGTACCCGGTGAGCCGCAGCGTCCGCCGCCGCACTACGGCCGACCGCCGCCCACGGCTGCACGCATCCGCGTTCGGAACCACGAAAATCCGTCCGCCCGCAGCGTGATGCCAGTCGTGCGCAGTGGGGACCGCGGGCTACCTGCGGTCACTTCAAATGGCCCGACCGCGCTCCAATTGCGCTGCGTATTTCATTCATTACACGGGACGAATAGAGGGATTCTTTTCGCTCACCATGGACCCCATAACAGTGTCCGTTTTGAGCTAATTTAACACTTTCGTCGTGTGATGTGGCCGATATGGCGCACGTCACCATGATACGACTTAGTAGGGCAAAGAGCGCGCCTCGTGGCCCGTTTGCGGCGATTTCAGCAACCGTTCCCCGTTCCCTGTACGTATTCCGATAGTAAAGAGAGTCATTGACCGAAACTTGAACCCCGCTTAACAATTCTTGGCATCCCCACGGAAGAGGTAATTTCCGATGCAGATCTCCGCGATGTCCAAGAAGTTCGCCCACATGACCCAGACCAAGAAGATCTCACTGGGCATGGCCGCCGCAGGAGCCGCAGTCGTTGCCGGTTCTCTCACCGGCGCTCCGGCCGCCTCGGCCGCCACCCCCGCCCAGTCGAGCAGCGGCAACGTCAGCCGCTGGATCAACGAATCGCTGACGATCATGCGCGCGCAGGGCATCCCGGGCTCCTACCACGGGATCCACCGCAATCTGATGCGCGAGTCGAGTGGCAACCCGAATGCCATCAACAACTGGGACTCCAACGCTGCCAAGGGCATCCCGTCCAAGGGTCTGCTCCAGGTCATCGACCCGACCTTCAGGGCGTATCACGTCCCCGGCACCTCGTGGAACATCTACGACCCGGTCGCCAACATCACCGCCGCCTGCAACTATGCGGCACAGCGCTACGGCTCGATCGACAACGTCAACTCGGCCTACTGATCAGCATGTGATGAAACGTCGGGAATTCGCGAGACGGTCCCGACCAAGCGAAACGGGGTCCGGTCAGAAGACCGGACCCCTCTCGTTTTCCCCCACCGTCAGGGCTTCCCGATCCCCTCCCCGGAAGCACCCGACGCCAGAAATGACCCGGCTGGGTGCCGAACGGTTGCACGTCCTGGCGATCTCTTTGCCCTGGCGGCAAAAAGCCTTCTCAGCAGGCGTGTTCGCGTACCGGGACACGAGCTCCGCGAGGACCTCGGCGCCGTCGCGGGCCCAGAGGGCCTCGTTGAAGATCTCCACCCCGATCGGGCCGTCGAAGCCGGTGCCGTCGACCAGCGTGCGGAACGCGCGGAAGTCCACGGCCCCGTAGCCCAGTTGGCCCCGGCCGAGCAGGACGCCCGCCGGAACACCACGCCCAGCCCACCGAAGCGCTTGCGGGATCGGGCCGCCGGCGGCCGGGAAGGGCTTGCCCCACCTCCACGACGAACGGGCCCAGCACGAGCGCCCGGCCTGCCCACATGGCAGCCCGCCGCTCACCAGCTGCGGTGCACCGGGAGCAGCGTCGCGTTCGACTTTGCGAACGAGACGAGAATCGGCCGAAAGTGAGCGGCAGCCGGGCCACTCAGAACGATCCTCCCGCCAGCGAGGGGAAAATAGTTCAAGTATGTGCCGAATTGGGCACCCTGGTTCTCGCTCCGACCCCTCACACGCCACTCACAACGCAATGCCCCTTGATTGCATCAGCAACGCCGAGTTGATAAAGATTGTGGCACATACGTTCGCAAGGCATGGCGGGGGACTGGATGAAGTTCGACATGGGGGCGCAGGTTCTTTCGACGCTGTCGTCGAAGTCGCGTGGGTCGAGTACTGATCTGGGGACGTTGATTCGTCAGCTGGTGCAGGCCGCGGCGCCGTTGGAGGGGAAGTTCAACGGTGCGGGGCGTGCGGCGTTCGATTCGTTCAAGGGGCGGTCGGACGAGATCACGGCGGCGTTGAACGGTTCGCTGTCGGCTCTCCTCGGTGGTCAGTCGGGGATGGAGGCGGCGTTCAGCTCGGGTGATCAGGAGCAGGGTGACAACGCGCGGCAGCAGATGTCGGCGGCGAATTTCGACGCGGCGCGCTTCGGCGGCCGCTGACAGACGGGGGTTGGGTTTCTGATGGCTGCTCAGAGTGATCGTCGTTCGTACGACACGGGTGCGTCCGCGGATGCGCAGGGCAATATCCAGGTGGTGATCGCGCAGCTGGAGGAAGTGATCGCGGCGCGTGACGCGCAGGTGAAGGCCGCGATGGCGGACTTCGCGGCGGATGGTGTGGCGGATGAGTACCACGGCAAGGAATTGCGGTGGAACCGCTCCTCGCAGGAGGTCAAGAACATCATCCAGCTGCTGAAGACGACGCTGGAGAAGAACGACGGAACGGCTCAGCACACGATCACGCGCGCGAAGGCCGCGGTCGACAACATCGGCTGAGGCGCTCCTCCCCGCGTCGGGAGGAACGATCCTGCGGGGCATGGGTTGTGGATACGTAGTGTGCCAGGACAGTTCGGCAGAGGGGGCTTTCGCATGGTGGCGTGGGACATCAGGCCGCAGGGGGTGCAGGGCCAGTTGAAGGTCACCGGCACCCATGCCGGGGACCTGGAGAAGGCCCTGACCGCACTGATGGCGACCATGTCGGAGGCTGCGCAGGCGGCGGGTACGGCGGTGCCGGGCTCGCAGGCCGCCACGCCTCTGCAGGGCCCGGTGGCACCGGGGAAGGCACCGTTGTCACAAAAGGCGATGGGGCCGGTGGCCGCGGCACTGGGCGAGTACCTCGGAGAGCGCCAGAAGGACTTCACGGCAATGGCCGAGCGCATCGAGGCCGCCGTCCTGGGCGCGGTCGAAGCCACGAACGCGTACTGCGAGGGCGACCTGGAAGCCGCCGAGCACGCGCAGAACGCGGCGAAGGCCGTACGCCTGGATCTCCTCAAGGACACCGGGGGACACAGGTGAGCGGCAACGCTCCGGTCGACCCGGTCGGGATACCGGTCTTCACCGGTGACCTGGCCCTGCTCGACACAAAGGTGACAGCACTGTCCACCGACGGCGCGAAGATCGCGACGGCCGCCGGTGACGTCCACACCAGCTTCGGCGGACTGCACGCCTTCTACAAGGCACCCGAAGCGGAGCAACTGTTCGCCACGACCAAGCCGGTCGCGGACACCGGACTCACCCTGAGCTCGGACCTGTGCGTCATCGCCGGTGCACTGGGCACCTACTCGGACGACGCCTACCCGCTGGTCGAGAAGCTCAAGGAACTCAAGCGGGAAGCCGTCGCCTTCCGCGTCAAGGTCGACGGCGACGACAAGTGGCGCGAAGACGGCGACCTGGTCGAGGAGAACAACCATCGCCGCAACGAGATAGCCGAGGTCTGGGCCGCCTTCCAGGAGGTGGAACGCGCCTGCCACGCCAAAATCGTCGCCCTGGTCGGAGGCAAGACACTCAAGACGAACGACGGCTCCACCAAGGAGGGCATGTAAGGCTACGACGCCGAAGCCCTCAAGCAGGCGGAGAGCCTGCCCTGGGGAGACGCG
>NZ_JBHVWS010000033.1:0-109973 GCF_042882185.1 Streptomyces sp. NPDC058239
GTAGCAGTCCGCTCCGCGCGGGGCTCCTATCGTGTGCGGAGGTGGTGCCGGGCGGCGTCCGCGCGTCCCCTAGGCGGAAGGCCCGGCCCCGGCGTCGGCCCCGGGACCGACCGGGACGGCATCCCCCGCATCCCGGCCACTTCCCTTCACCGTCCGGCCGCTCTCCGCCACCCGGCTGCCCTCGGAGGCCGCCCCGTCCTCCCCCGGCAGATTCCGCATCAGCAGCCAGTACCCGAGCGCGGCCCCGGTACCCAGGACCCCACACGTCCCCCACAGCCACTGGGCCCCGAACCGGTCGATCACCACACCCGACATCAGCGGTGCGACCAGCGCCGCCGCGGACCAGGACATCGTGTACATGCCCTGGTAGCGGCCGCGGCCCTGAGCGGGCGAGAGCCGGACCACCAGACCGGTCTGGACGGGCGAGTTGACGATCTCGGCAACCGTCCAGACGCAGATGGTCAGCGCGTACACGGCGACCGAACCGGCGAACGCGGTGAGCCCGAATCCGTACCCCGCCAGCAGCGACGACACGATGAGCAGACGGCGCGGATCACGGTGCTGGATGAAGCGGGTGACCGGGATCTGGAGCACCACGATCAGCACACCGTTGACGGCGACGGCTGTGCCGAAGTCGGAGCTGGAGAACCCGTCCGCCCCCATGGCCACCGGCAGCCCCACATACCCCTGCTGGAAGATCAGGGCGATGACGAAGGACAGCCCGACGACGCTCATGAACCGCCCGTCGCGCAGCACGGTGGAGAGCCGGACCTCGTCGGCGCCGGTGACCGCGTGCCCGGCCGGCGCCGACTTCTCCGGCCGTGACTCGGGCACCTTCATGAAGACGACGAAGGCGCAGACGAGCGTCATCACGGCCTCGCCGAGGAACCCGGCGAGATAGCTGTACTCGGCGACGAACCCGGCCCCGGCCGAGGAGACGGCGAAGCCCAGATTGATCGCCCAGTAGTTGAGCGAGAAGGCCCGCACCCGGTCCTCGGGCCTGACGATGTCGGCCATCATGGCCTGCACGGCGGGCCGCGAGGCGTTGCTGGCCATACCGACGACGAAGGCGACGGCCGCGATCGCCACCGGATGGACCATGAACCCGAGCACGGCCACGGACACGGCGGTCGAGGTCTGCGCGATGAGCATGGTGGGCCGGCGGCCCAGCCGGTCGGTCATCACCCCCGCCCCGAGCGAGGAGACGACCCCGCCGAGCCCGTGCAGCGCGGCGACCAGACCGGCGTACGAGGCGGAGTAACCCCGGTCGAGGGTCAGGTAGAGCGCCATGAAGGTGGCGACGAACGCCCCGAGGCGGTTGACCAGAGTGCTGGTCCACAGCCACCAGAACTCCCTGGGGAGACCGGACACGGATTCGCGTGCGGCCCGTCTGAGACCGGCGACAGACATACGGAATCCCCCCAGGGAAGTACGGAACGGACCCCGACGGTAAGAGGCCCGTCGGCTATCCGAACATTACGAATCCCGGTTTCCGGTCCGCCAGTCAATTGACGCCGGCCGTCAATCGTCCCGGCCCCGGCTCCCCCGCGCACCCCTCCTGCCCCCACCTGTCCGCCTTGTGACCGGCCGCACGACGCCCGCACGGCTTCGATTACGCTCGGACCCATGGCCGACGCACCGTACAAGCTGATCCTCCTCCGCCACGGCGAGAGCGAATGGAACGCGAAGAACCTGTTCACCGGTTGGGTGGACGTCAACCTCACAGAGAAGGGCGAGAAGGAGGCAGTCCGCGGCGGTGAGCTGATCAAGGACGCCGGCCTGCTCCCCGATGTCCTGCACACCTCCCTCCAGAAGCGCGCCATCCGCACCGCGCAGCTCGCGCTGGAATCCGCGGACCGCCACTGGATCCCCGTCCACCGCTCCTGGCGGCTGAACGAGCGCCACTACGGCGCCCTGCAGGGCAAGGACAAGGCGCAGACGCTCGCCGAGTTCGGCGAGGAGCAGTTCATGCTCTGGCGCCGCTCGTACGACACCCCGCCGCCCGCCCTCGAGGACGGCACCGAGTTCTCCCAGAGCGACGACCCGCGCTACGCGACGATCCCGCCGGAGCTGCGCCCGCGCACCGAGTGCCTCAAGGACGTCGTCGTCCGCATGCTGCCGTACTGGTACGACGGCATCGTCCCGGACCTCCTGGCCGGCCGCACGGTCCTGGTCGCCGCCCACGGCAACAGCCTCCGCGCCCTGGTCAAGCACCTCGACGGCATCTCCGACGCCGACATCGCGGGCCTGAACATCCCGACCGGCATCCCGCTCGCCTACGAGCTGGACGCCGACTTCCGCCCGATCAAGCCGGGCGGCACGTACCTCGACCCGGACGCGGCGAAGGCCGCCATCGAGGCCGTGAAGAACCAGGGCAAGAAGAAGTAACGCGACCAAGACAAGCCCCCTACCTGCGGTTTATCCGCGAGTAGGGGGCTTGTTTTTGCGCTGGGGCCGTCGCTGGGCCGTCAGGTGCTCGATCGGGCCGTAGCGAAGACAGCGGCCACAGCCGAGCGCGTGCGTTCCTGGCTGGAGGGCATCAGGTGCGCGTACACGCGGAGCGTCAGCCCGGGGTCCGAGTGACCGAGGTACTCCGCGAGGGCCTTGACGTTCTCCCCCGCGTCCAGGAGCACCGAGGCGCAAAAGTGGCGCAGTGCATGCATTCCGCTCTCTCGCGACTCGGCATACGGCTTGCCCCGTTCGGGGACCGGGATGATGCCGACAGCAGCCAACGAGGGCTTCCACGCTTCGTCGTTGAGGGACGTACGCCAGACGTGGCCACCGCGCGGACCGAAGAAGACGAGGCGCTTAGTCACAAGCGGTCCGTCCGCGACCTTCCACGGCAGCGTGATCTCGACCGGCGGGAAACGGTTCATGTGGGCCCGCAGCGATTCAGCGACGGGGCCGGGAGCGGGACGTCGCGGAGCTTGCCGCCCTTGGGCGATGCGAAGACCGGTTTGCTGCGGCTGAGCTTGAGTTGCTGGACGACGTGCAGCGTGTCCGACTCGAAGTCGATCGCGTCAACGGCGACGCCCAGGATCTCCCCTTGTCGCAGCCCGCAGCGAACGCTGGCACCTCAACCACTGAGACACAACCGACTTCGGTGCGCCAGGTTGGGCGGTCGCTCCCTCTGCCACACTGGGCCAGTTGTCGAGGGGTGGCGTCAAGGGGGTGGACCGTGGGAGCGACTTTGGGGGCTATGGTGCTCGGCGCGCTGTTCGTAGCGATCGCGCTTGCGCTGACGGGTGCCGTACTCGGCATCCATGCGCTGATCTTCGGACGAGTTCCCGGCCGCTGGCTACAACGGTACGTCAGGAGGCCAAGGGTGTGGGGCGCAGGAGCCCTCCTGCTTGTGTGGGGCGCATTCTGGTCCCCGAGTGCCGCTGTCATCGGAGTGGGACTCGTCGCCATCGGGTACGTACGAACACCGGCGTCCTGAACGGGTCCATCTGGCGATGACATCAGCGGCTGACACCAACGGGCCCGATCGTCGGCGAATCCCGGCGAATTCGCCGAGCAGGTAGATGCAGCACGGGACCCCATTGGCCATGGTGCGAGGTGCCCATGGACCGACCTGATAAGGATGAGGCCACAGGTTCAAGCCCTGGGGCCGATCCGGGGCCTCAGCCTGACGGAAGAGGCATCTCGTTTGCCTCGGCCATTGAGACTCCACCCGCCTCGGTTACTGTCTGGAGGCCCGAGAATCGGGCACAGTGAAGGGGAGGCCGCCGTCGTGTCGATACGAAAGAACTTCGCCAAGCTCTTCAAGAGCACGGCCAAGACCTCTGACGGCAACCTGTTCGCGGTACAGCGCCCATGCCAATGCTCGCCGGAGTGGCCCGGCTTGGAGACGACGGCGAACGGGCACATGCTCCCGGCTCAGCCCTCCAGCCACTACAGCGTTCTCACGAACCCGGAGATCGGTCCGTTCGTCGCGCGCTGCACCGTTTGTCGGGCTCGCTATCCCCGCCCTTGGGTGATCCCGCAGGATGCGCCGATGCCTTTCGACTGGGCTCGCGATTGAGTACGGGCCGTCTCTGGGCCGTGCGAGGTCACTCACGGGCAGCCAATGATGACCAATGACGACCCGTCGGCCGCAGCCGATGAGCTCCCGGAGCTGCGAAAACCCAGGTTGCCAAGATCAATCGCAAGACCCAGGGCAAGAAGAAGAAGTACGTCGACAACAAGCCCCCTGCCTGACGCCCGGTCGGCGGCTGCGTGGCTGCACCGCGCGCTCCACCTGTACGCCAGGGCCCAAGCCCGCTCGTCACGCCCCCGGTATCTCGGACAGCTCCCGCTCCTGCCGCTCCCCCTCCGCACCCAACGCCCGCCCGATGCGCACCGCAAGCGAGTCCCACGGGCGGCAGGCGACCACCGGCAGAGCATGCAGGCGGGCCTGGTCGCCCAGCCATCGCGAGTACTCCGCGCTGACCTGCGCCCGATGCCGCTGTTCCCCGCTGCCGGGCTCCCGGGAGGCGTAGTTGGCGGTGATCCGGTCCGGGTCCTCCTCGTGCAGGAACACCGCCCGCACGCGGCGGCCCGCCGTCCGGCCCTCGCGGATCGCCGCCGCGGCGGCGGCCGGGGTGAGGTAGTCGCCCTCGATCACGGCGGGGACGTCGACGGTCAGGCGGTTGCGCACGACCCCCAGCACCGCGGGCTCCAGGGCTCTGGCGGTGGCGATCTGCAGATCCAGCACCTGCTCGATGGCGAGTTGCGCGGTGTCGGGGATGTCATCGAAGTGATGGAGAGCGGGGTGGTGTTCGGCCGTCGTCATGGCCTCGACGGCGCTGACGACGTCGTCGAATTCGACCATGAACCCTTCTGCCTCAGCGGCCAGTTGCACGGCGACCCGGCTCTTGCCGATGCCGGACGCTCCACCGATCAGCAATATGTCCCACGATGTTCCCGTCACGGAGCGAACGTATCGCGCGGGTTCCGCGTCCGTCACCGCCCCTGGCACTACGGTGGCCCAAGTACCGGCCTGTGCACGAGCGGAGCCGATCGGGCGGGCCGTGCGGAGAGAGCAAGGAGAGCGGGGAGAGCAATCATGGGCGAGCCCCTGAAGACCTTCGTCGGCGGCGCCGAAGTCGACGTGCCCAACAGCATTCCGGACATCCGGGCCACCCTGCCCGAGGAGAGACGTGAGGAGTTCGACCGCGCCATCAACGACGCCGGTGTGAGCGAGATCCAGGCGGTCATGCGGCACTGGATGCTGGAGGCCGTACCCGATCCGGAGGCCGAGAAGATCCTGGACCGACTGGCGCAGGACGAGGCCGAGAGGCGGACCGTCGCTTGAGCTTCCGCATCTCCTACGCCCCGCCGGCCGACGACACCCTGGCCAAGATGCGCTACGGCGAGGTCTTCCGGGACGAGATGGCACGCACCCTGGGCCTCGACCCGTACGGGCACGGGTCGTCGGCCGTCAAGAGCGAGCGCGACCGCCGCGAGGCGACGGTCGCCGGGGCGATCGTGCTCTATTACGTCTCCGGGTCCGTGCTGATCGTCACCGTGGTGAGGCTCGTCCCGCTGCCCTGAACCAGCACCGGACCGAGGAGATTCCCCGGGCGCCCGAGCGGTTCTGCCTCACTCACCGGATTCGGCGGGGATGTCGATGGCCTTGCCGTTCTCGTCGACGGTGTGGGTCTCCCAGTACTTGTCCCACTTGTCGCCCACATGCTCGGGAACCTTGCCCTTCGGATACCGGGCGTAACCCTTCGGTGGTGCCTCGTCGTTGGGCGCGCACGCCGATCCGGCGTCCCCGACGACCAGGACCGGATATTCGCCGCCGCCGCAGATCGCTTCCTCCATCGAGCAGCCCGCGGTCAGCAGCGCCACGGTCACGGAGGCCAGGGCGAGGCCCACCGCGGACCGGCTCGGACGGCGCCCGCTCCTCGCGGGCGCCGATCGGTCAAGTCGGCTGATCCTGTGCACGGTTGGCTCCCTCTGGGTGGTTGGTACGACCAGCCTGCCCGGAAGGTGGGACGCCGATCATGAGTACGTGTACTCACACGCGTCGGGCTGCGTACGTGTTCCACGGACACGGCGCCGGACAACCGGCGCAGGACCGCCGCCACGAGGGACGCACAGAGCCGGGGCCGGCTCCTATGCCAGCTTCGCGGCCTGGGCCTCGACCACCGCGGTCGGCAGCTCGAAGTCCTCGCCCCCGCCCATCGCGGCCAGGTTCATCGAGGAGAACGAGGCGAACGAGGGGCCCTGGCGCATGGCCACGAGCTTGAACTCGATCTTCTCGCCGTCCTGTTCCAACTGCACCGTCCAGGCGGCCGCGTCCTCCCCGCCCTTGACCTGCTCCTCGGTGATCTTGCTGACCTTCTGCTTCTCACCGGCAGCCGTGAAGTCGAACCCTCCTGCGCAGTCGGTGGCGGCGGTGCGCAGCGAGGCGACCGACTCCTCCGCGCCCTTGCCGTCGTACGAGCCGAGGGCCAGCTGCGTCGTCGTGATGTCGAACGCCGCCTTGAAAGCGTCTTCGGCATCCGCGCCGTCCTGGCTGCCCTTCTTGGGCTCGCTGACGACCGTCCGCTTGGTGAACGCCGCGGGCTCACCGACCTGCGCCCCCATCAGCGCGTCGACGAACGGGGCACAGACCTCCTTCTCGACCTTGATGTCGTCACCGGAGATCACGTCCTTGGCCGCGGCCTTGGAGATCTTGTGCCCCTTGACGTCGCCCTTGGCCAGCGCCGCCTTCTCCAGCTCGGCGGCGGTCAGCGCCTTGGCAGCCGGGTTCGCGGCGGCGGACTCCTTGCCCTTGGCATCCGCCCCCTTGTCGCCGGAACCGGAGTCCGAGCCGCCGCATGCGGTGACGAGCAGGGCCAGGGACACCGCAGTGGCGGCAACGGCGGTACGGCGTATGGCGGTGGATCGCATGGTCCGGTCCGTCTCTCTGAGCTGGGTCTTCGGGTTTTGCTCACTCTATGAGCGACAGATGGTTTGACGATCAATCAAATAGGGCACGGGATGTGATCGTGATGGCGCCGTGATCATCCCGTGAAGACGCCGTCCGTCGCCGCAAGCCGGATCGAACACCGACGCAAAGGGGCAATTCATCCCATGCAGCCAGATGACACAACCGCGGCCGTTCTCCGGTCCGTTGGCGTGACGGAGGACCGCATCGCCGCAGTCGCACCCCTCGCCGGAGGCACGTTCAACACCGTCACCCGGGTGAGTCTCACCGACGGCAGCGACTGGGTGGTGAAGATACCGCCGCCCACTACCGACGGAACCCTGATGAGTTACGAGCGCGATCTGCTGGTCAACGAGGTCGAGTTCTACACCTGCGCGGGCGAGTCGGCGGCAGTCCCCCGCGTCCTGCACAGCGAACTCGACCCGCGCGCCCCGACCGGCCCGTACGTGATCATGTCTGCCTGCCCGGGTCGGCCCTGGTACGACATCGCCGGCGCCGCGGGCGACCGCGTCCTGTCCGACGCCGAGGAGCGCCGGCTCAGGAACGAGCTGGGGCGGATCGTCGCCCGGCTGCACTCCGTCACGGGCCCCGGCGGATTCGGCTATCCGGCCGGGGCGTTGGGCCCGTTGGCCCCGACCTGGCGGCAGGCGTTCACAGCGATGACGGACGCCGTACTCGCCGACGCGGACACCTACCGTGCCCGGCTGCCGCGCCCTGCAGCCGATATCCGCGCGCTGATCGCCGCAGCCTCGCCCGTACTCGGCGACGTCACCCGGCCCGCCCTGGTCCACTTCGACCTGTGGCAGGGCAACCTGCTCGTCGACGGGGAGCCCGGCGCGTGCACCATCGGCGGGATCATCGACGGTGAGCGGATGTTCTGGGGCGACCCGGTCGCCGACTTCGTATCGCTCGCCCTGTTCGCGAACATGGAGGAGGACGAGGACTTCCTCGCCGGGTACGGGAGCGGGAGCGGGCAGCCGTTGGTGTTCGACGCATCCGTGCGGCTGCGGCTCGCACTCTACCGCTGCTACCTCTACCTGATCATGCTGGTGGAGACCGTTCCGCGCCGCGTTCCCCAGGAGCACCTCGACTGGGTGTGGAAGGAAGTCGGTCCGCAGCTCGAATCGGCTCTGGTGGACGTGGAAGCGGCACTGCGGGCACGGGACTGACCACCGGCCCGCAGCGCCCTGCCCGTCAGCCGGCCAGTACCCGCTGCGCCGCGTGGAGGTTCGGCGGCCACACCGCTTCCGGTGTGCCGTACGCCTCCAGCCGGGTGTGCAGATCGCCGGTGAAGTCGGGGACGTCGATCTGGTCGAACTCCGTCACCTCGCTGACGCCGACCGTGGCGCTGTACGGGGCGAGCCCGTCGATCCGCATCAGGCCGGCCCGGCCGTTGGTCACCCGGATGTTCCAGTGGGTGAAGCGGGCGCCGAAGAGCGGCCCAGCGCTCGCGTCGCCGCCGTGGCGCCCGTTGTTGTTCACGGTGATGTCGGTACGGACGTTGGCGAACGGCATGCCCCGGTGGGAGTCGAACGTCCCCATCTCCATCACGCCACGCGACCAGACGTTGTAACTGGACAGGCCCTCGACGTTGATGCCGTGCAGCTGCGTTCCGGCGGGCGCCGGGACGGTCCGCTGAGCGATGGCGAAGTCCTCGATGAGGTTGTCGTGCGAGCCCTCGCGGCAGTAGTACGGGTGGTGGGAGCCGCGGCCCTCGACCCGCGTACGGCGCAGGGTGCAGGCGGACGCACCGATCAGCCCGAAGCCGTTGTCGACATGGCGGACGGTGATGTCGTCGGCCCAGCAGTCGTACGCGCACTGGAACGCGACCCCGTTGTACCCCTTGTCGAGCAGATGCTGCGACTGCGGGGTCTCGACCGCTTCGAGCGTGAGGCCCTCGACGCCGGAGCCGGTGAGCGGGGCGGCGAGGGTGGTCAGGCGCGGGTCCCACTCGGGGCGGATGTCGAGCGGAAGCGGGCGCTCCAGCGTGACCCTGTGGCCGTGTACGGAGGTGACGCGGACCGGCCACTCGTAGGGGACGTACGAGGTCAGCTTGGTCTTGTCGTCCCAGTAGTACGCCTCGGGGCCGGGGCCGCCCCCCGCCATGTGCTCCAGGAGCGAGTGGTCGGCGTCGTCGGCGAGGCGGAGCAGTACGAGTCCGCCGCGCTTCAGGTTCTTCGTGGACTCGACGGTGATGGACCGGTCGCCCCGGACGGCGGGGGCGACGGTGGTCAGGGTCTGCCACTCGTCGCGCCTGTTGCCGGTCCAGCCCTCGAAAGGCCAGGCCTTGGCCCTGATCGCGTCGGTGAGGGAGGCCCAACGGTCCTTCGGGCAGAGCCAGATGAGGCCGCCGGCCCACGACCAGCTGGACTTGTCGCCGCCGTAGCGGCTGCCGTACACACCGATCAGCTCGGTGAGGTTCTTGGTCGCGTACAGCTTGGTGCGCCCGCTGCCCGCACCGCGCACCACCACATTGCTGTGGCCGATCCGGATGATGTCGTCGATGCGGTACGTGCCTGCGGGGATGAGCACCGTGCCACCGCCACGCTCTCCGGCAGCGGCGATGGCACGGTTGATCGCGGGGGCGGAGTCGGTGGAGTTGTCCGGCTTCGCTCCGTAGTGCAGGACGTCGGCGACGAAACCGCGGCCCGTACGACGGGGCAGGTCACAGCCGCCCCGGTATCCGGCCCGGCCGATGAAGGGGACCTGCGGGTGGGTGAAGGGAGCGGCGGCGAACTCCCGCCAGAGGGGGGTGGCACGCAGGCCGCCGGCCGCGGACGCCTGCCCGGTCGCGGTGCCGGTGGCGGTGCCGGCCGCAGTCGACCGGCTCGCGGCGGATGCCGTACCGCTGCCGATGATGCCGGTGGCCGCCGCTGCGGCGACGGCCACAGCGCTGCCGAGCAGTCCACGTCTGCTGATGTTCCCCATGGTCGCCATGAATCCGAGCCGCCTTTCATGCATGTGAACGACGTTCATATCTGCGTCGGCGGCGAGCATGCCACGGCGCCCCGGCACGGCGAAAGAGTCGTGCACCGGGGAATCTCCAGAGGAGGCCGGTCAGTTGAGCCAGTCGATCGAGCCTCGGCCCGGTCGGCTGAGACTCGGCCCGGAGGTCAGCGGGCGGGGCGTTGGGTCAGATGTGTGAACGCGTCCAGGTTCCGCGTGGACTCGCCGCGCGACACCCGCCACTCGTACTCCTTGCGGATCGCGCTCGCGAAGCCCAGCTCCAGCAAGGTGTTGAACGAGCCGTCGGCCGCTTCGAGGACCGTGCCGAGCAGCCGGTCCAGCTCCTGCGGGGTGACCACGGAGAGCGGCAGCTTGCCGACCAGATAGATGTCGCCGAGCCGGTCGATGGCGTAACTCACGCCGAAGAGGCGGAGGTTGCGCTCCAGCAGCCAGCGGTGCACCGCCGCGTCGTTCTCGTCCGGGTGACGGACGACGAAGGCGTTGAGAGAGAGCGAGTGCTTGCCGACGCGCAGCGAGCAGGTGGTGGACAGCTTCCGCGTGCCGGGCAGCTTGACGACGTAGCTGCCGGGTTCGGGGCTCTCCCATTCGAGCTCGGCGTCCTTCAGGGTCGCCTCGATGACCTGCGCGACCTGCGTCGTCACCGCTTCATCGGGTACGTCAGCCATGGTGCGAGCGTACGCGACGGCGGTGTTCGTGCATCGCGGCCGTGTACACGTCGGCGGTCGCGGACGCGGCGGTGTCCCAGCCGAAACCCCGGGCGTGCGCGGCGGCCGCCGTACCCATACGGGCGACCAGCTCCGGCGCCTCGGCGAACCGGCCCAGCGCCTGCGCGTACGCCTGTGGGTCGTGCCCGGGTATCAGGAAGCCGCTGACCCCGTCCCGCACCGCCACCGGAAGACCGCCCACGGCCGCCGCGACGACCGGGGTGCCCGCCGCCTGGGCCTCGATGGCGACCAGGCCGAAGGACTCGCTGTACGAGGGCATGACCAGCACGGACGCGGCCCGGAACCAGTCGGCGAGCTGGTCCTGCCCGACCGGCGGCTGGAACCGTACGACATCGGCGATGCCCAGCCGCGCCGCCAGCTTCTGCAGCCCCTCCGGTTTGGCGAGCCCGCTGCCGCTCGGGCCGCCGACGACCGGTACGACCATCCGGCGACGCAGCGAGGGGTCGCGGTCCAGCAGTACGGCGACGGCCCGCAGCAGCACGTCCGGGGCCTTCAGCGGCTGGATGCGGCCCGCAAAGAGCGGAATCAGGGCGTCCTTCGGCAGTCCGAGGCGCGCCCGCGCCGCGGCGCGCCCGTCGGCGGGGCGGAAGCGGTCGAGATTGACCCCGGGGTGCACCACGGCGACGGAGCCGGGATCGGCCTCGTAGAAGCGGATCAGCTCGTCCGCTTCCTCGGCGGTGTTCGCGATCAGCCGGTCGGCCGCGCTGACGATCTGGGTCTCGCCGATGACGCGGGCGGCGGGCTCGGGGGTGTCGCCCTCCGCGAGCGCCGCGTTCTTGACCTTCGCCATGGTGTGCATGGCGTGGACGAGCGGGACGCCCCAGCGCTGGGCGGCGAGCCACCCGACATGACCGGAGAGCCAGTAGTGGGAGTGGACCAGGTCGTAGTAGCCGGGGCGCTGGCCGGCCCATGCCTGCATGACGCCGTGCGTGAAGGCACAGAGCTGGGCGGGCAGCTCCTCCTTGGCCAGACCCTCGTACGGCCCCGCGTCAACATGCCGGACCAGGACACCCGGGGCCAGGTCGACCGTCGGGGGCAGCGCGCCGGTGGTGGACCGGGTGAAGATCTCGACCTCGATATTGATCGCGGCGAGGCGCTTGGCCAGCTCCACGATGTAGACGTTCATGCCGCCCGCGTCACCCGTGCCCGGCTGATGCAGGGGCGAGGTGTGCACGGAGAGCATCGCGATGCGGCGAGGTTTGCGGTGACCGCCGGGGAAGGCGGCGGGGAACCTGAGGCGCGGCGCGACACGGCTGCTGCCGAGCCGGGAGACGTACTGACTCACGTCGTCCGGTCCTCCTCACTCAGGGCATGGCACCGAAGGGACCTGAGCCCCTTCGGGGGCTGCAACAGCGGAATCTCTCCTTTCATTTCCGCTTTACCAAATCATTGCAGTGACGGGGCCGCATGCCTGGTCGGGGGCCGGGCACCCCGCGCCGCCCACCGGGCCGGACCGGGGCCGGGCACCCGCGCCGCCTTCCGCCCCCGTGAGATCGTTACGCTCGCTGTCATGCGCCCCATCGGCACCGCGACCCGCGGGACCACCAACCCGAACCGGCTCCGCCGCATGGACCGCTGGATCGCCGCCACCCACGGCCCGGCCCTGCGCCGCGCCGACACCCCCGTCGCCGTCGACCTCGGATACGGCGCCGCACCCTGGACCGCCGTCGAGTTGCTGCAGCGCCTGCGTACCGCCGAGCCGCGCACGACGGTGGTCGGCATCGAGATCGACCCGGAGCGGGTCGCGGCGGCGAAACCGTACGAACGCGAGGGCCTCACCTTTCTGCACGGCGGCTTCGAGATCCCGCTCCCCGAGCGCCCCGATCTCATCCGGGCGGCGAATGTGCTGCGCCAGTACGACGAGGGCGAGGTCGCCGCGGTCTGGCAGCGGCTGTGCGCGCGTCTGGCGCCGGGCGGACTGCTGGTGGAGGGCACCTGCGACGAGATCGGGCGCCGGCACGTATGGGTGGCGCTCGGCCCGGAGGGCCCGCGCACGGTGACGTTCGCGACCCGGCTCGCCTCCCTGGACCGCCCCTCCGACCTCGCGGAACGTCTCCCCAAGGCGCTGATCCACCGCAATGTGCCGGGCGAACCGGTCCATGCGTTCCTGCGGGACTTCGACCGGGCGTGGGCCGCGGCAGCCCCGTACGCGTCACTGGGTGCCCGGCAGCGCTGGATCGCGGCGGTGCGGGCGCTGTCGGGCGACTGGCCGCTGGCGGACGGGGTGCGGCGGTGGCGCCAGGGCGAAGTCACGGTGAAGTGGACCGCCCTCCAGCCCAACCGACAGCCCAACACGTACTGAACAGACCCGCCGAGCCCGCATGCGGGGAGACGGGCGGGAACGCGGACAGGGCATCGTTCGTCAGGACAATGGGGAGCGATTCCCGGGACGCCGGTCGACCCGTGTGACCGTCAGGACAGCAGGTGTGTGCCTCTGTTGCTTTTCGGTACGGCATGGCACGATCTCGTCATCGGCAAAAAGTTACTGACGGTAAATCAGATTCATTCGGAGGGGGATCTCGTGAACCGACGTCACGTTGCCGCAGCCGCGATCACTCTGGTCTGCGCGCTGACCTTAATCACCGCGCCGGTCCAGGCTTTCGCCGCGCCCGCACCCCCCTCCCCCTCGGCGACACAGCCCGACACCCGGTCCGGTTCCGGGTCGAAGACGCCGAAGAAGAGCCTCGAAGAGGTACGCGAGGAGATCGACGCCCTCTACCGCAAGGCCGGGGCTGCCACCGACGCGTACAACCTCGCCGAGGAGCGGGCCAAGAAGCAGTCCGGCGAGATCGTGAAGCTGGCCAGGGCCATCGTCGAGGGCCAGTCGAAGATCGCCGAGCTCAAGAACCAGGCCGGCGCCCAGGCCCGCGAGCAGTACCGCACCGGCGGACTGCCGTCCGGTGCCCAGCTGATGCTCAGCGACGACCCGCAGCTTTTCCTCGACGGGGTGAGCCGGGTCAGGGAGGGCCAGCAGGCCGCCCAGGGAGTCCTCGGCGAACTGACCAGGACCCAGCAGGACCTGGAGACGTACACCCAGGACGCGAGCACCAACTGGCAGAAGCTCGAAGCCAACCGTCTCAAGCAGGCCCAGGCCAAGAAGAAGATCAACGCGCAGATCGCCGCGGCGAAGAAGCTGGAAGACCAGCTGGAGAAGAAGGAGCGGGCCCGCCTGCTCAAGCTGGAGCAGGAGGCCGAGTACAAGCTGCAGACGGCCTGGCTCAGCTCCGGCGCCCTGAAGGACATCAACCGCGAGGCGAGTGCGAGCGGTAAGAAGGCGGTGGCCTTCGCGACCGAGCAGATCGGCAAGCCGTACGTCTGGGGAGCCGAGGGCCCCCGTTCGTACGACTGCTCGGGGCTGACATCACAGGCCTGGGCGGCGGCGGGCCGGCCGATCCCGCGCACCTCGCAGGAGCAGTGGCGGCTGCTGCCCCACATCGCCATCAAGGACATGCGCCCCGGCGACCTGATCATCTACCACGGCGACGCCAGCCACGTGGGCATGTACATCGGCGACGGCGCCATCATCCACGCCCCCCGCCCCGGCCGGAACGTCACCCTGGCGGGCGCGGGCTCGATGCAGATCCTCGGCGTGGTCCGCCCGGACAAGTAGTGGGCACTGCCCGGACGGGCGGATCGAGCCCGTTCGGCGATCGACGACAGAGTGCCCGCCGGGAACGCCCCACGGCACCCCCACGGGAGTGACCCGCACCACCCGCCCCCCGCCACCCCGCGTGACCTTTGTCATGCCCGGCTTCCGCCCCCACCCCCACACATCTCGCCGGATCCGTGACCTGAAGCGGCTTATGGCGGTGCATATGACAGCGGGCGATTGCGGAACGCCATTCCGTTCCCCCACCGCGGACCGCTATCGTCCCCGTCTGGCGGGTCGTCGATCGTCGTTCCGCCGCGCCCTCGGGGGGAGGGAAGGAAACCCGAACCGATGCCCGTACCCGTACCGCAGCAGCGCGCCGTTTCCGCTGCGGAGACCTCCCACAGCGCCCACCTCACCCTCCTGGTGATCGAGGACGACCCGGCGGGCACCTTCACCGTCCCCGAGCTCCCGGCCGCAGCCGGCACGCGGGTCCGTATCCGCACCGCCCGCAACCTGACCGAGGCGGGCCGGCTCCTCACGGACGACGTGGACTGCATCCTGCTGGACCTGGCCCTGCCGACCGGCAGCGAGGCCCGCTCCGCCCCCACCGAAGGGGCCGACGAGCTCGCCACCCTCAAGCACGTCCTGCGGATCGCCCCGCGCCACGCCGTCCTCGCCCTCACGGCGGAGGACGACGCCGAGCTGGCCGCCGAGGCGGTACGGGTCGGCGCCCAGGACTACCTCTTCCGCGGCGAACTCGACGGACGGCTGCTCAGCCGCGCCATCCGTTACGCCGTCGAACGCAAGCGCGCCGACGTCGCCCAGCACCAGCTCACCGAGTCCCGGCTGCGCGCCCAGGAGAACGCCCGCCTCGAACGCGGCCTGCTCCCCACCCCGCTGCTCGAAGGCTCCGATCTGCGCTTCGCGGCCCGCTACCGCCCCGGCCGCAGCCGCGCACTGCTCGGCGGGGACTTCTACGACACGGTCCGTACGCCCGACGGCACCGTCCACGTGATGATCGGCGACGTCTGCGGGCACGGCCCGGACGAAGCGGCGCTCGGCGTCGAACTGCGCATCGCCTGGCGGGCGTTGACGCTGGCCGGGCTCTGCGGCGACGAACTGCTCTCCACGCTCCAGCAGGTCCTGGAGCACGAGCGGGAGAGCGAGGAGATCTTCGCGACGCTCTGCACCGTCGACATCACCCCCGACGGCCGACGCGCCGGCCTCTGCCTGGCGGGCCACCCCGCCCCGCTGATCGCCCGGCACGGACGGGCCGCGCACCTTCTCCCGTACGAGGACGGCGGCCCGGCTCTGGGTCTGCTGCCGCGTGCCCGCTGGCCTCGCCGTCAGGTGGATCTCGGCGGCTCCTGGAGCCTGATGATGTACACGGACGGGCTGATCGAGGGACGCGTGGGGCCGGACGGCACTCAGCGCCTCGGCCAGGACGGCATGGTCGCGATGATCAACCGCCAGCTGGATCAGGGGCTCACCGGCGAGGATCTCCTGGAGGCCGCGGTCACCCAGGTGCGGGAGCTGAACGGCGGCGAACTGACCGACGACGTCGCGGTCCTGCTGCTCGACCGCGACCAGGAACACATCCGCCGGCGGGGCCCGAACGCCAACCGGGGCCGGAGCATCCCGCGCCCCCGCCCTGAACCGGCATCACCCACGGCCCCCGCAAACCCTGCGAACGCTCAACGCCCGCCGTTGTAGGGCCCGTACGGCCCGTCGCTGCTGGAGCCACCGCGCCGGCCGCCGCCGCCCGAGACCGCCTTCAGCGCGGGCCGTACGTCCACCAGGAAGACGATGGACGCGACCGCGCCCGCAAGCTGCAGGAACAGCATCGGCACGAAGAGATTCACGGCGACGGTGATACCGAGGATGATCAGCCAGAAGGACTTCTTCTGCTTGTCCGCGGCCCGGTAGGCGTCCTCACGGGCCGTCGCGGCCATGAACAGTGCGACCACGGCCAGGACGAGCATGACCATGTAGAGCAGCCAGACGAGTGTGCTGAATCCTGTGAGCAACATGGTGTGCACCGCCTAATAAATGGATGAGCGCCTCGCGGCCAAGGTACCGGGACAACGCGCCGGGCACCCCGAAAGGTGCCCGCCCCGCGCCCCGGTACACACTCCGACTGTGCGCCGCAGGCCCTACTTCGCGGTCGGCGGAATGGTCTTCTTCGCGACGGGCTTGCGCAGGGGCGCCTTCTTGGCGGGCGCGGCCGGGGCCTTGCTCTCCGGCTTGACGGTCTTCGGGGCGGGCGACGCCTTTGCCGGCCCCGGCTTGGCGGCAGGCTCCGTCTTCGCGGTGCCTGCCGGCTTGGACTCCTTGCGCGGCTCGACGACGACGGCGATCTCGACGATCTCGTCGGCCGTCTCACCACGCCAGGTCTTCACGGTCTGCTCGCCGCGCTCGGCGACCTTCTCGTACGTCTCCCGGGCCCGCACCGCGTACTCCGCGGCCACGCCCAGACTGCGCAGCGCCAGGTCCTGGGCGCTCTCGCCCAGCTTCCGCAGATCACTGTCGAACGACCCGATCACCTCGGTGACCTTGGCCTGCACGGTGGCCTGCGCCTCCTTGGCCTGCGAGGTCACCTTCTCCTGCACGGCCTTGGGGTCGGTGTTGCGCACGGCCTCGATACGCTCCGGCGCCTCGGCACGCAGCTGCTCGATCAGCGCCGGGACCTTGCGCGCCTGCTCGACGGCGATATCGGCCGTACCGGCGGCGAAGTAGAGGGGGGTCGGGTCGGTGAGGGTCTTGCGCAGGTCATCGGTGATGGCCATGACTGTGGTCCTCCCGGATCATCAGACTCAGTGTGAGGGTTTTGAAGGCTTTGAAGCTGTGCCGGCATCGCTGCCGCCGGCCGTGCGGGGACCGTCGGCACCTCGGCGGCCGTCCGCACCGGCCCCCGATCCGGACTCGCCGCCGGTCGCCGATCCGGCTTCGGCGCCGGATTCCGGTCCGGGCTCGAACCCGTTCTCCTTGCGGAAGGAGTCGTAGATCTGCAGCAGAACATTCTTCTGCCGCTCGTTTATGGACGGATCGGCCAGGATCACCGCCCGCGTCTCCAGCTCCTCCCGCTCCCGCTCATCCAGAATCCCGGCCCGTACGTAAAGGGTCTCGGCGGAGATCCGCAGCGCCTTGGCGACCTGCTGCAACACCTCGGCGCTCGGCTTGCGCAGCCCGCGCTCGATCTGGCTGAGGTAGGGATTGGACACCCCGGCGGCATCGGCGAGCTGCCGCAGCGACAGCTGCGCATTGCGCCGCTGCTCGCGCAGATACTCACCGAGATTGCCGACGTTGAGTGATGCCATACGTCGATGGTGCGCCACCCTTGCTAACTTTTGCAAGCACCTGCTTGCAAAAGTGCGCCACACCACTCGCATGGCCCTGTGGCTCGTCCTCAACCGTAGGTGTCCCTTCCCGGCGGAGGTGGCGGAGTCCCGGGGAACCCGGCGGACGGATTGGCGAGTTCCCACCCGATCTGGCGCTGCCGACTCACTTCGCAACGGAGCATCCACCTCAGCGAGTGGACGACCACCTCCCGAACCCTTCCGCCCCAGCGCGGGCAGGTCGAGCACACTCGCGGCCCGTCGGGCAGGCGGCGGCCACAGCCCACCCAGGAGCCTTCCGGCGCGAACAACAGGCTTCTGCGCGCGCAGCGCGAGTACACTGTCCCAATATCCGCGCGAGACGGTAGCCGCCTCGCGCGCTCACGGCCACAGTGGACCATCGTGAACAGGGGACAGGCATCCATGGACGACTTCCGCAGCGAGATCCGCGAGGGCGACATCCGGCGCCTCGAAGAGAAGGTCGCCTCGGCCAACTACGGGGCTTACCTGCGCCGGGTCACGCTGAAACGAGTGCGCGGGTTCAACGATCGGGTTGTCAGCTTCGACTTCCCCGTCACGGCGGTCGTGGGGCCCAACGGTGGCGGCAAGACGACCATCCTTGGCGCCGCTGGCATCGCCTACAAGAACATCGCGCCGGGCGACTTCTTCGCCAAGAGCGGCCGATATGACGCCAGCATGAAGGACTGGGTCATCGAGTACGAGCTGATCGACAAGAAGCTCAATCCCCGCCTCCCCCTCCAGCGGACGGCGAGCTTCCCGCAGCTGAAGTGGAACCGTAAGGCAATCGATCGGCCCGTGCTTCTCTTCGGCGTATCGCGCACAGTGCCCGCCACCGAGCGCAGAGAACTCGTCAAGGCCGTGGGTAACAAGTTCGTCGCCGAAGACGAGGTAGCGCTCTCGTCTCCAGTAGTCGATGCAGTGGAGAAAATCCTCGCCAAGGAAATGCAGGGCTGCAATCGCCTCTCGGTCGATGCGCAGGGAAGGGCGACTATGTTCGCAGCCCGAAACTCCGACGGCAGCGAGTATTCCGAATTTCACTTCGGGGCTGGCGAAGCCAGCGTGATCCGAATCGTCTCCGCAATCGAGGAAGCTCCCGACGGAGCCATGATTTTGATTGAGGAGATCGAGAACGGACTACACCCCATTGCGACGCGCCGAATCGTTGAGTACTTGATCGATGTCGCCGTGCGCAAGTCGTGCCAAGTGGTCTTCACGACGCACAGCAACGACGCCTTGGATCCACTGCCTTCCAAGGCTATTTGGGCTGCCTACAATGGTGAGGTACTCCAGGGGAAGCTGGACATCAAGGCGCTTCGGACCATCACCGGCCAGATCGACGCCAAACTTGCAATCTTCGTTGAAGACGCGTTTGCCGAACTCATGGTCACAACCGCGTTGCGTTATCACGGCGGGATCGAACTCGATGCGGTCAAAATCCATGGAATGGGGGGAGCTGACCCGGCGATCAAGGTCAACGAACAGCACAATTTTGACCCGACTTCCAGTTTCCCTTCCGTCTGCCTCGTCGATGGGGATCAAGCAGGCAAGGCAGATCCCGATCGTCGGATCTTCGCTCTGCCCGGTCAAGGGGATCCGGAGGCTCATATCTTCGACGTCGTACTGGATCGGCTGGAGCACGTCGCGGCAAGGCTCACGGTCTCCATGCAGCTCCCGACCAGCGCACAGGAGCGCGTCAAGCAAGTGGTCCGCGATCGAGCCCTGACTAACCGTGACCGTCATGTCGTTTTCGAGCAGATCGGTGAGGACCTGGACTTCACAGCGGGAATGGTCGTTGCCAACGCCTTCCTCGCTATCTGGGCACAGGAGCGTCCAGATGAAATCACCACCCTTGTCGGCAATCTCGGTGATCTCGTCCCTAAAAGGTGAATAGAGCCGGTCACCCAACAACATCTGCCTCGACTTCACGAACGCGGATCGGTGCCACACATGGCTGACAGATGACTCGGAGCCGGCCTTGCCTGAGATCACTCACACGAGCGGTTTCATCCCGAAAGATCTGGCGGGGTCCCGGTGATTCTGGACAGTGGTCCACATGAAGCTGGGTCTGGCGGATACCGCCGTGCCAGGGGTGAACGGGTTCGAGGTCGGCTGGCGGGACGCCGGTGGCGAGCACCGGCGTCCGCTGGCCGAGGCGGCATCGGTGGAGTTCGAGGCGGGGCTGCCGGTACGCGGGTTCCCGTCGTACCGCGGTCAGCGGAACTTCCCGGGCCTGTACTGGTCGGCCACGACGGGCGGGCACGTGGGGTTCGAGTCGTGGCTGGAGCGGGATCACGCGATGCTGCTGGACTTCACACCCGAGGTGACTGGGCTGCTGTCGCAGCCGCTATGGCTGTTCTGGCAGAACGACAAGGGCAGAGCGGTCTCGCACGCGCCGGACTACTTCGCACGGTTCGAGGACGGCCGGGGGCTGCTGGTGGACTGCCGACCTCTGGACCGGGTCGACGAGCGGTCGGCGGCCAAGTTCGCGGTGACGCAGCTGGCGTGTGAAGCGATGGGCTGGGGCTATCGGGTAGTCGGGATGGTGGACCCGGTCCGGATGGCCAATGTCCGCTGGCTGGCGGGGTATCGGCACCCTCGGCACGCGACCGCCGCAGGGTTGGCCGAGCGGCTGATGATGGTGTTCTCGGTGCCCTCGCCGTTGGTGGGGCAGGCGTCGCTGCTGGGTGATCCGATTGCGGTGTTACCAGCGGTGTTCCATCTGCTCTGGCAGGGGCGGCTGCGAGTGGACCTCTCGAAGCCGCTGACCGACACGACGCTGGTGTCGCGGGCGGAGGCGTGGTGAGCGAGCGGGCGGCGCTGCGTGTCGGCGACCAGATCCGGCTCGATGAGCGGCTGCACACCGTGGTCGGGTTGTCGGGGACGGTGGTGCGGCTGGCCGACGAGGCTGGTCGGGCAAGTCTGGTGTTGCTGGCCCACCTACTGGCTACCGAAGGCTTCGAGTTCCTTGGTCAGCGGGACGGGTCACCGGTGGTGGCGCCCTTTGCGTTGCTGGACACCGTTCCGCCGCAGGAAGCGGAGAAGGCCGCCGCCTGGGAACAGCATCTGCTGGAGCTGGAGTCCGGGCGGCAGAGCGGTGTCGGAGCCGGGACGGGGCCGCGGCCGGAGTACGACCCGACCGCGCACACCTTGGAGGAGCGGATCGCCACGAAGGCCGCCGAGTTGCGGGCCCTGGGCTGGACTGTGAGCGCGCGGACGGTCGAGCGGATGCGGGCCCGCTACCGCGATCAAGGGGTCTGGGGGCTGGTTGATCACCGCAAGACCCGTCTGTCCTCGCCAACGGGCCGGGCTGATGAGCGGATGGTGGCAGCCGTCGCGGAGGTGCTGGCCGGGCAGCTGGAAGAGTCGACCGGGACACGAGGCCGGGTGCGGCGCCGGGTCGAGGCCCTGCTGGCCGAGCGGCATGGGGCCGGGGTAGTGCCGATGCCGTCGAAGACGACGTTCTACCGGCTTGTCGAGGCAGTGAGCGCGGGCACGCACGCCTTCGGTTCGGCTGCTTCCCGCCGCTCCCAAGCTCGGCGGCCCGAGGGGATGTTCACGCCGTCCGCTGCCTGCCGGCCGGGCGAGCTGGTGCAGATCGACACGACTCCGCTGGACGTGCTGGTGATCCTGGAGGACGGGGTGAGCGGTCGTCCGGAGCTGACCATCGCCGTCGATGTGGCAACCCGGACGATCTGCGCGGCGGTGCTGCGGCCAGCGGGCACCAAGGCGGTCGACGCATCGCTGCTGCTGGCGAAGATGCTGGTCCCCGAGCCGCTGCGGCCGGGCTGGCCCGAAGCCCTGGCCTTGTCGGCGACGCTGATCCCGCACGCCCGGCTGCTGGACATCGACGCCCGGCTAGAGCAGGCCGCCGCGAAACCGGTGATCGTCCCGGAAACCATCGGCATCGATCACGGCAAGGTGTTCGTCTCCGACACGTTCATCTCCGCTTGCCGGTCGCTGGGCGTCTCCGTCCAGCCCTCGCGGCCCGCCACTCCGACGGACAAGGCCATTGTGGAGCGGACGTTCTCTTCCATCAACACCCTGCTCTGCCAGCATGTTTCCGGCTATACCGGCTCCAACACGGACCGCCGCGGCGCGGGTGTCGAGGCGGTATGGACGCTCGGGGAACTCGACGACCTTCTTCAGGAATGGATCGTGGCCTGCTGGCAGCAGCGGCCGCACGACGGGCTTCGCAGTCCGTTCCTGCCTGCCCGGTCGATGTCACCCAACGACGCGTACGCGCTGCTCGTGGCCCGCACCGGCTACGTCCCGCTGCCGCTGAGCGGTCTCGACTACCTCGAATTGCTGCCGGCGGTCTGGCGGTCGGTGAACGATTACGGAATCCGCATCGACCATCGCACCTACAACTGCCCGGAGTTGGCCCCGCTGCGGCGCCGCCCTTCGGGAGTGGACGCGAAAGGCGGTCTCTGGGAGGTCCACTACGACCCCTACGACCTGTCCCAGGTCTGGGTACGCGATGCCCGCACCGGAGAGTGGATCACCGTTCCCTGGACGCACCGGCATCTGATCTCCGCGCCGTTCGCGGACTTCACCTGGCGCCGGGCCCGTGACCTGCTCGCGCTGCGAGGCCAGGACGACACCGACCAGGCCACCGTCGCGGCCGCGGTCGAGCAGCTCCTGGTCCGGGCGGAGTCCGGGCCGGATCGCCGTGTCGCGGCCCGTACCCGGGCGGCCCTGGAGCCTCCCAGGCCCGTTGCGGCCCTGCCTACCCCAGCGTCGGAGATCGACGAGGCAGATGAGTGGGACGAGGAAGAAGCCACGGCGGATACACCGTCGAACGTCATCCCCTTCGGCGTCTTCGATGCCTTCACCGACGGGAGCCGCTTGTGACCGAGGAACTGCCGCCGGACATCGGCAACCCGTACGCAACGCTGACCACGAAGGAAGGCTGGCGGTCCTTCGTCGAAGAACGCCCCGAGCCTCCGCCGCCACTGGCGCCGGGCACCAAGCTGGACGCGGAGGAACTGGACTCCTACCAGGAAGCCCGGAAGGACTACCACTCCAGTTCTGTCATCGTCGCCACCCCCACGATCCGCAAGGTCGTCACCACCGGCCGCAAACGGATCGTGCTCAACCGTCACCAGGTCTCCGCCCGCCGCGGGCTGATCGTGTCCGGCTCGGCCGGCACCGGCAAGACCACCGCGATCACTCAGCTCGGCAAGAACGTCGAACAGCTCACCCGGCGCCGCAACCCCGGCGCCACCGGCCAGCTGCCGGTCATCTTCGTCACCGTCCCGCCGGCCGCGACTCCGAAGATGCTCGCCGGGGAGTTCGCCCGGTTCCTCGGTGTCCCTTTGCTCCACCGCATGAGCCAGGTCCAGATCACCAACGCAGTCTGCGACCTGCTCGCCCAGCTCGGCACCACCCTGGTTCTGGTCGACGAGATCCACAATCTTGACCTGACCACCCGCTACGGAGCCGAGGCATCTGACCAGCTCAAGTACCTGTCCGAGCGGATCGCGGCGACGTTCGTACTGGCCGGGCTCGAAGTCGAGACCAGCACCCTGTTCCAGGGCACGAGAGGAGCACAGATCGCGGGCCGGTACTCCGTCATCCCGTCCCAGCCCTTCAGGCGGCGAAACCGCCAAAACCTAGAAGAATGGCAGGCAGTGATCAGCACACTGGAGGAGTCGCTGCGGCTGCACCGCCACCGCCCCGGCACGCTCCTGGCGCTCGACGCCTACCTGCACGAACGCACCAGCGGCCTGATCGGCAGTCTCTCCCAGCTCATCCGGGAGGCGGCCATCGAAGCGATCGATAACGGGGCCGAGAGAATCACCAAGCGCCTCCTCGACTCGGTCGAGCTCGACCACACCGTCGAACAGGCCAGGACCAAGAAGGCCGCCAAGAAGCCGACACGCAGAACGAAGGCGGCCTGAATTCCGTGAAGCCCTGGGAAGAACCCGTCCGGCTCCTGCCCGTCCCGCTTCAACCCATCCACGGCGAAGTGCTGGGCTCTTACCTGCACCGCCTCGCCGCAGCGAACCGGATGAGTTCGGCCCGCCTCGGGCAGTGTCTATCTCCCCACAGCAACCCCTTTTTCACCAGGCGCACAGATGCCTTGCGACGCTGGACACCAACAGCACTCCCGCGGCTGGCGACCATGACCGGCGTCCCGATCGAAGTGCTGCAACGCTCCCTCCCCGCCTTCGTCCGTCTCGCCGCCCGCGCCAACGGCGCCGGAGAGCCCGTCCACGCCCACTACGACCTCTACGTCGTCTGTCGGCACTGCATGCTGCGACATGGCATCCACGAGCCCGTGCTCGCACACATGCCTCCGGGCCTTCGGCTCTGCAACAAGCACGCCATCTGGCTCGACGGCGCATGCCACCCCCACGTCGGCCATCTCGACGGACTGATCAAGGCACAGCGCCAGCACTTCGGGCTGGTCCGTCGTTTCCCCGGCACCATCGACATGGCAACGAAGGAGGCGGAGAAACTCATCCGCTCCTGGTTGATGACGAACTACCAGCCAGCTCTTCAAAAGCGTTGGCAGAAACGGCTGGTGCAGCTCCCTCGGAAGGAACCACGCTACAGCGACGTGGTCCGCCAACGCCATGATGAATGGGAGCGCATCGTGACCTATCCCGAGTTCGTCAGCGTCCTGGGAATCCTCGCTGATCCACGCTGGCGGGCCCACCGCGTCCCCACCGGCCGGCACGTCAGCGTTGAAGATCACCGCGATGCCATCGCCGTCATTTTCGCCGAGGCCGAACGTCGGCTCTCCGTTCCGACGCTCCGCGTCATGCCCGAACGCCGGACCTTCCACAACGACCCCCTGTTTCGCTGGACCGACCCCCGCGGCAGAGTCCGCTTTTCACGCAGAGACGAACCGCACACCGTCATCCGAAGTCCCAGCCAAGCTGGATGAGCACAGGTCAACCGCACCGCCCGCTGCCAGTTCTGCTGGGACACCATGAGGCCAGCGATCCTCCGGATTCCCACAACCACATGCGCTGGGACACCAAGGACTCACGGCGTCCCGCTCCAACTGACGGGCCCCTGGTCAGAGGCGTCGCTCTCCGCCACTTCTACTGGGAACGGACAGTAGGCACCGCAGGTCAGAGCATCACCCTGCCCACAGTCATGGGGCAGGACAACAGGTGTCGCATGTGCAGGACACCCGTCGTGTCCCGTCTCACGCAATCACAACGGCCCACCCTTTCGGGCCACAACTGCGCTCAGCCGACGGCAGCGCCGAACCACTTGGGCAGCCGGCTGAGCAGATCCTGCTGATCTTCACCGACCCACGCCACGTGGCCGTCCGGCCGCAGCAGCACCGCGGGCGCGTCCAGTTCCTCGCTGACGTCGACGACGTGGTCGACCCGATCTGCCCAGCCCGCCACCGAGAGCCGGCCTGTCCGGTCGAGCAGCAGCCCGCGGCCGCCGTGCATCAGCTCGTAGAGACGCCCCTGCTTCAGTCCCACGTCCCGCATCCGCCGACCGAGCAGTTCATGCCCCTCGCCGAAGTCGTAGCGGACCTCGACCGCGGTGATGATCCCGGTCACGTACCGGTTCACCTCCTCGAAGTCCATCAGCTTCGAGAACAGCTCCCGCAGCGCGGTCGCACCCGGATCGGTCCCCAGCAGCGTGATCTGCGCGCGGGTGTTGTCCAGCACGCGGGCGCCCACCGGGTGCCGTTCGGCGTGGTAGCTGTCCAGCAGCCCCTCCGGTGCCCAGCCGTTGACCGCGGCGGCCAGCTTCCAGCCGAGGTTGAACGCGTCCTGCACGCCGAGGTTGAGCCCCTGCCCGCCGGTCGGCGGGTGAATGTGCGCCGCGTCGCCGGCCAGCAGCGCCCGGCCGACCCGGTAGCGCTCGGCCTGCCGGGTGGCGTCGCCGAACCGGGACAGCCAGCGCGGCGAGTGCACGCCGAAGTCGGTGCCGGCGACCGCCCGCAGCTGCTTCTTGAACTCCTCGAGGGTCGGCGCGGTCGCACGGTCCTCGGCCACCCCGTCCGCGGGCACGACAACGCGGCACACCCCGTCCTCGTTGGGGCCGACGCCGAACCGCAGTTGGGTCTTGCGGACCTCCTCGACGACGGCAGCAATCGTCGCCGGATCCTCGGTCACCTCCATTTCGCCCAACAGCGTCTCGACCTTGGCGGGCTCGCCGGGGAAACCGACGCCGAGCAGCTTGCGCACCGCGCTGCGGCCGCCGTCGCACCCGACGAGGTAACGCGAGCGCAGGTGTGTGCCGTCCGCCAGCTCGACAGTCACCCCGTCCTCGTCCTGGCTCAGCCCGACCACTTCGCAGCCGCGCCGGATCTCGGTACCGAGTTCGACGGCGCGCTCGTTGAGCAGCCGCTCGGTGACCGGCTGCGGGGTGGCGAGGCCGTACGGGTGCGCGGTGTCCAACCGATCCGGCCACGGCTTGTGGATGCCGCCGAACAAACCGCCGGCCTGGAACTTCTCACTGACCGCAAGAAACCGGTCCAGCAGGCCGCGTTGGTCCATCATCTCGACACTGCGCGCGTGCAGGCCCTGCCCGCGGGACTCCCCGGTCGGCTCGGCCAGCTTCTCCACCACGACCACCTGCACGCCGTGCAGCCGCAACTCGCCGGCCAGCATCAAGCCGGTCGGTCCGCCGCCGACCACGATCACGTCAATCATGAAAGCCCCCATTGAACGAAACTGAATTCCGGCCAGCCGCTCCGCGCAGTCCGGCGGCGCGCACACCCGCACCTCCGCGCCGAATCCCCGCAACCGCACCGCAAGTCCCACCGGCGGTTCGGCGTTCCCGCGCAACCCATACATCGGCAACAACTCACATACTTCGCAAAGCTGTTGTTTCCGCAGGTTCTGGCCTTGGCCGGCCATTCTGCGGCACGACCCGGGCCTTGCCGCAAGCCCCCCGGTGCGCTATATGTTGAGAGTGGCAAGGAGTGGGTGACCTCCTTGCCTTTGCCTTTTGTCGTCCGCTGTGGACGGACAAGCTCCTCCCGAAGCGGTGACACACCGCGTACGGCGATGCCGGCGGTCCAGGAGGACCTCCCATGGGCCTGCGGACACAGCCGCGGAACGAGAGGTTCTTCGCCCTCTTCAGCAGGGCCGGCTCACCGAGGGGTGCACCGAGGTCTGTATCGCGGCCGGCTGCCGTCGCCGGGCATCTTCAGCAGTCGCTTCACCGACATGGTCGGTGGGCCGCCCGGCGTCCATCGGCGCCACGCGACGCGCGTGACGGCGGGGATCCCGTCGGGCGTCGCGGAACAGGTGACAGACCGATCAGGAATCGAGAAGCGCCGGCCCCCGAGCCGCAGCTAGCGTGGCCAACGGCGAAATCGCCATCCGGGGCGATCGGGCTGTCGGATTCCGCACTTCCCGTTCGTCTTCAAGCCGATCCCGACCGGCACGACTTCAGGAGTGATCATGACCGGCTCTTCCACCCAGGGAATCAAGACCGTGCTGCATCCCGTCACCGACCTGGCGCGGGCCAAGAAGGTATACGCCGCCCTGCTCGGCGCAGCGCCGCAGGCCGACGAGTCCTACTACGTCGGCTTCGAGGCCGCGGGCCAGCACATCGGGCTGGTGCCGGGCGGTGGACAGCAGGGCATGACCTCACCGGTGGCCTACTGGCACGTGCCGGACATCGAGGCGAAGCTGGCCGAGGTGACCGCCGCGGGTGCCACCGTGAAGGAGCCCGCACACGACGTCGGTGGCGGCCGCCTGGTGGCCACCGTCACCGACCCCGACGGCAACGTCCTCGGGCTGCTTCAGGACCGATGAGTGCCGCCCCCGCTCCCGTTCGGCCGGGGCCGGGCCGCACCCGCGACGTTTCCGTGACCGAAGGCGAAGTCGATGTCCTCGGATCGACGCGCTGCCGGCAGCGGCGGGTGACCGGTCCGCCGCGCGCACCGGCTTCGACCCGCGTGCGCCGGCCACCCCGTACCGCTGGTTCCGCATCTCCCCGCGCCGCGTCCAGGCCTGGCGCGAGGTGGACCGACTGCCCGACCGCGAGCTGATGCGCGACGGCCGCCGGCTGGTCTGACGCCTCGGCGTGCACACCGCGTGGCCGGGGCCCAGAGGCTCCACGGGCCGAAGCGAAGCAGAACCGGACGTACGCTCGAAGCCGGTCGGATCGAGCCAGGCGACGCCGGCGGAGACCGCGAAGGCGGCCCCGCCCAACAGATGGAGACACGATGAGCATGGCCCCGAGGACGGACACGCAGTCGCCTGCGCTGCACGCTGCCGACAGCCACGATCTGATCCGCGTGCATGGCGCGCGCGAGAACAACCTCAAGGACGTCAGCATCGAGATCCCGAAGCGCCGGCTGACGGTGTTCACCGGAGTCTCCGGCTCGGGCAAGAGCTCGCTGGTGTTCGACACGATCGCCGCGGAGTCGCAGCGGCTGATCAACGAGACCTACAGCGCCTTCGTACAGGGCTTCATGCCGACGCTGGCGCGGCCCGAGGTCGACGTACTCGACGGGCTGACGACCGCAATCATCGTCGACCAGCAGCGGATGGGTGCCGACCCCCGCTCCACGGTCGGCACCGCCACCGACGCCAACGCGATGCTGCGCATCCTCTTCAGCCGGCTCGGGAAGCCGCACATCGGCCCGCCCAGCGCGTATGCCTTCAACGTCCCCTCGGTCCGGGCGAGCGGTGCCATCACCGTCGAGCGCGGTGCCAAGAAGGCGGTGAAAGCGACCTTCAACCGCACCGGCGGCATGTGTACGCGCTGCGAGGGCCGGGGCACCGTCTCCGACATCGACCTCACCCAGCTCTACGACGACTCCAAGTCGCTCGCCGAGGGTGCGTTCACCATCCCCGGCTGGAAGTCGGACAGCTTCTGGACCGTACGGGTCTATGCCGAGTCGGGCCTCCTCGACCCGAACAAGCCGATCCGCAAGTACACCGAGAAGGAGATGCAGGACTTCCTCCACCGGGAGCCGACCAAGGTGAAGGTCGAGGGTGTGAACCTCACCTACGAGGGACTGATCCCCAAGATCCAGAAGTCGTTCCTGTCCAAGGACAAGGAGGCGATGCAGCCGCACATCCGGGCGTTCGTGGAGCGGGCGGTCACGTTCACCACCTGCCCCGAGTGCGATGGCACCCGGCTCAGCGAGGGGGCCCGCTCGTCGAAGATCAAGCGGATCAGCATCGCCGACGCCTGCGCGATGCAGATCAGCGACCTGGCCGAATGGGTCCGCGGCCTCAAGGAACCGTCGGTGGCGCCGCTGCTCGCCGCGCTCCGGCACACCCTGGAGTCGTTCGTGGAGATCGGGCTCGGCTACCTCTCGCTCGAACGGCCGTCGGGCACGCTGTCCGGTGGCGAGGCGCAGCGCGTCAAGATGATCCGGCACCTCGGCTCGTCGCTCACCGACGTCACCTACGTCTTCGACGAGCCGACGATCGGACTGCACCCCCATGACATCCAGCGGATGAACAACCTGCTGCTGCGACTGCGGGACAAGGGCAACACCGTGCTCGTCGTGGAGCACAAGCCGGAGGCGATCGCGATCGCCGACCACGTGGTCGACCTCGGCCCCGGCGCCGGTACGGGGGGCGGCACCGTCTGCTTCGAGGGCACCCTTGAGGGGCTGCGGGCCAGCGGCACCGTCACCGGCCGCCATCTCGACGACCGGGCCGCCGTGAAGGAGACGGTGCGCAAGCCCACCGGCGCCCTGGAGATCCGCGGCGCGACAGCGAACAATCTGCAGAACGTCGACGTCGACATCCCGCTCGGGGTGCTGACGGTCGTCACCGGCGTCGCCGGCTCCGGCAAGAGCTCGCTCGTGCACGGGTCGATTCCCGCCGGCGAGGGTGTGGTCTCGATCGACCAGGGCGCGATCAAGGGCTCGCGACGGAGCAACCCGGCGACGTACACCGGACTGCTCGACCCGATCCGCAAGGCGTTCGCGAAGGCCAACGGCGTGAAGCCGGCGCTGTTCAGCGCCAACTCCGAGGGCGCCTGCCCCACCTGCAACGGCGCCGGCGTCATCTACACCGACCTGGCGATGATGGCCGGCGTCGCCAGCCCCTGCGAGGAGTGCGAGGGGAAGCGGTTCCAGGCATCGGTGCTCGAATACCACCTCGCCGGTCGCGACATCAGCGAGGTGCTCGCGATGTCGGTGACCGAGGCCGAGGAGTTCTTCGGCGCCGGCGAGGCGCATACGCCGGCCGCGCACAAGATCCTCGAACGGCTCGCCGACGTCGGGCTCGGCTACCTCACCCTCGGCCAGCCGCTGACCACGCTGTCCGGCGGCGAGCGGCAGCGGCTCAAGCTGGCCACGCACATGGCCGAGAAGGGCGGCGTCTACGTCCTCGACGAGCCGACCACGGGCCTCCACCTCGCCGACGTCGAGCACCTGCTCGGCCTGCTCGACCGGCTCGTCGACTCAGGCAAGTCGGTCATCGTCATCGAGCACCACCAGGCGGTCATGGCGCACGCCGACTGGATCGTCGACCTCGGCCCCGGCGCCGGCCACGACGGCGGCCGGATCGTCTTCGAGGGCACACCCGCCGACCTCGTCGCCGCCCGCTCCACCCTCACCGGCGAGCACCTCGCGGCCTACGTCGGCACCTGACCGGGGCCCTCGCGGACACCGTGGGACGAGTTCTCTCATCTGTTTCGACTCGTCCCATGTTCCGGCTCGTCCCACTCGACCGGTGGCGAGACGTGTCCGAGCAGGACGAGCAGGACGAGCAGGACCGGCCGCCCCGGGGGAGTACCCGAGGGCTTCGGCGATGACTGCCGCGGACGCAAGCCTCGCGGTCGTCATCGCCGAGCCGGTCGCCCGGCTCGCCCGCGGTCAGCTCCGGCTCCAGGGCGTCGTCCATGCTCCGTCACCGGCCTCGGGAGCTGTGGGAAACTCGTCAGGTGAGACGGCAGAACCTCGACGACCTCGTCCGGCTGCGGCGGGCCCGCGACCGGATGGACCGTGACTACGGCGAGCCGCTCGACGTCCCGGCGCTGGCGCGTGACGCCCTGATGTCGCCGGGCCATTTCTCCCGCAGCTTCCGCGCCGCTTTCGGCGAGACGCCATACGGCTACCTGATGACCCGCCGCATCGAGCGGGCCAAAGCGCTGCTGCGGCGCGGCGACCTCACGGTGACCGAGGTCTGCTTCGCGGTCGGCTGTACGTCACTGGGGTCGTTCAGCTCCCGCTTCACCCAGCTGGTCGGCGAGAGCCCGAGCGCCTACCGGGCCCGGAGCCATGACCATGGCGCCGCCATCCCGGCCTGCATGGCCAAGATCCACACGCGGCCGGTCAGGAACGGTGGACCGAGCCCCGCTGCCGGGCCGTAGCGTGAACAGCATGGAGATCAGCGTTTCCCAATGCTTCATCGCCGTCGACGACCATGACAAGGCGATCGCCTTCTATCGCGATGTGCTCGGCCTCGAGGTACGCAACGACGTCGGGTTCGAGGGGATGCGCTGGGTGACCGTCGGAGCGCCCTCGCAGCCGGACGTGAGCATCGTCCTGGAACCGCCCGCCGCCGACCCGAACGCCTCACCGGCCGACAAACAGGCCATGGCGGAGCTGATGGCCAAGGGCATGCTGCGCGGCGTCATCTTCGCGACGGACGACTGCGACGCCACCTTCGAGCGCGTCAGCGCCGCGGGCGGCGAGGTGCTGCAGGAGCCGATGGACCAGCCCTACGGCGTCCGCGACTGCGCGTTCCGCGACCCCGCCGGCAACCTGTTGCGCTTCAACCAGCCCCTCGGGAAGTGAGCCGGTCGTACCGGTGCCGGGCGGACTCAGGTTCCAGCCGGTCGATTCGCGCGAAGTGGCGGCCCGGCTCGTGGAACTCAGGCTCGCCCACCCGGCCGGTCCGGTGCCCGATCCGGCCGGGCCGAAGGTGTACGGGATGGCCGACCCGGCCCACGGATGCCTGCAGGCCCACGGCGGGCGCCGGTCGATGATGCCGGTCCGGATGCCGGGAACGGCCGGCCGCGCGTACCGGGCCGGCGAGAATCTGACGCCGGAGGGTGCCGCTGCGGGCGAGCGGACCTGGGAGGACTTCCTGGCGGAGCGGGTGAGCCGGCAGGCGAGCTGACGAGTACGCCTGCGGTCGTGGGCTGACTCTGCCCGTCGGAGGTCGTTGTTTGCTCAACGCATCGCCGATCGGCTGACTGCATGTCATGAGGCGGCGGTACGTGGCCTTTCGCATGGCGCCGGCCATAGGAGCCGCGGGGTGAGCCGGTGGCGGTCCGGGGCGGCCCGGAGCGGTCCGCCCTTTTCCGCCCGGCCGACCGCACAGACCGCCCGGCAGGATCTCAGCTCTGGGTAATGTGTGCCGAAATATCCCCATGCCGGAGACGGGTTCCCATGGATGACGACGACGTCGCCCGCGCTGCAGACGCAAGCGCAGGCGACGGCACAACCCCCGCCCCCAGCCGCACGCGTGGCGGCCGCGGGGCCTCGGTGGTGCCGAGGACCGCCGTGATCGCTGGCGGCGGAGCGCTGGCGGTCTGGGAGCCCGCTTTCACGCTCGGCGCCTACAACGTCATCTTCTACTACCAGATGCTCACCCTCTGGGCGGTGTCGACGGCCGTACTGCTGGCCGGCCTGCTGATGCGCGAACGCGGGCCGCGGCACGGCTGGGTGTACTGGGCCTGCCTTGCCCTGCCCAGCGCGTGGATCGGGCTCGCAGCCATCGTGCCGCGCAGCGGCAACTGGCAGGGCGAGGCGCTCTTCGTGGTGGGCGGTGTCTTCAGCATCATCGGCACCCCGCTGCTGACCTGGGTGCTCCTGCAGCTCCTGCTGTTCGGGGAATCGGAACTCTCCGTACGCCAGCGAAGGATGGTCATCGGCGTCGTCGCGGTCGTCGGCGGGCTCGCCTTTGTGCTCGGCAAATTCAACGATGTCTTTCTCACCTGCGGGGACTTCGACATCAGCGGCAACAGCGTCCCTTCCGGGTGCAGGCCGGGCCACGCCTCCCCGCTCGGCTGACACGGACTCGGATGCGCCCCCGCCGCACCTGGGCAGAACCGGGGCGAGCGGTGGGACCGCCGCGCCAGGTTGCCACCATGGCCGAATCCGTGCTGGTGGCGGGCGCGTGGCTCGGATCGCGGGCATGGGACGCCTGGACTCCGCGGAGCGGGTGGGGCAGGAAGGCTCTCGTTCCGGGCGCCGGGTCAAAGGTCATTGCCTCGCGGCAGCCGGGCCCGGCCGGTCTCGGAATGCCGTGCCCGTGACCGGCAATAATGAATGTGACGATCCGGTCCTCCGGCAGCCATGCTGCCCCCCATGACCTCCTCACCGATCGACTCGGCCCCGGATTCCGCGCCTCTCCCCGGCCCCGGCACCTTCGAACTGGGCGGCACCGTCACCATCCCCCGGCTCGGCTTCGGCGCGATGCAGTTGCCGGGGCGGTGGAGCGGGCCCGCCGGTGACACCGCGACCGCTGTGGCCGTGGCGCGGCGCGCCGTCGAACTCGGGGCGCGGCACATCGACACCGCCGCCTTCTACTTCTCCGACACCCACCGCGCCAACGACCTCCTGCGCGAGGCCCTTCATCCGTACCCCGCGGACGTCACCATCGCCACCAAGGTCGGCCCGCTGCGGGACGAGACCGGTGAGATGTACGCCGAGGCCCGTCCCGATCAGCTGCGCGGGGAGGTGGAGCGGAATCTGGAGGACCTCGGGGTCGACGTCCTCGACCTGGTGCATCTGCGCGTGGGGCGGCTGGGATCGGATGTCGCCGAGTCGCTCGGCGAGCGGTTCGCCGTGCTGGCCGCGCTGCGCGAGGAAGGGCTGATCCGGCAGCTCGGCGTCAGCAATGTGACGGCCGGGCAGCTCGCGGAGGCCCGGTCGATCGCACCGGTCGCTGCCGTACAGAACCGGTTCGGTGTACTCGACCAGGCGGACGCCGCGCTCGTCGACGAGTGCGCGGACGCCGGTATCGCGTACATGCCGTTCTTCGCGCTCGGCGGCGGATTCACCGATCTCAGCGGCGAGAACCTCCGCAAGGTCGCGGAGCGGCACGGTGCGACGGCGTTCCAGATCGCCATCGCGTGGGGGCTGGCCCGCTCGCCCTCCATCGTGCAGATCCCCGGCACCGCCTCGCTCGCCCACCTCGAGGAGAACATGGCCGCCGGCCGACTGACTCTGGACGAGGACGACATGGCACTGCTCGGGCGTCGCGAGTAACCGAATCGGGAAGGGCCGACCGGCCCGGCCCCGGCCCCGGCGTGGACGCCGACGCGTTCCCTCCGTACGGACCGGGGCCGGAACGTCCGCTTGCAGACTATCCACCACAGTCCGAATTGTTACGCTGGTACACATGACCGCCATGGCACCCGCCCGCACCACACCGGACCTCTCCTACCTCCTGGACCACACGAGCCACGTCCTGCGGACCCAGATGTCGGCGGCGCTCGCCGAGGTCGGGCTGACGGCGCGCATGCACTGCGTACTCGTCCACGCCCTGGAGGAGGAGCGCACCCAGATCCAGCTCGCCGAGATCGGCGACATGGACAAGACCACGATGGTGGTGACCGTGGACGCCCTGGAGAGCGCGGGCCTCGCCGAACGCCGGCCGTCCAGCCGGGACCGGCGGGCCCGGATCATCGCGGTCACCGAGAAGGGCGCCCGGCTCGCCGAGCAGAGCCGGCGGATCGTCGACCGGGTGCACAAGGACGCGCTGCAGACCCTCCCCTCCGGCGACCGGGAAGCCCTTCTGCGGGCCCTGAATCAGCTGGCCGGCGACCATCTGGCCACCCCGGAGGAGAGCCCCGGGACCGCCCGCCGCGCACGCCAGAGCAAGAAGTAGTCCGCAACAACAAGACCCGAAACAAATAGTCTGCAACAAAACCATCTGCTACGGTCTCTCTTGTCGATCCTTCCGACAGGAGAGCCCCATGTCTGCCCCTGCTGCCTCCGCCCCTCCCGCACCCGTATCCGCACCCGTTTCGCACGCCTCACGCCGGCTCGCCCTCGGCGTCATCGCCACCAGCCTGCTGATGACCGTCCTCGACGGCTCGATCGTGACCGTGGCGATGCCCGCCGTCCAGGAAGACCTGGGCTTCTCGCCCGCCGGCCTCAGCTGGGTCGTCAACGCCTACCTGATCGCGTTCGGCAGCCTGCTGCTGCTCGCCGGCCGACTCGGCGATCTCATCGGCCGCAAGCGCATGTTCGTCGCGGGCACCGCCGTCTTCACCGCGGCCTCGCTCCTCGCCGGCGCCGCCGTCTCCCCCGGCGTCCTGATCGCCGCCCGCTTCCTGCAGGGCGTCGGCAGTGCCATGGCCTCCGCCGTGGGCCTCGGCATCCTCGTCACCCTGTTCACCGAGCCCGGTGAACGCGCCAGGGCCATCGGCGTGTTCAGCTTCACGGGCGCGGCGGGGGCGTCGATCGGACAGGTGCTCGGCGGGGTTCTCACCGACGCCCTCGACTGGCACTGGATCTTCTTCATCAACCTGCCGATCGGGCTCGCGGCCCTCGTCGTCGCGGTGCGCGTACTGCCCGCCGACCACGGCCTCGGCCGGGCCGCCGGAGCCGATGTCATCGGCGCGCTCCTCGTGACCGCAGGGCTGATGCTGGGCATCTACACCGTCGTCCGGGTCGAGGAGTACGGCTGGGTGTCTGCGCCCACGCTCGGACTCGGCGCGCTCACCCTCGTACTGCTCGTCGCGTTCGTCGCCCGCCAGGCCACCGCCCGTACCCCGCTCATGCCGCTGCGGATCCTCCGCTCGCGCAGTGTCTCCGGCGCCAATCTGGTCCAGGTCCTCATGGTGGCCGCGCTGTTCTCGTTCCAGATCCTGGTCGCCCTCTACCTCCAGAACGTGCTGGGTTACGGTGCCGCCGCGACCGGTCTCGCCATGCTCCCGGCGGCGGCCGTCATCGGAGCCGTGTCACTGGGCGTCTCGGCCCGGCTGATCGCACGGTTCGGCGACCGGAATGTGCTGCTGGCCGGGCTGATCCTGCTGATCGGGGTCCTCGGCCTGCTCACCCGCGTACCCGTACATGCGCACTACGTCACCGATCTGCTCCCGGTGATGCTGCTCGCCGCGGGCTTCGGGCTCGCCCTTCCCGCGCTGACCGCGCTCGGCATGTCGGGGGCGGGGGACGGCGATGCCGGGCTCGCATCCGGACTGTTCAACACCACGCAGCAGATCGGCATGGCCATCGGCGTCGCGGTGCTGTCCACGCTGGCGGCCGCCCGTACCGACACCCTGCTCGCGGACGGCCTCGGCCGCGCCGAGGCGCTGACCGGGGGCTACCACCTGGCCTTCGCCGTCGGTACGGGGCTCCTCGTGGCCGCGTTCGTCATCGCGTTCGCGGTGCTGCGGCGCCCCGAGCGAGGGCCCGCCGCCTGAGCCCGCACCCGTACACCCCACCCCCACAAACCTTCCGAGAGGCCGAACCATGAACGCGCAGAACACCACCGAACAGCCGCCGGGGACCGGCCCCGCTCCCCGCGCACTCACCGACCGAGAGCTGTCGCGACTGCTCCGGAAGCAGCAGTTCGGGACCCTGGCGAGCGTGCGGCGCACCGGTCACCCGCACCTGTCGACCGTCCTCTACGACTGGAACCCCGAGGAGCGCGTCGTGCGCGTGTCCACCACCGCCGACCGCCTCAAGGTGCGTCAGCTGCGCAACGACCCGCACGCCTCCCTGCACGTACAAGGCCCGGACGTCTGGTCGTTCGCGGTCGCAGAGGGGGAGGCGGAGGTGTCGGAGCCGACCACCGTGCCCGGCGACGCGACCGGCCGTGAACTGCTCTCCCTGACCCCCGGCTTCGAAACCCCCGCGCAAGAGACGGCCTTCCTGAAGCAGATCGTCGCGGACCGGCGCGTGGTGATCCGGCTCCGGGTCACCAGGCTGTACGGAACAGCACTGGACATGCCGGCCGAGGACTGACCGTGCCGGGCACGGAACGCCCGCCGCCCCCGGGACCGCAGGGCCTAGGATCCCGCCCATGGCTATCGACCCCGGCTACACCTGCTCCTGCTGCGGCGAACACCACACGGAACTCCCGATGGGGTACTCGACCATGGCACCCGATGTCTGGGACGCAAGCCTGGAGAGCGATCCCGACAGCATGCTCTCCTCGGACCAGTGCATCGTCAGACACCAGCACTACTTCATCAAGGGTCTGATCGAGATACCCGTCCTCGGCAGTGAGGAGCCCTTCTCCTGGGGCGTCTGGGTCTCGCTCAGCCGGGAGAACTTCGCCCGTGCCCTCGATGTGTGGGAGACCCCCGGCCGTGAGTCCGAGCAGCCGTACTTCGGCTGGCTGAGCACCGAGTTGGGGCTGTACTCGCCGCGCACGACCAACCTCAAGACGAACGCCCACACCCGCCCGATCGGCCTGCGCCCCCGGATCGAGCTGGAACCCACCGACCACCCCCTCGCCGTGGAACAGCGCACCGGCATCACGCGCGACCGGGTGCGGGAGATCGCCGAAGCGGTGCTGCACGCCGAAGACGTCCGTGCCTGAGCGACACCGCCGGGTGCGGGAGATCGCCGAAGCGGTGCTGCACGCCGAGGACGTCCGTGCCTGAGCGACACCGCCGGGTGCGGGAGATCGCCGAAGCGGTGCTGCACGCCGAAGACCTCCGTGCCTGAGCGACACCGCCGGGTGCGCCCTGTCGTGGCGGTGACGGGTGCGGCGGTGCTCGCGGCCTTCGCGCTGGTGGCGGTACGCATGTACGTCGGGACGCCGCCGGAACGGCCCCGCACCCGGCAGGTCACCGAGCAGGAGGTCACGGCCGTCGTCGCCGGGGCCGGGGTGACGAAGTCGCCCGACCTGATCGTCGGCGTCATGGAGAGCGGCAGGGGCGCGAAGGAGGAATCCGCCGTCGGGTGTTCCTTCGCCTGGGGGCGCTACACGGAGCCGGAGAAGCGGAAGGCGAAGCCGAAGGGCTCCTTCGCCGGTGCCGTTGCCGCACTGGAGGCGGCCGGCTGGCGGGTGAGTGACCGCTCCGAACGGGAGACGTTCATCTACGCGACCCTCAAGAAGAGCGGATGGAGCTTGAACGTCACCGGCAGCGGTCCTCCGCCGATGCACAGCGATTCGATCGTGTTCACGGGCAGCGCCGACGACTGCCGCCCGTCCGAATAGCCCCGCACACCGACGCGAACACCGCCCGTCCACCGCTGCCGCCCCTTACTCCTCCCCGAGCCCCGACCGCAGCTGCGCGAAGGCGAGTTCGGCGGCTTCGACCGCACTGCCGTAAGCCTCGTCCGCGCTCTCCCCCGCGTCGATCCGCCGCCAGTTCTCCAGGCCCAGGATGCGCTGTACGGCGATGATCTGGCCCGCGGCCAGCCTGTCCCGTACCCGGTCGCCCAGCGCACGTGCGAGGGCCGCCTCCGAGCGGCCCTGGTAGGCGTACATGCGGGCCACCAGGGACGGCGTCCCGTACAGCAACCGCATGAACGCCAGCACCTGAGGCACATCACAGAGCCCGGTCACCGGGTCGCGCCGCTCCAGGCCGTCCAGGAAGTGACGGCGCAGGGCGTCCAGGGGGGACTCGGTGTCCGCGCGGGCGGCGACGACACGGGCCGCCTCGTCCTCATGGTCGGCGAACCGGTGCAGAGCCAGGTCCTCCTTGGTCGGAAAGTACCGGAACAGCGTCGGCTTGGAGATGTCCGCGGCGGCCGCCACCTCCGCCACCGAGACCTTGTCGAAGCCCCGCTCCAGGAACATCGCGATCGCGGCATCGGAGACCGCCTGGTACGTCAGCTGCTTCTTCCGCTCACGCAGGCTCATCGGCGCATGGGCCGCAGAGGCTGCGGGGGCCGTATGCACCGCCGCCCCGGGCCAGGGTTTCTCTCCGCTCATGACCATGAAGCGTACGCCTTGACCTCAACCGGACTTGACGTCCGAGGGCGGTCGGACGGGCGCCGGACGAGCCGGCCGCCGACAGCCGGAAGGTTGTGATCCAGATGCGTGCGGTGCTGGTCGGGGAGCTGGGCGGTCCGCAGGTGCTGGTGGCGGCTGAGTTGCCCGGACCGGTGGCGGGTCCGGGTGAGGTGGTGATCGAGGTGAGCCACGTTGACATCGGCTTCGTGGAGACCCGGATCCGTTCGGGTGGGACGATCGAGGCGCGCAGCCCGGGCGGCAAGGTGCCGCTCAGCGCGGAGGCCTGACGCCGGAACACAGAAGCCCGACGCCGGGGCACGCAGGCCCGGCATCGGGTGCGGAAGCGTTGTCCTCAGCGCGGGAAGCCCGACATCCGGCGGCGTGGGCCCGGCCTCGCCCCCTCAGTCCCGCGCCCTCGCCTCCACCAGGGCCGCGACCCCGTCCAGCACGCGTTCGAGCCCGAACCTGAACTCGTGGTCGGGCTCGTCCGGCGTCCCCATCACCTCGGACTTCAGCAGTCGGGAGAGCGACGGATGCCGTACGGGGTCGACGAGCCGGTCCAGGGTGCGGGCGTACCCGTCCATCACTTCCTGCGCCGGGATGCCGCGCGCCTCGACTGCGGCGGCGAGATCACCCGTCAGCAGCGCCTCGTTCCGTACGAACCCGCTGACCAGAAGGATGACGGAGACCTCCTCGCCGGCGCTCAGGCCGGTGCCTTCGAGAGCCTGGAGGCCCTGCTCCCACCAGGCGACGGAGTTCGGGCTGGCGGGCGGGCCCGAGATCGGGATGCGGAGCATCCACAGATTGCGGTGGAACACCCGGCGCTGCGCCCACGCCCACTGCGCGAGCGCCTCCCGCCAGCCGGTGCCGCTCTCCGGCGCGGGCAGCTGGGGCGGCGGACCCATCGCCGCCTCCTGCATCAGGACATAGAGCTCACCCTTGGCGGACACATACCGGTACAGCGACATCGTCGACGCGCCCAGATCCTTGGCGACCCGCCCCATCGAGACCGCCCCCAGCCCCTCGGACGCCGCCACCGCCACCGCGGCGTCCACGATGCGGGCCAGACTCAGCCCGGGCTTCGGCCCCTTGGCCGGGCGCTCCCGCAGCCCCCAGGCGGCCTCGATGCTGGCCGGCAGGCCCGTACCGCCCGACGGGCCCTTCTCTTCAGTCACCTGAAACCCCACCTTCCCTTGACGACCACCCTAGTTATTCGTAACCCTTACGCACTATTGCGTATGTCATACGCTGAAGGGATGGGCGCACCCATGACAGGCGTGATCGAGGCACACGGCCTCACCAGGTCACCGCCGCGGCCCGGCGCCCCACCCGTACGTACTCCGGAGGCATGCGGCGCAGGCTCGACCTGGCGGCAGGGCTCGTCGGCAGTCCGCAACCGGAGGTGTTCTTCCTCGACGAGCCGACAACCGGCCTCGACCCACGCAGCCGGCAGCAGCTCCGGCAGGTGGTCCGCGACCTCGTCAACCAGGGCGCCACCACCCAGTACCTGGAGGAGGCGGACCGGCCGGCCGACCGCATCGCCGTCCTCGACCGGGGACGAATCGTCGCCGAAGGAACGGCGGACGCGCTGAAGTCACGCGTCGCGGGACACCGAAGCCCTTGCCCCTCTCGCGCACGCCGCCACCACGACCGGGCGCTCCCTGCGCATCAGCAGACGCAACACAGACGCGGTCATCACCCGGCGGACATCGCTTGTGCGCGCTCGGAGGTCACGGAAGAACGCTACAACTCCGTTTGCCGCAAAGGTGGTTGGATCCGGACGGCTGTTTGACGGCAGACCCTAGAACACATCCGGGCACCAAGCCCGCCGCGCCGCCCGGAACATCCCTTCCGCCAGTGCCACCGCACCCGGCGTGAGTTCCTTGATGCGCCCCAGGGCCGCCAGTCGGGCCGGGGACTCGTCGCCCAGGTAGAGGGTCCCCAACTCCCGCACGTCCAGGGTGAGATCGGCGCCGGCCGTGGTGGGGGTGCAGGTGGCGCCGGACGGGGAGGTGTCGAGGCGGTAGCGGCCGGTGGTCAGGCCCGTGGCGTCGTGGATGTCCAGGGTCAGTGCGCCGGGTACCGCGTAGGAGCGGGCCTCCAGGGCGCGTACGACGTCCAGGACTCGTATCCACAGCCAGTCCGCCTGGGTCACGATGCGGGCCGCGCGCGGGTCCGGGAGGAGGAGGGGCAGCAGGTCGTCGGGGGCGCGACGGCCGGTGCGGACCGTGGTGATCCAGTCGATCGAGCAGACGAAGTGCCACAGCGCGCGCTCCGCGGCCGGGGTGACGGCGATCTGGCCGAGCACCGTGGCCCGGTTCAGCGGCTGCTTGGCGTCGCCCCAGTTGTCGTCGGCGCGGTATGCGATCAGGCCGTCGGGCTCGCCGTCCGCGTTGCTGTAGACGGCGTAGAAGGGCTCCGTCCAGGTCTCGGGGCCGAACAGGTTCTCGCCGGTGTTCACTTCCCACCAGCGTGTGTCGCGGCTGACCGCGCCGTGCTGCCGGGCGCGCAGCCGGTCGTGGAGGGCCGGGCCCAGTTTGCGTACGTCCGCGCCGCTCACCAGGTCGATCCGGCCGCCGTCCTGTGCGGAGGGCCCCGACCAGCGCGGGTCGAGGCCCGCCCGCGGTACGTCGATCTCCCACTCGGTGGTCCACGCCGCCGGGCCGAAACCGTACCGCCCGTAGATCGGGTACTCGGCGGCGATCAGCGTGGCGACCACGTCGCCGCGCTCCTTCGCCGCCGCCAGGTCCGTGGCCATCATCCGGCTGAGCAGCCCGCGACGGCGGTGCGTGGGAGACACCGTGACGTTGGAGACCGCGTCGGCCTGCACCGTGGCGCCGCCGACGACCGTGAGCTCCTGCGCGAACGAACGGAACGTGGCCACGCACCGCCCGCCGTCGAACGCACCCTGCGTACGGGCCAGGTCGGTATGCGGGAGGCGGCCGGCGACCTCCTCACCCGTCACCACCGGCGGGCGCAGAAAGCCGGTGTTCAGGGCCTGCAGCCAGCCGGGGTACTCGGATTCGGCGATCGCACGGACGTCAAGGCGCATGGACCCCACGCTAGATACCGGCTCGCCGAATGTCGCCCGGTTTTTCCGCCGACGGGGAATCCGGTCAGAACGCTGCCCGGATCTCGCCGACCTCGCCGCCGCCGCCCAGCAGAGGCGTGCGTCCGATCCGGGAGACCACCGGGGCGTCGATGCCGAGCAGACGCAGCGACTGTGCCAGCACCGGACCGAGTGCCCGCGTCGCACCGTCGTCGATCTTGAAGGCCAGTGCCCGGCCGTCCGCCAGTGCCACCGCCTGCACCGCCTCCGCGCCCATCTTGGAGAGCGTGCCCGGCACTTCCCGCATCAGCCAGGTGTCGGGACGGCGCGTTCCGGCCACGTACTCGGGGTGGGCCCGCATCGCGTCCCCGACCCGGCGCTCCGCCGACCCCGGCTCCGCCAGCACGAACGAACGGAAGGCCCGCGCCAGACCCACCAGGCTGATCGCCATCAGCGGAGCCCCGCACCCGTCCGTACCGACCGCCGCGACCGGCTCTCCGGCGGCCTCCTCGACCACCTGGTGGACCAGCTGCTGGAGCGGGTGCGACGGGTCGAGGTACGAGGCCCGGTCCCAGCCGTTCACCGCGCACACCGCGAGCATCGCCGCGTGCTTGCCGGAGCAGTTCATGGTGATCCGGTCCCGGACATGGCCCGCGGCGAGATACGCCTCCGCCTCCGCCGGATCCAGCGGCAGATCGGGCGGGGTCTGCAGATCGCCGGGCGTCAGTCCGTTCTCGGCGAGCATCGTGCGCACGAGTTCGAGGTGGAAGTCCTCGCCCGAATGGCTCGCGGCGGCCAGTGCCAGCCGTTCCCCGGACAGATCGAGCCCGGCCCGCAGCACCGCCGCGGCCTGCATCGGCTTGTTGGAGGAGCGCGGGAAGACCGGTGCCGCCGGGTCGCCCAGAACCCGCTCCACGCTGCCGTCGGCGGCCAGTACGACCAGCGAGCCCCGGTGCCGGCCCTCCACGAAGCCGGACCGTACGACCTCGGCCAGGACGGGGTGGGCGGGGGATATGGCGGAGGGAGCGGCGGGGGCGGCGCTGGAGGTCATGGTGGCCTTCCGGGACGGGCGGACCCGCCCCCGGAAGGGTCGCTTCAGGCGAGCAGGTCGTCTACTTGTGCTTCACCATCACGGTACCTGCGGGCGATCTCCGCACTGCAATCGTCAGCGGTCCGTTGCAGCTGGTGACGGCGTCGGGAGACCTGCTGTTCGTAGCGGACCAGGCGCCCCATCGCGGCGTGCAGCTCTTCGTCCGTACGGGCGTCGAGGTCGGAGAGTTCGACCTCGGCGAGCGTCTCGGCCGCCAGCCGGCGGTACTCGTCGCTGCGCGGTGTGGTGAGCGTGACATGCCTGGCGGAGGAGCGGTGCCGGGACGGGGTGTCGGCGAGGATCTCCGAGAGCCGGTCCACCACGGGTGTCTCCGGATCCAGCCTTCGGGCCAGCTCGGCCCGCAGGATGTCGATCCGCCCCTGGACCAGCCGCCGCACATAGCTGAGGTCGGCCTCGTCGCGCTGCGATTCGCGGCGCAGGGTGCGCAGCTCCGGCAGTCGCAGGCCGTCCAGCTCGGGCTGCGGTTCCGCGGACGGGCCGTCCACGGGACCGTGACCGGTTCGCTGCACGGGTGGGCGCATGGTGCTGGTGCTGGTACTGGTGCCGGTGCGCGCGCCCGGCACGGCACCGGGGGACTGCCCGGTTCCATGGGTACTCATGCTGTTGTCCATCCCCTCGACCGGTGCGTCGGCACACCGCCTTCCGAGCATGGTGCCACTCCCATGGGGCCTCTGTGGATGCTCTGTACCCGTTCAGCCCAAGATAGGTTGGTCTGTATGCGTGCAGTGGTACAGAGGGTGGATGGTGCGAGCGTCACGGTGTCCGAGGGCACGGGCGCGTCGGGCGGGCCCGAGGTGGTCGGCGAAATCGTCGGCGAGGGGCTGTGTGTGCTGGTGGGAGTCACCCACGGGGACACCGCGGAGAAGGCGGCACAGCTCGCCCGCAAGCTCTGGTCGGTCCGCATCCTGGAGGGCGAGAAGTCCTGCTCCGATGTGAATGCACCACTTCTGGTGATTTCGCAGTTCACTCTCTACGGGGACGCCCGGAAGGGGCGCAGGCCCACCTGGAACGCCGCGGCACCCGGCGAGATCGCCGAACCGCTGGTCGACGAGGTGGTGGCACAGCTGCGGGCACTGGGGGCGCAGGTGGAGACGGGCCGGTTCGGGGCGGACATGCGGGTCTCGCTCACGAACCATGGCCCGTTCACCGTCATCATCGAGGTCTGACCGGGCCGGATCCCGGTCAGGTCCGTGTCAGGTCTGAACCAGGTCGACCAGTCGGTGCAGACGGTCGCGCGTAGAGAATCTACGCACAGTTACGGCTCCACGACCGTCTCCTGGGCTGCGGCCGTGTCCCCTGCGAGCAGCTCCGCGTCCACCGCGACGTTCCGCTTGACCAGCGCCAGCGCGATCGGTCCCAGCTCGTGGTGGCGGGCGGACGTGGTGATGAAGCCCAGCTGACGGCCTTCGGCGCCGTCCGCGGCGAGCCGTACCGGTGTGCCGTGCCCGGGCAGGACGACCTCGCTGCCGTCGAGGTGCAGGAAGACCAGCCGCCGCGGCGGCTTGCCCAGGTTCTGCACCCGGGCCACGGTCTCCTGACCGCGGTAGCAGCCCTTCTGGAGGTGGACGGCGGTGCCGATCCAGCCCAGCTCGTGCGGGATGGTGCGGTGGTCGGTCTCGAAGCCGAGGCGCGGACGGTGCGCCTCGACGCGCAGCGCCTCGTACGCCAGGATGCCGGCCACGGGGCCGTGCCCGGCCGCGTACTTCTCCAGGTCGGCGCGGGGCAGGAACAGATCCCGGCCGTACGCCGTCTCCCGTACCGTCACGCCGTCCGGGACCTCCGCGATGGAGCCGGCCGGCAGGTACACCACGGCGAAGTCCTCGGTGCGGTCGGCGACTTCGACCCGGTAGAAGAATTTCATGGATTCCAGATAGGCGACGAGGTCGCCCTGCGTTCCCGGTTCGGCATGCATCCACACGGTCTCGCCGTCGTCGACGAGATAGAGGGCGTGCTCGATGTGCCCGTTCGCGGTGAGGATCAGGGCCTCGGTGGCCTGTCCCGGGGCGAGTTCGCTGACATGCTGGGTGAGCAGGAGATGCAGCCAGGCCAGCCGGTCGCTGCCGGTGACGGTGACGACGGCGCGGTGCGAGAGGTCGACGAGGCCGGAGCCGCCGGCGAGGGCGCGCTGCTCGCGGAACAGGTCACCGTAGTGCGCGGCGACGCCTTCGTCGCGGCCTTCGGCGGGGACGGCGCCGGGCAGGGACAGCAGGGGGCTCTTCATGCGACCAGCGTACGACGCGATTTAAGGCCGCCCTCCGGCTGCCGGTCGGCCGGAGGGGCCTAGGGCTTGGGATCGGCCGCGTCGGCCGTCCGGGCCGCACCCTCGGACGCCGCCTTCGCCGTGCAGTCGGCGCAGCGGCCGAAGATCGCGAAGTGCTTCATGTCCGTCTCGAAACCGAAGGTGCCCTGCAGCTTTGCGGTGAACTCGGCGACGACATCGACATCGGCCTCGATGACGTTCGTACAGTCGCGGCAGACCAGATGGATGTGGTGGTGGCGGTCGGCCAGATGGTACGTCGGTGCCCCGTGGCCCAGATGGGCGTGGCTGACCAGCTCCAGCTCCTCCAGGAGCTCCAGCGTCCGGTAGACGGTGGAGATGTTCACCCCGGACGCGGTCCTGCGCACCTCGGAGAGGATGTCGTCGGGCGTCGCGTGTTCCAGCGTGTCGACGGCTTCCAGGACAAGCTGCCGCTGCGGCGTCAGACGATAGCCGCGCTGCCGGAGATCGGTCTTCCAGTCGGTGCTCACCACAGGCCCAGTGTAGGACCGGGTGAGCACCTGCCCGCAGCTTTGTACGAGGGGAAACCCGTGAACGGGCCGGACTACTTGAAGAAGGCGATGCCGTCGTCCGGCAGGTCGCCGAGGCCCTTCGCCATCGCCTCGACCTCTTCCGGGGTGACGGTCTTCTTCAGATGCGCCGACATGTACGGGCGCAGCTCCACCTCGGGGGTGGCCTTCTCGCCGACCCACATCAGGTCGCTCTTCACATAGCCGTAGAGACGCTTGCCGCCGCTGTACGGGCCGGAGGCCGCGGTCCGGGCCACCGCGTCGGTGACCAGGTCGATCTGCGGCTTCTGGTCGGCCAGCTCGCCGTACCAGATCTCTATGACGCCCTGGTCGCGGACCATGACGACCTCGACCTTGCGGTCCTTGTCGATGCGCCAGTAGCCGGACTCGGACTCCAGCGGCTTGACCTTCTTGCCCTCGGAGTCGAGCACCCAGGTGTGCGAGACGTACTCCAGGAAGTCCCGGCCGTCGTGGCTGAAGGAGACTTCCTGGCCGAAGTTGCACTGCTCGGCGCCGGGGAAGTCGGAGACACCGGCGCCCGCCCAGTTGCCGAGGAGGAAGGCCAGCGGGACGAGGTCCGGGTGGAGGTCGGACGGGATCTCGATCATGAGCGGCTCAGACGATCTGTGAGGTGGGGGCGGGTGACTGCGGACGTGACACATCGGGCACGAGTGTCACGTTCGTGACGGGGGTACCGGCGCGGACGGAGGCGAGGGCAGCGAGGGTCAGCGCTGACCCTGGTACAGCTTCTTCACGGTCACGCCGGCGAAGGCGATAACGCCGACGCAGACCAGGACCAGCAGGGCGGAGAAGAATGCCTCAAGCACGGGAGCTCCTTGGAACGAGCGGTATGGCAGCAATACGGGGCCGGGCCCCAGCCTAATGGGTTGGGGCCCGGCCCGTCGGTTCGGGGTTTGCCCGGGGATCGCCGAGAGGCAGGTCAGCCCAGCAGCTGGTTCTGCAGGATCAGCGTCTGGCGGAACGGAACGCTCCGAGTGCCCTCCTCGCCCTTGCGGGACTGGACGACGAGGGCGAGCGTGTCGCCGGCGACCAGGTAACCCTGGCGGACCTGCGCCTCGCCGTACGGCTTCGCCTCGTCGTACGCGTACGACGCGGTGCCCTCCACCTTGCCGCCACCGCTCCAGCCTTCGTCGAGAACCGTCTCGGGCGCCCCGACGAGCGGCACCCCGGATCCGCTGCCGGAGACCGAGTCCATGAAGTACTGGGCGAAGGCCGTCGAGTTGAACTGGACGAGATAGATCCGGGTCGACGTGCCGTCCGGCATGGTCCAGCCGCGGGCCGCGACGTGCCGCGGAGCGGAGTCCTTCAGTATCTGTGTGATGTCGGAGCGCTCGCCCTTCACATACTCGGAGAGGTACTGCTCCGTGCTCACCCAGCCTCCGTCGAGCTTTTTGTCCACGGTTGCTCCGGCCGGGGCGGGCAGCAGCAGACGCCGCAGGTCGGCGTAGTGGATCTCGGCGACATTGCCGTCGCTGAACGGGCGGGGCGAACCGGCCGACAGCGCGGGCAGTCCCAGCTCGGGGTAGTCCCAGCGGCCGTCGCTCTCGGTGGCCAGACCGGGCACGTCGGTGCGCTCCATCGAGGTGATGCCGAAGGCCGTACCGGCGCCGAGACCCCCGAGGACCAGGGCGGCGACGGTCCACCGGGCGACAGCCCGCAGGACGCGCCGGGGCGGCTCGGGCACCGGCGGCGGGGCCGACGAAGGCTCTGGCACCCGCGGCGGGGCCGACGGAGGCTCGGGCGCCTGCGGTACGGGGGTGGCCTCGGCGGGCACGGGCGCGGCGGGCGTTTCCGTCGTCTGCTCGGTCATACGTACTCCCCCGGAGACGTGATGTGGTTGAGCTGGTCCTTCAGCAATTCGGCGACGGCCGCCCGGTCGAAGGGCACGGTGCCGGATGCCGAGACACTGATGCTCAGCTCGCCGTCGTACGCCATGCACTCCATGGACACGATGGAGTCCTCGCCGCCTTCGCTGTCCTTGCGCAGGAGGAAGCACTTGGCGTTCCTCGTGTGCCCCTGGATCTTCGGCCCCTGGCGGAAGATGCCGATGGTCTCGAAGAGATCCGACCTGACGTCGTAGAGGTTGCGGACCGCCTTCTTGTCCTTCATCCGCATGATCTGTGTTTTCACCAGCAGGTCGTTGCCGTCCGATGTATAGGAACGGACGGCGGTGCCCTCGATACGGAGCTTGTCGACCCGCTTCTCGTAGGCCCGGCGCTCCTTGCCCGCGAGACCGTGGGCGTTCTCCTTCACCGCGGCGGCCGCCTTCTTGCCGCTCTGCTCGCTGTCGTTGCCCATCTCCCCCATGTCGGGGCCGAGCCGGTAGCCGGTCGGGACCGGCAGCAGCAGCTTGCTGAGCTCGGTGGAGGCCCGGCCCCGGGCCACATCGCCGGCCGGGTCCTTGCCGGGCTTGTGCGCGGGCTCCTGCCAGAGGCCGGTCCTGACGCTGCGGTCGGCGTTGTCCACCGTGCTCCTGGTGTACGCAGCCGCACCGCCGACCGCGGCGATCACCAGCACGACGGGAAGCGCCGTGAGGATCACCCGGCGTGCCCGGCCGGAGGCGGCCGGGGGAAGCGGGGCGGCGGTACCGGGAGCGTCGGCGCTCTCGTCCGGCGTGGTCACCTGCGTGGTCACGTCGTTCACAGGCGCTCCAGCTGTCGCTCGGCCAGCGTCCGGATGTCCTTCTTGCTGATCGGTACGGTGTCGTAGATGTGGATGTCGGCCATGATGTCGCCGCGGTACACGGTGGCCCTGGCGTGGTAGGACGGCAGATAGCCCGGCTTCCGGTCGACCTCGTAGAGGTAGTAGCGGCCGTTGCCGCTGCCCTTGAGCGGATCACCGTCGTTGCCCGCACCGTTCTCGGTTCCGGACATGTACGAAAGCTGGCCCTCCGCGAAGTCCTGGGCCCCCTGGACGGTTCCCGAGCCGAACTGCACGAGATTCGTCTCGGCGGTGCGGTACTGCCCGCGCTTCCAGTTGGCGCTCGCGATCCGGCGGATGTCGGACTCCAGGAAGTACTCGTACATGGGTCCCTTGTCCTTGAAGGAGAGGGCGTACTCGTCCACGTCCACCCATCCGTCGCTGAGGCCCAGCGCCTGCTTGTCGTCGCTCCAGCCCGCGGGCCTGTCGGCGATCAGCTTGCGCAGGTCGCCGTCCGTCCCGACCCGACGGTCCTGTGACGCGGGCAGCGGGTCGGGGACCTTGCCCGGGGGCAGCGCCTTCGCCGGGTAGGCCAGATCGGGCTGCGACAGGGCGGGCAGCGGTGTCGGGGCCCGTCCGGCCTGCACGTCGTAGCCCACGGCGGTGCCGCCGGCGATACCGAGCACCGCGGCAGCGGCGATCAGCAGAGCCGTACGCCCGCGCGGGCGCCTCGCGACGGGCGCTGCGGCCACAGGGGCGGGTGCGAACTCGGGCGCGGACTCGGGCCCGGACTCGGGCCCGGACTCGGGCCCGGACTCGGGCCCGGACTCGGGCCCGGCCGCAGGCACGGTCACCGGCCCGGACTCGACCGCGGGCTCGGCCACCGGCTCGGGTGGCTCTGCGGCGCCGGCCGGTGCCTCTTCCCCGGCGAGCGTCCCGGCCTGCCCGTCAGAAATGGTGTCTTTCGGTTCCAATTGGGGTCCCCCCACGAGACCAGAGGCGCTGATTCCGTTATCCGCGCACACACCTGACTGCCACCGAGGAGATGAGGTTGCCCGCCCGACGATTACAGTTCGGCATATGCCGAAGAAGCTCGTGATCAAGGTGACTGCCGGTGCCGACTCAGCCGAGCGCTGCTCACAGGCGTTCACGGTGGCCGCGGTCGCCGTCGCCAGCGGCGTGGAGGTCTCGCTCTGGCTGACCGGTGAATCCTCATGGTTCGCTCTGCCGGGGCGCGCCGCGGAGTTCGAACTTCCGCATGCCGCGCCGCTGCCGGATCTGATCGAGTCGATCCAGGCGGGCGGGCAGATCACCCTGTGCACGCAGTGCGCGGCCCGTCGCGACATCACCGAGCAGGACGTCCTGAAGGGCGTACGGATCGCCGGCGCCCAGGTCTTCGTCAGCGAGATCATGGCCGAGGGCGTCCAGGCCCTCGTCTACTGACGCGCCCCGCGCCGTACCCGCTACTGACGCTTCTTGCCGTCGAGCTCGTCCCACCACTCGTCGGACTTCGGGTCGCCCGACGGGTCGTCCCACCAGCGGTCCTCCGGACCCCGGCGGTTGGCGACCATGGCCGCGACGGGCGGGATGACCATGGCGACCACGCACATCGCTATCGCGGCGGGCATCGACCACAGCCTGACAAAGGACCAGGCCGACACGAAGAGGACGATGCAGCCGCCCATCATGAGGAAATAGCCGCGACGGCGTCGGGCGTACATGACTCAAGCGTAGGCCCGTTTCCGCCCACGCGAACGGCACGAAGGGCCGTACCCCACTTCGGAAGGCGTCCAACCCCCGGGGTACGGCCCTTCGGCCGGTAAGGCGTCGCGGGAGCCCCGGGCCGGTCCGACGGACACAGTCCGGCGCGGCGGCTCGGAGTCCGCGAAGCGGCACGAGGCCGCGTTCGGAACTAGACGGCGATCGCGACCTCGGAGAGGCCACCGGTCTGCGCCACGACCGTGCGGTCGGCGCTGCCGCCCGGGACGAGGGCGCGCAGCGTCCACGTGCCCTCGGCCGCGTAGAACCGGAACTGTCCGGTCGCCGAGGTCGGGACCTCTGCGGTGAACTCGCCGGTCGAGTCCAGCAGGCGCACGTAACCGGTGACGGGTTCGCCGTCACGGGTCACGCTGCCCTGGATGGTGGTCTCACCGGGCTTGATGGTCGAAGCGTCGGGGCCGCCGGCCTTTGCTCCACACATGGTGTTCTGTCCTTCTGGTCGGGGGTCGTGCTGGTCCGGGTCGTGCGGAGTTACTTGTTGGCGCCGAGCTCGATCGGCACACCCACGAGGGAGCCGTACTCGGTCCACGAACCGTCGTAGTTCTTGACGTTCTCCTGGCCGAGCAGCTGGTGCAGCACGAACCAGGTGAGCGCGGAGCGCTCGCCGATACGGCAGTACGCGATGGTGTCCTTCGCCAGGTCGACCTGCTCGTCCTCGTAGAGGGCCTTGAGCTCGTCGTCCGACTTGAAGGTGCCGTCGTCGTTGGCGTTCTTCGACCACGGGATGTTGCGGGCGGTCGGCACGTGGCCGGGGCGCTGGGACTGCTCCTGCGGGAGGTGCGCCGGGGCGAGCAGCTTGCCGCTGAACTCGTCGGGCGAACGCACGTCGACCAGGTTCTGGCTGCCGATCGCCTTCACGACGTCGTCGCGGTAGGCGCGGATCGACTCGTCCTGCGGCTGGGCCTTGTACTCGGTGGCCGGGCGCGACGGGATCCGGTCGCCGTCCACCAGGTCGCGGGAGTCGAGCTCCCACTTCTTGCGGCCGCCGTCGAGCAGGCGGACGTCCTGGTGACCGTAGAGCTTGAAGTACCAGAACGCGTAGGACGCGAACCAGTTGTTGTTGCCGCCGTACAGGACGACAGTGGTGTCGTTGCCGATGCCCTTCTCGGACAGCAGCTTCTCGAAACCTGCCTGGTCGATGAAGTCACGGCGGACCGGGTCCTGGAGGTCCTTGGTCCAGTCGATCCGGATCGCGTTCTTGATGTGGTTCTTCTCGTACGCCGAGGTGTCCTCGTCGACCTCGACGAGAGCAATCTTCGGGTCGTCGAGGTGGGCCTCGACCCAGTCGGCGTCTACCAGGACGTCACTGCGGCTCATTCTGTTCTCCTCCGGGGCAGTCTGCGGCGAGATGGTGCGAGACGGTGCGTGATGCGGATGTACGGCGGCACAGGGTGCGGCGCACGTGCACAGGCAATCGGGATGGGCCCTGACAGCGGTCGAAGGGCCGGGGAATGCGGGGTGCCGAAGGCTCCCGCTCAGACAGTGCGACAGAGCATGGCGGCGACGCGGCACAGGTCCACTGCCCGCCGCTTCGTGAGATCCGCCCGTCCCCGCTGTGGGAGACCGCCAATAGAGCACTGCATGGGACCGATCGTAGGGAGGTGCGGGCGGGCATGTCACCGCCGTGTCGCATCATGAGACGCGATCGCCCATGATGCGAGACACGAATGGCCTACCGGCTTCCCCCGCGCCGGTCCCTCGCCGTCGGCGCCCGTCGGTCATCTGCGGATCGGACGCAGTCGTCTCAATATGTGGGTGCGCAGGGTTGTTGAAGCCCCGTTCGCCGATCGGTCCTATCCGGCGAGCTGTATGTCCGTGCCCGTCACCGAGATCTCCAGGCCGTCGGCGGTCGGCTGGATCTTCTGCAGCTTCAGACCGCTGGGCAGACCGCCGACCTCCCGCTCGAAGTCGGTCTTCTCGCGCACCAGACCCTCCAGCCCCGGGATGCCCTCGCCCGGCACCTTGTCCGCGTGCACCTTGATCGTGTGGCCGTCGACCAGAGTGACGGTGGAGAGCACACTGCGCGAGAGCGGGCTGCCGAGGACATCGACCGTGCCGGTCACCTTCACCTTGCCGTTGCCGCCGTACTCGACGACGACGCCGTCGCTGGCGGCCTTGGTCAGGTCCTCGTACGAGATGACGGCGGTGCCGGTGGCCCGGGCAGCGGTGGCGCTGGAGTAGCCGTCGGCGAGCTTCACCTCGTGCAGCGCGGCGTTCATCCGGCTGATCCGGATCTTGCGGCCGTTGGCGTCGGTCTCGATGCCGGTGATCTCGACGTCGACCTCGTCGAGCTGGTCTCCGGCGACCTGCGTCAGGAACGGGAATCCCTTGATGGAGACGTCCGTCGAGCCGATCGTGGCGCCGGTGACCTGGACCCGCCCCTCGACCTCCGACTCGGCGAAATACACCGCCGCCCGGTCGACGGCGACGAAGATCCCGCCCAGAACCACCACTGTCACCAGCAGTATTCGCAGTGCACGCATGCCCGCTCTTCCCCCACCCTGAATCCGGCCGGACCCCTGGCGCCCGCGCGTCCACTATGGATGCACAGCGCGCCCGGGGTGATCGACGAGCGGTCACCCCCCTTCGGTTCCCGGGGGGGCGATACCGTTCCGCGCTACGAGATCGCGCGGCCGATCAGATAGACGGCGGGGGCCGCGGCGGTGAGCGGCAGTGCCACACCGGCCGTCATGTGGACGAACCGTGACGGGTAGTCGTAGCTCGCCACCCGCAGTCCGATCAGTGCGCAACCGCCCGCCGTGAGGCCGAGCAGCGCACCCTTCGTACCGAAGTCGGTGAACGCCCCCGCCGCCGCACCGGCGCCCGCGGCAGCGAGCAGCGCCACCACGACCGAGGCAGGTCCGGGCAGCGGCAGTGCGCGGACGAGCACGGCGACCGCGACGGCCACCCCGCCCACCGTCACCGCGTCCGGAACCGCCGCGAGATGTCCTGCGGCCAGGACGGAGAGGGCGGCCGACGCGACGGTGGCCATCAGCCCCTGCATCCGCTCGTCGGCGCTCGCGTGACTGCGCAGTTGGAGGACCACGGTGAGCAGCACCCAGATGCCGAGGGTGCCGAGGATTGCGGCCGGTCCGTTCTCGCGGCCCGCGGCGAGCAGTGCGATGTCGGCCACGAAGCCGCCGGCGAACGCGAGCGCGATGCCCTGCCGGGCCGGCCACATGCCGTTGAGCCGGAACCAGCCGGCCGCGGTCACGGCCTGAAGCAGCACCAGGGGTACGACCAGGGCGTACGGCCCGATCGCGGCGCCGAGGGCGAGCAGCAGCCCGAGTCCCGCGGTGATCGCGGCGGGCTGCATACCCGGCGCGATGATCGGCGAACGGCCCTCGGCGCGGGCGCGCTGGGCATCGGTGATGCGGCTGTTGCCCAGGGTGGTGGGCGCGCTGTAACCGGCGGCATCGTGCGCGGATGCGGTGGCGGCCGGAGCCTCGTCGGCGGGTGCGGCCGCCCGGACCGGCTCGGCGGCGACGGGCGCGACGGGGGCCTCGGGAGGCAGCGGGTAGGAACCGGAGGCACCCTGCGGCTGCGGATGAGGCGGCGGATAACCGGTCTCGGCGGCGGCCGGAACGGGCTGCTGCACCGGCTGGGCGGGCTGACCAGGCTGAATGGTCGGCTGGTACTGGGTGTCCCAGGTCTGGCCCTCCCAGGTCTGGGTGACACCGGGATCCTGTGGGCCGTGTCCAGCAGGCGCGGCGGGCTCCTGCATGTGCCCGGCCGGCCACGCGGGCCCGGGGTTCGCCCGGGGTGCCTGGTTCGGGTCGTACGGGCCGTGCGCCTGTTGCGGGGCTCCGTACGGGGCCTGCTGACCGTACGACTGCGCGCCGTAGGACTCGCCCGCGTACGACTGCTGACCGTAGGACCGGTCGCCGTAGGACTGATCCGCGTAGGACTGGTCGCCGTACGCCTGCTCCCCGTACGGCTGCGCAGACTGCGGCTCCTGGCCGTTCAGCGGGTCGTACCCGTAGCGCGGGTCGTGTCCGTACGGATGCTGCTGATCGTTGCTGCTCATGTTCTGCGGTTCACCCTCCTGCGAACGGCGGGAGCACCTCGACCGTGCCGCCCTCGGCAAGGCGTACGGTCTCATGACTGCGGGTTCCCACGGGGGCACCGTCGATGAGGAACGAGCACCTTTGCAGCACTCGGGTGAGCTCACCGGGGTGCCGCTCACGCACCGCGTCGAGTGCCTCGGCGAGGGTCGCGGCTGTGTACGGCTCCTCCGCGGTCCCGGCGGCGGCCTTGGCGGCGGCCCAGTAGCGGATCGTTCCGGCAGGCATGACGGCGTTCCTCTCGTCTCGCATCAGCTGTCCATCATGAATCACCGCGCCACCGCCCAGTCGCCGATGCGGGTGAGCAAGCTCTCGTCGGCGGCGTTCTCGGCATGGCCCATGCCGCGCTCCAGCCACAGCTCGGCGCCGTCGCCCGCCGCGTCCGCAAGCATCCGGGGGTGGTCCAGCGGGAAGTACGGGTCCTGGTCGCCGTGCACGATCAGCAGCGGGGCCGGGGCGATCAGCCCGGCCGCCTCGACGGGCGGGAGCGGTACCGGATTCCAGTCGTTCCGGTCGATCCTGGTGCGGAACCCGTAGCGGCCGACCAGCCGGCCGACGGGTCGGGTGACCACCCAGTGCAGGCGGCGCATCGGAGCCGTGCCCCGGTAGTACCAGCGGGCAGGGGCGCTCACGGCCACCACCGCATCCGCGTGCGCCTCGTTGCGCGCCTCAATACGCCCCTCGCGCTCCGCAACACCACCGGCTTCCGCGCCGGCCGTTGATCGTCCCGTATACAGCGCCCCGTGCCGCAGCACCACGGAACCGCCCATCGAAAACCCGACGGTCACGATCCGCCGATGTCCGAGCGCCCGCGCCCACTCCACCGCAGCCGCGAGATCCAGCACCTCGCGGTCGCCCACCGTCGACCGCCCGCCGGACCCGCCGTGCCCCCGGAAGGAGAACGTGATCACGGCCGCACGCCGGGCGAACACCCCGGCCGCACGCCGCACCGCGGGCCGGTCCGCCGATCCGGTGAAACCGTGCGCGACCACGATCGCAGTACTGTCGAAGGATGTTTCCGCAGCAGTCCCGGCATCTGCCGTACACGGCTGGTACACCGCCTCGATTTGTACCCCGTCATCGGTCCGCAATGTGGTGCGCAGTGGACCCGGCGTGATCAAGGAAACAGAAGAACTCCGAAATCGCCCCTCGGACACTGAACTCATGTGGGCTATTCTGCTGGGAAGAGGATCCGGGCAAAGCAGCCCCCGGGTCCTTTTGTGCTTTCCAAGCGTTGTTACGGCGACGTTTCCACAAGCTCAGCGGTCCCAGGGCGCGGGACCGCACCCGTAAAACCCGTATGACGAACGTCGTACGGCAAGCAGTGCGAAAGCCAGCACGAAACGTACGAAGAAGTGCCGCATACTCCCCCGGGCCCGAGCCCGGGAGTGCCCCTCTCGCAGGGAACGAGGAGGACCGACGTAATGGGCGAGCGAACCGTGCACGATCATCGACCGACGACCCAGGCAGGTGGGCGGCGATGAGTTCACTGCTGCTCCTGACGAATGCCCTTCAACCGTCGACGGAGGTGCTTCCGGCCCTCGGTCTCCTGCTGCACAGCGTGCGTGTGGCGCCGGCCGAAGGCCCCGCTCTCGTCGACACCCCCGGTGCCGACGTCATCCTGATCGACGGCCGCCGCGATCTGCCGCAGGTGCGGTCGCTGTGCCAGCTGCTGCGGTCCACCGGACCGGGCTGTCCGCTGATCCTCGTCGTGACGGAGGGCGGTCTCGCGGCCGTCACCGCCGACTGGGGCATCGACGACGTGCTGCTGGACACGGCGGGCCCGGCCGAGGTCGAGGCCCGGCTGCGGCTGGCCACCGGCCGGCAGCAGATCAGCGCCGACGACTCCCCGATGGAGATCCGCAACGGCGATCTGTCGGTCGACGAAGCGACGTACAGCGCGAAGCTGAAGGGCCGGGTTCTGGACCTGACCTTCAAGGAATTCGAACTGCTCAAATATCTGGCACAGCACCCGGGCCGGGTCTTCACCCGCGCCCAGCTGCTCCAGGAGGTCTGGGGCTACGACTACTTCGGCGGTACTCGGACGGTCGACGTCCATGTGCGGCGGCTGCGCGCCAAGCTCGGCCCCGAACACGAGTCGCTGATCGGTACGGTCCGCAACGTCGGCTACCGCTTCGTCGCACCGGAGAAGGTGGAGCGTGCCGCCGAGGGGGCCAAGGCGCAGGCCGCGGCGAAGGCGGCCGCCGAACCCGTAATCCGTCCGGAGCGGACGACGGTGGCCGAGGTCGTCGAAGAAGCCCCGGTCCGGCCTGCCAACCGGTAGGTCCATCCGCGTAGACTGCCGCGCGTGGCCAAGGTGACGCGGGACGATGTGGCGAGACTGGCGGGTACGTCGACCGCGGTCGTCAGCTATGTCATCAACAACGGACCCAGGCCGGTCGCCCCGGCCACGCGCGAGCGGGTACTCGCCGCGATCAAGGAGCTGGGCTACCGGCCCGACCGGGTTGCCCAGGCCATGGCCTCGCGGCGGACCGACCTCATAGGGATGATCGTGCCGGACGCCCGGCAGCCGTTCTTCGCGGAGATGGCGCACGCGGTGGAACAGGCTGCCGCCGAGCGCGGAAAAATGGTGCTCGTCGGCAACTCCGACTACCGCGACGAGCGCGAGGTCCACTATCTGCGGGCCTTTCTCGGCATGCGGGTCTCCGGGCTGATCCTGGTCAGCCAGGGCCCCAGCGAGCGGGCGGCGGCCGAGATAGAGGCATGGGACGCGCGGGTCGTGCTGCTGCACGAGCGGCCCGAGGCGATCGACGACGTCGCGGTCGTCACGGACGACGTCGGCGGCGCCCAGCTCGCCACCCGGCATCTGCTGGAACACGGCAACGAGTACGTGGCGTGCCTCGGCGGCATGGAGTCGACCCCGGCGGTCGGCGACCCGGTCGCCGACCACGTCGAGGGCTGGCGCCGTGCGATGCACGAGTCGGGGCGCTCGACGGAGGGCCGGCTCTTCCAGGCCCCGTACAACCGTTACGACGCCTATCAGGTGGCGCTGAAGCTGCTCGCGGGTCCGGACAGGCCGCCGGCGATCTTCTGCTCGACGGACGACCAGGCCATCGGTGTACTGCGGGCCGCACGCGAGCTGCGGATCGATGTGCCCGGGGATCTCGCCGTGGCGGGCTTCGACGACGTGAAGGAAGCCGGTCTGACCGATCCGCCGCTGACGACGGTCTTCTCGGACCGCCCGGCGATGGCACGGGCGGCCGTGGACCTGGTGCTCGACGACTCGTTGCGGGTGTCGGGGTCGCGGCGGGAGCGGCTGAAGCAGTTCCCGTCGGCGCTGGTGGTGCGGCGGTCGTGCGGCTGCGGGGAGCCCACGGTCGGGGCGCGATAGGCCCGGCGGGCCGTAGCTGCGTACCTCTTGTCCCTGCCGGGCCGTACTCCCTGACTTCCCGGCGGGAAGTCCCGGCGGGAAGTCCCGGCGGGAAGTACTCCCTTATATGGGGCATACGAGGTTCTGCCGGGCTTCTCAGCGCGTGCTCAGGCTTCTCTCATCTTCGCCGGACACGCTCTTGGACATGACAGAGAGCCAGCGCCCGAGCGGCGAGTACCCGATGTACCCCTCGTACGGCAACGGTGACGCGTCCTACCCGCCACCGCCGTCCTACCAGCCCGCGCAGCCGATCGCGGCGGGCCCGGGAACCACCGTGTGGCCCGGCCTGGGCGGCGGCGCCGACGGGCACGGCCAAGGCGGGGACGGCGGTTACGGCTCCGACCTCCCGCAGCCCGCTCCCGAGCCTGCCTCGTCCCGGCGCCGGGCCCGGCGGCCGGTGGCCCTCCTGGCGGCCGTGGCGATCGCGGCGGCGGTCGTCGGTGGCGGTACCGCCACCGTCGTCGGCCAGCTCATCGGCAACGACACGAACAGCACGGGCAGCGGCGTCGTCCCCGGCACCACCGTCTCGCAGAGCAGCAAGGGCACCGTCGCCGGTGTCGCCCAGGCCGTCTCGCCGATGATCGTCGAGATCAACGCGACCTCGACCGCGGGCGAGTCCACCGGCTCCGGCGTGGTCATCACCTCCGACGGCGAGGTCGTCACCAACAACCACGTCATCTCCGGCGCCTCGTCGATCAAGGTGACGCTCAGCACGGGCAAGACGTACAACGCGAAGGTCGTCGGCACCGATGCCGACAAGGACCTCGCGCTCATCAAGCTCCAGGGTGCGAGCGGGCTGAAGACGGCCACGCTGGGCGACTCCTCGGCGGTCTCGGTCGGCGACCAGGTCGTCGCGATCGGCTCGCCGGAAGGCCTCACCGGCACCGTCACCAGCGGCATCGTCTCCGCCCTCGACCGCGATGTCACGGTCGCCAAGGAGGACTCCGGCGGCCAGGACCAGGCACAGGGCGGGCAGGGCGGCGGCGAGCAGTGGCCGTTCGAGTTCGGCGGCCGGCAGTTCAACGGCGACACCGGCAACTCCACCACCACGTACAAGGCCATCCAGACCGACGCCTCGCTCAACCCCGGTAACTCCGGTGGCGCGCTCATCAATATGAACGGCGAGATCATCGGCATCAACTCCGCGATGTATTCGGCGAGTTCGTCCGACGGATCCAGCAGCGCCGGCGCGGGCAGTGTGGGCCTCGGCTTCGCGATCCCGGTGAACACGCTCAAGGCCGACCTCGACACCCTGCGGGCCGGCAACAGCTCCTGAGGAGGCAGCCATGCACCACCCCACGCACACCCCCACCGGCCCGGCCGGCCTGGCCCTGCCCCTTGCCCTCGCAGCGGAATTCGCCACGGAACCGGCCGCGCGCCGTACCTCCGGGCCCCGGCGCGCCCCGGAGGTCCGTACCGCCGCGGGCCGCAAGCGCCGGGCCGCGCGACGACGTGCCGCGGCCGTGCGAGGCTGAGAGCACGGCAGGCCCCGCGGCCCGCCCCGGCAGCCCGGAACGAGAAGAGGACAACGAGCGATGAGCCCCGCCGAAGACGATCCGCAACGCATCCTGATCGTCGACGACGAGCCCGCCGTGCGTGAGGCACTGCAGCGCAGTCTCGCGTTCGAGGGGTACGGCACGGAGGTCGCCGTCGACGGCCTCGACGCCCTCGCCAGGGCCGAGTCGTACGCCCCCGACCTCATCGTCCTCGACATCCAGATGCCGCGGATGGACGGACTGACAGCGGCCCGCAGGCTTCGCGCCGCAGGCACCACCACACCCATCCTGATGCTCACCGCCCGCGACACCGTCGGCGACCGGGTCACCGGTCTCGACGCGGGCGCCGACGACTACCTGGTCAAGCCGTTCGAACTGGACGAGCTCTTCGCCCGCATCCGGGCCCTGCTGCGCCGCAGCTCGTACGCGGCCGCGGCGGGCGGCGGCGTCCTGGACGACGATGTGCTGGACTTCGCCGATCTGCGGATGAACCTCGCCACCCGCGAGGTCACCCGGGGCACACGCCGGGTCGAGCTGACCCGTACGGAGTTCACCCTGCTGGAGATGTTCCTGGCCCACCCACGGCAGGTGCTGACCCGCGAGCAGATCCTCAAGGCGGTGTGGGGCTTCGACTTCGAACCGAGCTCCAACTCCCTGGACGTGTACGTGATGTACCTGCGCCGCAAGACGGAGGCGGGCGGCGAACCGCGGCTCGTGCACACGGTGCGGGGGGTCGGTTACGCGCTCCGGTCCGGCGGCGGTGACGGATGACCGAGACCCTGCACCGGCTCCGCGCCCTGCCGTTGCGCTCCCGGCTCGCGCTGCTGGTGGCGACGGCGGTGGCGGTCGCGGTGGCGGCAGTGGCTGCGGCCTGCTGGTTCGTGACGAAGGCGCAGCTGGACCAGCAGATGGACAACACGCTGCGAAGTTCCAAGGTCGACAGGAACTACCTGGCAGACCTGTACTCCTACTGCCGGGGCACCACCCCGCTGCCGCCCCCGCCGTTCACCGGATACACCGTTCAGCTCGTCGACTCCCAGGGCACGGTGTGCATCGCCCGCAAGAATTCGGCGCTCCCTGTGAGCCCCGCCGACATCGCAGTGGCCGAAGGGCAGCAGCCCTACGCCCTGCACTCGGCGAGGGCCGAGAACGGGACGAGGATGCGCGTCTACACCTACCCGCTGCTGCAGACCGCTCCCACTCCCGGTGGCACGACGGGCAACATCGCCGTGTCCATCGCCCGCCCGATGAGCGAGATCGACAAGCCGCTCTCCACCCTCGCCTGGGTCCTCCTGGTCGTCTCCGGCATCGGCGCGATCGGAGCCGGCGCGGCCGGTCTCTGGGTCGCCCGCACCGGCCTGCGCCCCGTCGACGAGCTCACCGAGGCGGTCGAGCATGTCGCCCGCACCGAGGACCTCACCGTCCGCATCCCGGCCGAGGGCGAGGACGAGATCGCCCGGCTGTCCCGCTCCTTCAACTCGATGACCGCTTCCCTCGCCAGCTCCCGCGACCGTCAGGCCCAGCTGATCGCGGACGCCGGCCACGAACTGCGGACGCCGCTGACGTCCCTCCGTACCAACATCGAACTCCTCGCCCGCAGCGACGACACCGGCCGGGCCATCCCGCCGGACGACCGCAGGGCCCTGATGAAATCGGTCAAGGCTCAGATGACCGAGCTGGCCTCGCTCATCGGCGACCTCCAGGAACTGGCCCGCCCCGACGCGGCGGACCCCGGCCCGCTCCAGGTCGTCGCTCTGCACGACATCGCGGACACGGCCCTGGAACGCGCCCGCCTGCGCGGCCCCGAGCTGACGATCAGGGCGGACCTGACGCCTTGGTACGTACGGGCCGAGCCGGCCGGGCTGGAGCGGGCGGTGGTCAACGTCCTGGACAACGCCGTCAAGTTCAGCCCGCCCCGCGGCACGATCGAGGTCGCACTGCGCGACGGCGAACTGACGGTACGGGACCACGGTCCCGGCATCCCCGCCGAGGAACTCCCGCACGTCTTCGAACGCTTCTGGCGCTCCCCGTCCGCCCGCCAGCTCCCCGGTTCGGGCCTGGGCCTGTCGATCGTCGCCCGCACGGTCCAGCAGTCGGGCGGCGAGGTCACCCTGCGCCCGGCGGACGGCGACGGCACGGTGGCGTCGATCAGACTGCCGGGGGCACCGCAGCCGCCGCCGGAACCGCCACGGCCGTGAGGCCCGCCGCCCGGGCCGCCGGGAGCGCTCAGGCCCCCGGGTTGTGCCGGATCAGCGATTCCACCAGGCCGGACCGGGTGGCGGGGAAGTCCAGCGGGACGATGCCCAGCCCGGTCCAGCCGGCCGCCTCGGAGCCGTCGAGGAACGACTGGACCTGGGGGTTGAGGCGGTCCGCGTTCCAGCGCGGGGGCATCAGGGCCGCGGTGCTGACGTAGTTCATGTACAGCTTCCCGGGCTGCTGGGCGGCCTTGCGGAACTGGGCCTCGATCTTGGGGTACTTGGCGAACGGCTCCGCCATGTAGTCGTCCTGGATGTCGAAGAGCGCGGAATCGGCGTAGCGGACACCGGGCAGCCCGCCGTTGTCGGCGAGCAGCACGACCTTGCCCCGTGCCTCGCCCAGCGAGGGCAGCGCCGGGTCGATGCGGAACAGCGGCCGCCACCCCTTGCTGTCGAGGTAGAGGTCGAAGATCCGCCGGAACTCCGCGTCGCCCTCCTCGGAGTACTCCTGCTTGACCCGCATCAGCACGGTCTCGGTGGGCCGCTCGGCCAGGAAGTCCCAGCAGGCGCCGAGCACATCGCCGAACATCAGGTTCTGGTACGAGGCGCCGTGATGGATCGCGAAGGAGTCACCGGTGACCCGGCACCGTACGTCGAGGAAGCGCAGCCCGCTGTTCAGCTGCTCGGCGATCGTGGTGTTCTGGCACTCGGTCCAGGGGCCGCCGTAGCGGGCGCCGGAGTCGTGCGATCCGGGGATCGTGAGGCGTTGCAGCGCGGTGGCGTCGGGGATGGCGCCCATCCAGTCCTGGGTGGTGAGGACTTGCCGGGACACCGCGGTGGCGGGTGCCGCGCCCACGAGGGCGGTGGCGGTGGCGGCGAGGGCGCCGGTGAGGAAGTTCCGGCGGGTAGCGGTGTACGGGCTCATGCGGGGGTGCCTCCGTCTGCCGTGGGGGGTCAGCCCTGGGATTATGACGGGTGCACGTCACTACTGGAACAGGGCGGCCCGGCGGGCGAGGTACCGCCTCGAAGGTGGCGAACGCGCAGCGGGGCGGTGGGCCCGCCGGCCCACCGCCCCTCTCACCCGCGTACGGGAGTTACTGGATGACCGTGATCCGGTCCGTCGCCGGCGGGGCCAGCGGCGCGGCGGCCGTGGAGTGGGCCGCCAGGTAGGCGTTGAACAGGTCCAGGTCGGACGCGCCGACCAGCTTGTTGGCGCCCTGGCCGAGTGCCGCGAAGCCGTCGCCGCCGCCTGCCAGGAACTCGTTCATCGCGACGCGGTACGTCTTGGCCGGGTCGATCGCCGCACCGTTCAGCTTGATGGTGTCGGTGACCACACGGGCCGCACCCGTCTTCGTCATGTCCAGGGTGTACGTGAGGCCCTTGGACACCTGAAGGATCTTCGGGCTGGCCTCGTTGGAGCCGCTGACCTGCTGCTGGAGCGCGGTGATCAGCTGCGCGCCGGTCAGGTCGACGACGTTCATCATGTTGGTGAAGGGCTGCACGGTGAACGACTCCCCGTACGTCACCACCCCGTCGCCCTCACTGCCGGTCGACTTGTACACCAGGTCCGCCCGGATACCGCCCGGGTTCATGAAGGCGACGACCGCCCCGCCCTTGTCCGCCGGGGCCAGGCCCTCCAGCTGGGCGTCCGCGATCAGGTTGCCGAGCGGCTTCTCGGGGGCCGTGGAGCCGCGTCCGTTGATGTCGGCGGTGATGTAGCCCTGCGGCTTGTTCGCGATGGGCGCCGCGAGGGCGTTCCAGCGGGCGATCAGGTCCGTCATGTCCCTGGCCCTGCGCTGGTCCCGGCTGACGATGTGGTTCGCCGACTTCGGGTTCGAGGCTCCGGCCGACTTCACCGACGTACGGACGATGTCCTTGGTGCGGCGGTCGTAGGTGAGGGTCGTGTCGGTGTAGAGCTTGCCGAACGACGACGCCGAGGTGACCATGCGCGGGTTGCCCGCCGGGTCGGGGATCGTGCAGACGTACGCCTGGTGGGTGTGGCCTGTGACCAGCGCGTCGACCTTGGGCGTGATGCCCTTGGCGATGTCGGTGATCGGCCCGGAGATGCCGTCACCGGCGCCGGAGCTGTCGCAGTCGTAGTTGTACGAGGTGGAGGCGGGCGCCCCGCCCTCGTGGATCAGCGCGACGATGGACTTGACGCCCTGCCGGTCCAGCTCCTTGGCGTACTTGTTGACCGTCTCGATCTCGTCGTGGAACTTCAGGCCCTTGACGCCGTTGGCCGTGACGATGTTCGGCGTGCCCTCCAGGGTCACCCCGATGAAGCCGATCTTGACGCCGTTCTTCTTCCACACCGTGTACGGCTTGAGGATCGGCTTCCCGGTCTTCTCGCTCGTCACATTGGCGGCGAGGTAGGGGAAGTCGGCGCCCTCGAACTTCTTGTCCTTGTCGTAGCACCCCTCGACCGGGTGGCAGCCGCCGTTCTGCAGGCGGGCCAGCTCGGTGGCGCCCTCGTCGAACTCGTGGTTGCCGACGGCCGTCACATCGAGGTCGATCTTGTTGAGCGCCTCGATGGTCGGCTCGTCGTGGAAGAGACCGGAGAGCAGGGGGCTCGCGCCCACCATGTCGCCACCGGCCGCGGTGATCGAGTACGGGTGCCCCTTGCGCGCGGTGCGCAGCGAGGACGCGAGGTACTCGACGCCACCGGCCGGAATCGCCTTGGTGGTGCCGTCGGCCTGCGTCTCGGTGACCGTGCCCGCCGAGCCGGCCGGCGGCTCCAGGTTTCCGTGCAGGTCGTTGAAGGACAGCAGCTGTACGTCGACGGTACGGGCCGGCTTGTGGTGCCCGTGCCCATGGCCGCGGTCCTGGGCGCCCGCCGGCATCGCGGCGACGAGCGCGCCGACGGTGGCGAGCCCGGCCGCGGCGGCGAGCATCCGCCGGGACGCACGGTTCTTCTGCGGTGTCGCTGACATCGGTCCCCTTGTGAGTTCAGCGGGAGGTCTGAGAGTGGTGACGAGTCTGGAGACTTCGTGCCGCAGCCTAGAGTCAACGCGCGTAGCGCGACAGGTGTTCGGGGTTACGAACTGGTTGCCATGCGGTCGGTATCGGGGCCAACCACCGCGCATCACCCGTATGGCGTACGTATACAGGCAGAAACATCACGGCATGCATGCCTGCCGGAAGCGCGTGCGCCGGCGCGCCTCGCCGACAGTCGCACCCGCTGCCACGGACGGGTGACGGCGAATCACCCGGCGCCGTACCGCCTGCCGGTGGCCACCACCTCTTGCACGGCCCCGGCACGCTCAAGCAGCATCACACCGGCCTCACGGTCCTCGTGGTGGACGCGCAGTCGCGGGCCGTCGGCTACGACGCGCAGCTCCGGCCACGGGTGGTTCCACAGCAGGACGGCACGCTCCCACATCTGCATCCCGCGCGTGGTCGAGCGCAGTTGGTACTGCGGGCTTTCGTAGGGCGAGGGCGGGCTGTGGTCCGCGTACGGCGGACGGACCGTGTACGTGCCGATCACGCTCTCCCCGGGCTCCAGAGCCTCCGCCCGCATGCCGTCCTCGCGGCCCAGCCGCGCACCGGCCCGGCCCGCGAGCACCGCCACCAGTACGGCGACGGGCGCCAGGACCCACCACGGCGGCGCGATCTCGATCATCCGCCCGACGGCGGCCACAACTGCGAAGAACGCCGTCGCAGCGCCCCCGCGCACAGCCCGGCTCGCCCGACGCGCCCGGACCGCCCCTCAGCGGTGTCCCGCCCCGGCCTCGCTCCCGTGTTCCTGGTCATCCGCAAGCTCACCGTCCCCGAGCGCAGTGGCATCGTCACTCGAACCGCGACGGCACGAACCTACTGGTCACCGATCTTCGGTCACAACGCCCACCCCTGGACGGCACACGACAATCGGGCGCCGGACGACTACTGAAGGCGACTCGAACGCGACTCGAACAATTTGGGCAACAAGCTGTTGCCCAAATTGTTCGACACCCGTTCGACAGCCCGCCGCCCCCGCAACGCCCCCACCCCCACTCACCCCCCGTACGCTCGTACACATGACGACTGACGTACCTCTCCCCGCCCCCGGACGCGAGATCCAGACGCTCGAAGTGCTCTCCCCCGAACAGGCCGGAGCCGTGTCCGAGCTGCTCGCCGAGGCGGCCCGGTCCGACGGCAGGCAGGCCGTGTCCGAGCAGGGGCGGCTGCAGCTGCGGGGCGGGCGGCGTGAGGGGGTGCGGCATCTGCTGCTCACCAGTGGGCCGACCCTGGTCGGGTATGCGCAGCTGGAGGACACCGACCCCGTCGAGGCGCCGGCCGCCGAGCTGGTCGTACATCCGGCGTACCGCGGGCAGGGGCACGGGCGGGCGCTGGGTGCGGCGCTGCTCGCCGTGACCGGGAAGCGGCTGCGGGTGTGGGCGCACGGCGGGAAGTCCGCGGCCCGGCATCTTTCGCAGGTCCTCGGCCTCTCCCTCTTCCGCGAACTGCGTCAGCTGCGGCGCCCGCTGAGCCCGCTGGACATCGCGGAGCCGGTGCTGCCGCCCGGCGTCACCGTCCGCACCTTCGTGCCCGGCGAGGACGACGCCGCCTGGCTCGCGGTGAACCGCGCCGCCTTCGCCCACCACCCCGAACAGGGTTCGCTGACCCAGCGCGACCTGGACGACCGCAAGGCGGAGCCCTGGTTCGACCCGAAGGGCTTCTTCCTGGCCGAGCGCGACGGCGAGCTGATCGGCTTCCACTGGACGAAGGTGCACGCCGATGACCACCTCGGCGAGGTGTACGTCGTCGGCATCCGGCCCGACGCGCAGGGCGGCGGGCTCGGCAAGGCGCTCACCGCGATCGGGCTGCGCCACCTGGCCGCCGAGGGGCTGCCGACCGCGATGCTCTACGTCGACGCGGACAACAAGGCGGCCCTGACCGTCTACGAGCGGATGGGCTTCGCGACGCACGAGGTGGACCTGATGTACCGCACGGAGTCCTGAGCAGCCACAACTCGCCCGGGGGCGGCGTCGCTTGACGTCGCCCCTTCCTTACGCCACCCTTCCACTAGTTAATTAGTGAAAGGGGTGAACATGGCAGAGTCCGCAGCGGTCGAGTACCGCATCGACCGGCGCAGCGGCGTCGCCACGTACCTCCAGATCGTCCAGCAGACCAAACAGGCCCTCCGCCTCGGTCTGCTGGAGCCCGGCGACCGACTGCCCACCGCACGCGAGGTCGTCGAGGCCACCGCCATCAACCCGAACACCGTGCTCAAGGCCTACCGGGAGCTGGAACGCGAGGGCCTCGTCGAGGCCCGGCGCGGGCTCGGCACCTTCGTCACGCGGACCCTCGGCGGCGCTGCGGCCGCCGACGACGCGCCGCTGCGCGCCGAGCTCGCCGACTGGGCCCGCCGGGCCCGCGCGGCCGGACTGGAGAAGGACGACGTGAGCGCACTCTTCACCGCCGTACTGGACAAGACTTTCGAGGGGGATCAGGCCGGATGACAGGCGCTGCGATCGAGGCCGTCGGCCTCGGCATGAAGTACCGGAGCAGGGGCGGGGGCTGGGCGCTGCGCGACTGTTCGTTCCGGCTGCCCGCCGGGCGCGTGTGCGCACTCGTCGGTCCCAACGGTGCGGGCAAATCCACCCTGCTCGCCCTCACGGCGGGCTTCCTGCGGCCTTCGGAGGGCACGGTACGCGTGCTGGGCGGGGCGCCCGGGAAGACACGGGCCAAGATGGCCTTCGTGGCCCAGGACAAGCCGCTGTACCCGCAGTTGACGGTCGCCGCGACACTCTGGGCGGGCGCCGAGCTGAATCCCGCCACCTGGGACCAGGACACCGCCGAACGCATCGCCGGAGAGCTCCCGCGTGACGCCGCGGTCCGCAACCTCTCCGGCGGCCAGCGCACCCGGCTCGCACTGGCCCTCGCCCTCGGCAAGCGGCCCGAACTGCTCCTGCTGGACGAACCGATGGCCGACCTCGACCCCCTCGCCCGCCACCAGCTGATGGGCGCACTGATGGCCGAGGCCGCCGAGCACTCCACCACCATCGTGATGTCCTCGCACATCCTCACCGAGCTGGAGGGCGCCTGCGACTACCTCCTGTTCGTCGACGGCGGCCTGGTCCGCCTCGGCGGCGAGACGGACGACCTCCTCGCCGCACACGCCCTGCTCACCGGTCCGGTGCGGGACACCGCCCCGCACACCGTCGTCGAGTCCCGCACGGCAGGGCGTCTGCAGACGGCGCTGGTACGGAGGCAGGGCCCGGTGGACGCCACCGTCTGGGAAGCCGCGGAGCCTTCGCTGGAGGAACTGCTGCTGGCGCATCTGCGATCACCCGGGGCGCCCGCTCTGCTGACGCCGAGCGCAGAGGCGCGCAGCCGTGAGGCGGTGGCGGCCGTATGAGCACGATCGCCTTGCGCGGCCCGGCCCGCGTCGTCCTCACCCAGCACCGGCGGGCCCTTCAGCTCCTGGGCGTGCTTCCCGTCCTGGTCGTCGTCGCTCTGGTCGGCGCCTGGCTGTGGACCGACCACGTCCAGAACGCCTTCGCCGCGACGGGCTGCTCGGTCGTGCACACCGTGCCCGGCTGCGGCGACACGGTGAATGACTTTCTCGACCGCCGGTTGTGGATGAGGGAGGCCCTCGACTGGTCCGGCCTGCTGATGATGGTCCTCCCCGCGTTCATCGGGATCTTCGTGGCGGGCCCGGTGATCGGCCGCGAGATGGAGAGCGGCACGTACAAGCTGGCGCTGTCCCAGTCCGTGGCACCCGCCCGCTGGCTCGCCGCCAAGCTCGCCGTGCCGGCCGTCGTGACACTGGCCTCCGTCTCCGTGCTGTCGGCCGCCTGCGCCTGGGCCCGGCCACGGGCCGACAGGGCGCATCAGGGACTGGAGTGGCACGAGCGCACCGTGTACGGCTCGATGGGCACCCTCCCCGTCGGCTACGCCCTGTGCATGCTGGCCCTCGGCGCACTCGCCGGTCTGGTGCTGCGGCGGACCGTGACCGCGATGGTCGTGACGGTGATCGGGTACGGCGCCCTGGTGGCGACCTTCAACTCCGTGCGCGACCGTCTGTGGCCGACCCTGACCGACACGTTCAAACAGGGGAGCGGCTACCGGTTCCCCGACGGGGCGGTCGACGTCGGGACGGGCTGGCTGACCCACTCCGGCCGACGGCTGCCCCACAGCGCGTGCCTGGAATGGGACCCCGGCTTCAAGCAGTGCCTGGCCGACAAGGACATCACCCTCCGCTACGTCGACTACCACCCCGCCTCGCACTTCTGGCCGCTCCAGCTCGTCGAGACCGGCATCCTGCTCGCCCTGGCCGCACTCGCCGTCGCTCTCGCCTTCCGGGTGCTGCGCCGCCGCCACGGCTGAGACCGCCGCCGGGCACCGTGTCCGGGCCTTCGGGGGCCCGGACACGGCTTATATGACCAATCCGCGCACCACACACCGCTTCCTGCACGTCATGTCGCCGTTACCAGCCATTCAGAAGGGCTTGCGACCCTCTCGGAATGCAGCCAGCTGTGCCGACCCCCCACAACGGGAGAAATCCCGGTGGAAACCGTGCGGACCGCACGACCCGTGAGTTCCCCGTGATCTCCGCCCCCTTCGGCGCGCCCTCAGAGCCCCCGACGCGGAAGAATAGGGCCATGAGCCAGCAGCCCAGCTCCGAGGTCCCGGTCCAGCCCACCGTGCAGCCGTCGGTCGGCTCGCTCGCCGCGCACCGGCCGCACGCCGTCGCCTCGTCGGCGTCCAACGGCGCCACGCTGTCGACCCGGGCCGACCTCGATCCCGACATCGACGCCGACGTCGACGCGTACGAACCCGACGTCGACGGCAGCGAACTGCCCCACGGCCGTTTCCTGGACCGGGAACGCAGTTGGCTCGCGTTCAACGAACGGGTGCTCGAACTGGCCGAGGACCCGGCGACGCCCCTCCTCGAACGCGCCAATTTCCTCGCCATCTTCGCCTCCAACCTGGACGAGTTCTTCATGGTCCGGGTGGCCGGACTGAAGCGCCGTATCGCCACCGGTGTCGCCACCCGCTCCGCCTCCGGACTCCAGCCCCGCGAGGTCCTCGACCTGATCTGGACCCGCTCGCGCGAGCTCATGGCCCGGCACGCCGCCTGCTACCAGCAGGACGTCGCCCCCGCCCTGTCCGACGAGGGCATCCAGCTGATCCGCTGGCCCGAGCTGACCGAGAAGGAACAGGCCCGCCTGTTCACCTTCTTCCGGCAGCGCGTCTTCCCCGTGCTGACCCCCCTCGCCGTCGACCCGGCACACCCCTTCCCGTACATCTCGGGTCTCTCGCTCAACCTCGCCGTCGTCGTACGCAACCCGGTCAGCGGCCACCGGCACTTCGCCCGGGTCAAGGTTCCGCCACTGCTGACCCGCTTCCTGGAGGCGTCGCCGCAGCGGTACGTGCCCATAGAGGACGTCATCGCCGCCCATCTCGAAGAGCTCTTCCCGGGCATGGAGGTCCTCGCCCACCACATGTTCCGGGTCACCAGGAACGAGGACCTGGAGGTCGAGGAGGACGACGCCGAGAACCTCCTCAAGGCCCTGGAGAAGGAGCTCATGCGGCGCCGCTTCGGCCCGCCGGTCCGCCTGGAGGTCGAGGAGTCCATCGACCCGTACGTGCTGGACCTGCTGGTACGCGAGCTGAAGGTGTCCGACGCCGAGGTCTACCCGCTGCCCGGACCGCTCGACCTCACCGGGCTCTTCGGCATAGCGTCCCTGGACCGGCCCGAGCTGAAGTTCCCCAAGTTCATCGCGGGCACCCACCGCGATCTCGCCGAGGTCGAATCCGCCTCCGCGCCCGACGTCTTCGCCGCCCTGCGCGAGCGCGACGTACTCCTGCACCACCCGTACGACTCGTTCTCCACCTCCGTCCAGGCGTTCCTGGAGCAGGCCGCCGCCGACCCGGACGTCCTGGCCATCAAGCAGACCCTGTACCGGACTTCGGGCGAATCCCCGATTGTGGAAGCCCTCATCGACGCCGCCGAATCCGGCAAGCAGGTCCTCGTACTCGTCGAGATCAAGGCCCGCTTCGACGAGCAGGCCAACATCAAGTGGGCGCGCAAGCTGGAGGAGTCCGGCTGCCACGTGGTCTACGGGCTCGTCGGCCTCAAGACCCACTGCAAACTCTCGCTCGTCGTCCGCCAGGAGGGCGACACACTGCGCCGGTACGCCCACGTGGGCACCGGCAACTACCACCCCAAGACCGCCAGGCTGTACGAGGACCTCGGCCTGCTGACCGCCGACCCGCAGGTCGGCGCGGACCTCTCCGACCTCTTCAACCGGCTCTCCGGCTACTCCCGCCGCGAGACCTACCGCCGCCTCCTGGTCGCCCCGAAGTCTCTGCGTGACGGGCTGATCGCCCGTATAAACAAGGAGATCACGCACCAGCGGGCCGGGCGCAGCGCCTACGTGCGCATCAAGGTCAACTCGATGGTCGACGAGGCGATCATCGACGCCTGCTACCGGGCTGCCACGGCGGGCGTACCGGTGGACATCTGGGTGCGCGGCATCTGCGCGATCCGCCCCGGCGTCCCCGGCCTCTCCGAGAACATCCGGGTCCGCTCGATACTGGGCCGCTTCCTCGAACATTCCCGGATCTTCTCGTTCGGCAACGGCGGCGAACCCGAAGTGTGGTTCGGCAGCGCCGACATGATGCACCGCAACCTCGACCGCCGGATCGAAGCACTGGTCCGGGTCACCGACCCCGCCCACCGCGCCGCGCTCAGCCGGCTCCTGGAGACCGGCATGGCCGACACCACCTCCTCCTGGCACCTCGGTTCCGACGGGAACTGGACCCGGCACGCCACGGACGCGGACGGCCAACCGCTGCGGCACGTACAGGAAATGCTCATTGACGCCCGGAGGCGCCGGCGTGCGACGCCATGACCACCAGACGACGCAGGCGGACCTTACGGCAGGAGCGGTGCTCGCGCCCTACCTGCAGGAACAGGCCGCCGAATTCCTGCGCAGCCTGCGCCTGCACCGCGAGAACAGCGCCCCCACGGACGCCGGAACCCACGCCGCCGAGGAGGCCGCCGGTGCCCTGCGCCGTTCGTCCCGCCGGATCGGCGGCACGCTGCACACCTTCCGGGCGGCGCTGGACGCGGCCTGGGCCGAGCAGCTCCGCACCGAACTGGCCTGGCTGTCGGGCACCCTGGCCCGGGAGCACGCCTACTCGACCCGGCTGAACCGGCTCCTCGAAGCTCTTCACGCCCTGTCCGGCACCTCACTGCCCACCGCCCGCACCGGGGCCGGCTCCGGTGCCGCCGGTGACAAGGAGCGCGCCGCTCTCGGCGTAGGCGCGGCCCGCGCCGGGGCGCTGCTCGAACGGCAGCTGACCCTCGCCCGGACCCGCGCCCACTCCGCGGCGCTCCAGGCGCTCGGCTCCTCCCGCTTCCATGCGGTGGCCGACGCCGTCGCGCTGCTCGCCTCCGAGGTGCCGCTCGCCGCGGCAGCCACGGCTCCGGCCGAGGAGATGCTGCACGGGCCCGCCGACCGGGCCGAACAGCAGCTGCTCGGTGCGGTGGCCGCGCTCCCCTCGAACGAGGCGGTCGAGCCGTACAACGAGGCGCAGGACGCGCCCTGGCACCGGACCCGGCTGCTGCTGCGCCTGCACCGGTATGCCCACGAAGTGGTACGGGGCGCCCCCGACCCGGTCCTGGTCGCGTCGGGGCACGCGCTCGATCTGCACCGGGATGCGGCGGAGGCGGCCTCGGCGGCGGCATCGGCGGCCCGCACGCCCCGGATCGCGCCCGCGACCGCGTACGCCCTGGGGGTGCTCCACGCCGATCAGCGGCACGAGGTGGAGGCGGCGCGCAGTGTGTTCCGGGAGAGCTGGCCGTACGCGACCGCGGCGGTGATCGCACCGTGAGGAGCGGGCCTGTGCTCGCCGCGGGGTGCGTGCTGTGGCGCCGGTCGGAGTGCTCCGGCGAGCTGGAGATCTGTCTGGTCCACAGACCCCGTTACGACGACTGGTCGCATCCGAAGGGCAAGCTGAAGCGCGGCGAGTCCGCGCTGGACGGCGCCCGGCGCGAGGTCCTGGAGGAAACGGGCCACCACTGCGCACCGGGTGCCCCGCTGCCCACGGTCCGGTACGCCGTGAACGGGCGTCCCAAGGAGGTCGCCTACTGGGCGGCCGAGGCGACCGGTGGCTCCTTCGTACCGAACGCAGAGGTCGACCGGGTGAGCTGGCTCTCCCCGGCGGCGGCCCGTACCCGCCTCACCCGGCCGCACGACCGGGATGTGCTGGACGCCTTGCTCGCCGGCCTGCCGAGCACCTGACCGGGACGAGGATCAAGCCCGTCCGGCGTCGAGGATGTGACCCTCGCCCCGGACGGACCCCGGAACCGCACCGTACGACACGGTTCACCTCCCGTTCACTCTCCCCCGTAAACGGCTTCACCTGTTCTGCCTAACTTCGGCAGTGCACGGTGCGCGGCGCAACGCCGAAGCACCCACCACATCGCACGCCGTCGTAGAACGAAAAAGACCTCGGCGGCTCCTGGAAGGAACACCCGAAAGTGAAGCTTCAGCGCAAGAACCGGCTTCGTGCCACCGCGCTCGGTGCCCTCGCCGTCTCCGGCGCCCTGGTCCTCACGGCGTGCGGTTCGGACAACAACAGCGACGGGTCCACCGGTGGCAACGGCGGCAAGACGAGCGCCGCGTCGAACATCAAGTGCGACGACGCCAAGGGCCAGCTGCTCGCCTCCGGCTCCAGTGCGCAGAAGAACGCCATGGACCTCTGGGTCAAGAACTACATGGCCGGCTGCTCGGGCGTCGAGGTCAACTACAAGGGGTCCTCCTCCGGTGACGGCATCATCGCCTTCAACCAGGGCACGGTCGGCTTCGCCGGTTCCGACTCGGCGCTGAAGCCCGAAGAGGTCGCCGACTCGAAGAAGATCTGCAAGGGCGGCCAGGGCATCAACCTCCCGATGGTCGGCGGCCCGATCGCCATCGGCTTCCACCTGGAAGGTGTCGACAGCCTGACGCTGGACGCCCCCACCCTCGCCAAGATCTTCGACAGCAAGATCAAGAAGTGGAACGACCCGGCGATCGCCAAGCTCAACAGCGGCGCGAAGCTCCCGGACAAGGCCATCCAGCCCTTCCACCGCTCCGAGGACTCCGGCACCACCCAGAACCTCGGCAAGTACCTGGGCGCGGCCGCCCCGAGCGACTGGAAGTACGAGGCCGAGAAGAAGTGGCCGGCCCCCGGTGGCCAGGCCGCGTCCGGCTCCTCCGATGTCGCCGCTCAGGTGAAGCAGGTCGACGGCGCGATCGGCTACTTCGAGCTCAGCTACGCCACCTCGCAGTCGATCTCCACCGTCGACATCGACACCGGTGGCGCCGCCCCGGTCAAGGCGACCCCGGAGAACGCCTCCAAGGCCATCGCCGCCGCCAAGATCAAGGGCACCGGCAAGGACCTGGCGCTCGACCTCGACTACGCCACCAAGGCCGAGGGTGCGTACCCGATCGTCCTGGTGACGTACGAGGTCGTCTGCGACAAGGGCAACAAGGCCGAGACCCTGTCCACGGTCAAGTCCTTCCTGAACTACACCGCCGGTGACGACGGCCAGAAGATCCTCACCGAAGCCGGTTACGCGCCGATCCCGACCGAGATCAACGCAAAGGTCCGCGAGACCATCGCCTCCCTCTCGTAACCGAGGAACGCAGCCGGGGCACGCAGCCCGAAGGCACGCAAGCACCACATAGCAACACCCGTAGCAACATCAGCAACACCTGGCGGGCCGGTCCGGTGCACCCCTCCGGACCGGCCCGCCACCACCCATCCGGTGCACCGCCGCCAGGGGAGCCCACCGCTCCCCCACACAGACCGGAAAGACCATGGCTTCCACCACACCGATAGACACGCCGCCGGCACCGCCGGTGGCGCGCAAGCGCGCCAGGCCCGAGGCCGGGCGCGTGGGCGACAAGATCTTCCTGGGCCTCTCAAGGGGCTCGGGCATTCTGCTGCTCGTGATCATGGCGTCGATCGCCGTGTTCCTCACCTACCGCGCCGCGCTCGCCGTGTCCAAGGACGAAGGCAACTTCTTCACCACCTTCGACTGGAACCCGGCCGGCGACCCCCCGGTCTTCGGCATCGCGGTCCTCCTCTTCGGCACGGTCGTCAGCTCGATCGTCGCGATGGCCATCGCCGTCCCGGTCGCTGTCGGTATCGCCCTGTTCATCTCGCACTACGCGCCGCGCAAGCTGGCCGCGCCCCTCGCGTACGTCGTCGATCTGCTCGCCGCAGTGCCGAGCATCGTGTACGGCATCTGGGGCGCCCTCGTCCTGGTCCCGTACCTGGAGGGCCTGAACCTCTGGCTCGACCAGTTCTTCGGCTGGACGTACCTCTTCGAGAAGACCGAGGTCGGCGTCGCCCGCTCGCTCTTCACCGTCGGCATCCTGCTCGCGATCATGATCCTGCCGATCGTGACCAGCATCAGCCGCGAAGTCTTCCTCCAGGTCCCGAAGATGAACGAGGAAGCCGCCCTCGCCCTCGGCGCCACCCGCTGGGAAGTCATCCGCCTCTCGGTGCTGCCCTTCGGCCGCTCCGGCGTGATCTCCGCCTCGATGCTGGGCCTGGGCCGTGCGCTCGGCGAGACGATGGCCGTCGCCACGGTTCTGTCGCCGAGCTTCCTCATCTCCGGGCATCTGCTCAATCCGGGTGGCGGAACCTTCGCCCAGAACATCGCCGCGAAGTTCTCCGAGGCCGACGATCTCGGGCGCGACGCCCTGATCGCCTCCGGCCTCGTGCTCTTCATCCTCACCCTGCTGGTCAACGGCGCGGCCCGGCTGATCATCGCCCGCCGCAAGGAATACTCGGGGGCCAACGCATGAGCCAGGCAGCCAACACCGGCATCCAGGAACGCCCCACCCCGATGGCGCCCACACGCAAGACCGGCCTCAGCAGCCGGACCCTGCCCCGCTGGGCCCCCCTCGCCTTCGCGGCCGTCGCGATCGCACTGGGCGTGGGGATCGGCGCGGCGGCGGGCTGGCGCAGCCACACCCAGTGGGGACTACTCTCCGCCCTGCTCTTCGTCGTCATCTCGTACGTCACGACGACGGTCGTCGAGAACCAGCGCCAGGCCAAGGACCGTCTCGCCACCAGCATCGTCTGGGTGTGCTTCCTCCTGGCCGTCGTCCCGCTGCTCTCGCTGCTCTGGACCACGGTCAGCCGCGGCGCCGAGGTCCTCGACGGTTACTTCCTGACCCACTCCATGGCCGGTGTCCCCGGCATCGAGCCGGGCGGCGGCGTCTACCACGCACTGATCGGCACCCTGGAGCAGGTCGGCCTCGCCACCCTGATCTCCGCCCCGATCGGCCTGCTGACCGCCGTCTATCTGGTGGAGTACGGCAAGGGCGCGCTCGCCAAGGCCGTCACGTTCTTCGTCGACGTGATGACGGGTATCCCGTCCATCGTCGCGGGTCTCTTCATCCTGTCGATCATGCTGATGACGCAGCTCCAGCCGTCCGGCCTGATGGGTTCGCTGGCCCTGTCGATCCTGATGATCCCGGTCGTGGTCCGCTCCACCGAGGAGATGCTCAAGCTCGTCCCGAACGAGCTCCGCGAGGCATCGCTCGCCCTCGGCATCCCGAAGTGGCGCACCATCCTGAAGGTGGTCCTCCCCACCGCGATCGGCGGCATCACCACCGGTGTGATGCTCGCGATCGCCCGGGTCGCCGGCGAGACCGCGCCGATCATGCTGCTGGTCTTCGGCAGCCAGCTGATCAACACCAACCCCTTCCAAGGTGCACAGTCCTCGCTCCCGTTCTACATCTGGGAGCAGTACAAGATCGGCAGCGAGCCGTCGTACGACCGTGCCTGGGCCGCCGCTCTGGTCCTGATCGCCTTCGTCATGATCCTCAACCTGGTGGCCCGCGGCATCGCCCGCTGGAAGGCCCCGAAGACCGGCCGCTGACCGCGGCACGAAAGAAGCAGTGATTCAGATGGCCAAGCGCATCGACGTCAGCGGCCTGTCCGCCTACTACGGCTCCCACCTCGCCATCGAGGACATCTCGATGACCGTGGAGCCCCGCTCCGTGACCGCCTTCATCGGCCCGTCCGGCTGCGGCAAGTCCACCTTCCTGCGCACCCTGAACCGTATGCACGAGGTCACCCCCGGTGGCCGCGTCGAGGGCAAGGTGCTGCTGGACGACGAGAATCTGTACGGGACGAACGTCGACCCGGTCACCGTGCGCCGCACGGTCGGCATGGTCTTCCAGCGTCCGAACCCGTTCCCGACCATGTCGATCTTCGACAATGTCGCGGCGGGCCTCAAGCTGAACGGCTCGTACAAGAAGAACCAGCTGTCGGACATCGTCGAGAAGTCCCTGCGCGGCGCCAACCTCTGGAACGAGGTCAAGGACCGGCTGAACAAGCCCGGCTCCGGTCTCTCCGGCGGCCAGCAGCAGCGCCTGTGCATCGCCCGCGCGATCGCGGTCGAGCCGGAGGTGCTGCTGATGGACGAGCCGTGCTCCGCCCTGGACCCGATCTCCACCCTCGCCATCGAGGACCTGATCGGCGAGCTGAAGGAGCGCTTCACGATCGTCATCGTGACGCACAACATGCAGCAGGCGGCCCGTGTCTCGGACCGCACGGCGTTCTTCAACCTCGCGGCGGTCGGCAAGCCCGGCAAGCTCGTGGAGATCGACGAGACGGAACGCATCTTCTCCAACCCGTCCGTTCAGGCAACCGAGGACTACATCTCGGGCCGCTTCGGATAGTCACCCGGCAACGGGGCTGACGTGGGCCGGGGACGTGGGTGGTTACGCCCGGTGGTGGGTTTCCACCGGCGAACCGCCTCACCCCTCCGGCGAACCGGCCTCGTCCCCAGATGGCCTTGAGGTGCTGCATGGCGGTGCCACCGCAAGGCGAAGGGGCCGCCCCCACTCCCCGCAGAGGGAGTGGGGGCGGCCCCATTTCCGTACAACCCCGATCGCGCCGGGCAGAGGACGAAGCGGCCACCGGACGACCCCGGCAACCCCGCCCCGTCACCCGAACAGCAGCACCACAACCCCGTAACTGGCGGCAGCGACCAACCCCGCGGCCGGCATCGTGATGAACCACCCCAGGATGATGTTCTTGGCAACACCCCACCGCACCGCGTTCACCCGCTTCGTGGCGCCCACACCCATGATCGCCGAGGTGATCACATGCGTCGTGGAGATCGGTGCGTGAAACATGAACGCCGAGCCGAACATGATCGACGCGCCCGTCGTCTCCGCGGCGAACCCCTGCGGCGGGTCCAGCTCGATGATCTTCCGGCCGAGCGTCCGCATGATGCGCCAGCCACCCGCGTACGTGCCCAGCGAAAGCATCAGCGCGCAGACGAGCTTCACCCAGACCGGAATCGGGTCGCTCGGGCTCTCGACATCGGCGATGACCAGGGCCATCACGACGACACCCATCGTCTTCTGCGCGTCCTGCAGACCATGGCCGAGCGCCATGCCCGCAGCCGAGACCGTCTGGGCGATCCGGAAGCCGCGCTTGGCCTTGTGCGGGTTGGCCTTCCGGAACATCCACATGATCGCGACCATCACCAGATAGCCGACGACCAGGCCGATGACCGGCGAGACGAACATCGGGATGACGACCTTGTCGAGCACCCCGTCCCAGTGCACCAGCGTCCCGCCGGCGAGCGCCGCACCGACCATGCCGCCGAACAGCGCGTGCGAGGACGAGGACGGCAGCCCGAAGTACCAGGTGACGAGGTTCCAGATGATCGCACCGACGAGCGCGGCAAAGAGGATTCCCATCCCCTTGTCCCCCTCGGGGGTCGCGATCAGACCCTCACTGACGGTCTTGGCGACACCGCTGCCGAGGAATGCACCGGCAAGATTCATCACCGCGGCCATCGCCAGTGCCGCACGTGGTGTCAGTGCACGGGTGGAGACGGACGTGGCGATGGCATTCGCCGAGTCGTGGAAGCCATTCGTATACGTGAAGCCGAGCGCGACACCGATGGTCACGATCAGCGCAAAGGTGTCCACGTGGTTCAGGACTCCTTGACCGCGATGGTCTCCACCGTGTTGGCGACATGCTCGAACGCGTCGGCGGCCTCTTCCAGCACGTCCACGATCTGCTTGAGCTTCAGCACCTCCATGGCGTCGTACTTGCCATTGAAGAGATGGGCCAGCAGCTTGCGGTGGATCTGGTCGGCCTGGTTCTCCAGACGGTTGACCTCGATCCAGTACTCGGTGAGGTTGTCCATCGTCCGCAGACCCGGCATCGCCTCGGCGGTCAGCTCGGCCGCCCGGGCCAGCACCTCGATCTGCTGCGCCACACCCTTGGGGAGTTCTTCGACCTGGTACAGCACGACCAGGTCGACGGCCTCCTCCATGAAGTCCATGATGTCGTCGAGCGACGATGCGAGGTTATAGATGTCCTCGCGGTCGAACGGCGTGATGAAAGAGGAGTTCAGCTGGTGGAAGATCGCGTGGGTGGCATCGTCCCCCGCGTGCTCCGCTGCCCGCATGCGCTCCGCGATCTCGACCCGGGAGGCAGAGTCCGCCCCGAGCAGTTCCATCAGGAGTTTCGAGCCCGTGACGATGTTGTCCGCGGATGCGGAGAACATGTCATAGAAGCTCGTCTCCCTGGGGGTCAGACGAAAGCGCACGTGGGGTCCTCGGGGTGCTTTGGATTCGGTCAGGCTGATGCTAGGCGCATCATCCGGCCACGGCTAACCGGCATTCTTCAGTGTCGCGCATCGGGCACTGTGATCAGCACGGGCCCCCGGTCACGTTTCGGCAGAATTCGTTAGTATATACCCACCAGGGGTATATAAACGGCAGGGTAAAGGGAAAACGGGAGGCAGCAATGACCACCACCGAGGCCGCCGCGACCACCGCCGCCACCGCGGAGACGGAACCGGTCGTCACCGACCACGACCGGGGTATTCACGGCTATCACCACCAGAAGGCCGAGCACCTCAAGCGGCTGCGCCGGATCGAGGGCCAGATCCGCGGACTGCAGCGCATGGTCGACGAGGACGTCTACTGCATCGACATACTCACCCAGGTCTCGGCGTCCACGAAGGCGCTCCAGTCCTTCGCACTCCAGCTGCTGGAGGAGCACCTGCGGCACTGCGTCGCCGACGCGGCGGTCAAGGGAGGCGAGGAGATCGACGCGAAGGTCGAGGAGGCCACGAAGGCCATCGCCCGCCTGCTCCGTACCTGATACGGGGAGATGCCTGGTGCGGAAAGGAAGCCTGGTGCGGGAGGGAAGCCCGGCGCCGGCGGGGATGCCCGGTGCGGGGCGGGGCCCGATGCGGGGCGGGGCCCCGCACTCACCCCCGGTGGTCGGCCTGCCGGGGGACGGCGGTTCGTTCGGCGATCACCTGGACGTCCAGCACCTCGTCGATACGGTCCGCACTGAGCCGTTCCCCGATCGCGGCCGACGCGGCGATCATCAGCTCACCGCAGAGCTCGATCTCGGCGAGGGCCACATGGTCAGATACGGTCCGCGTGCCGAGCGTCACCACGTCACTCACCTCTCACTGCCGTCGCCGACTTCCTAGCGTAGGGAGCGGACCACACGCCGCGCATGGCACGGACGGACCATTTCGCGCCGCCGGCATGCCTACGCCCCGCCTTTGTCCGTGCCCTCGCCCGTGTGCCGCCCGGCTATCTCTGTTGGATCTTCCCTGTGTAGATGTCGCGATCGTCCGGCAGTCGTACGGAGACAGGTACCCCGAATCCGTACAGCAGCGTCGTCGACACCACCTCCACCGCCGGCCCCTCGTTGGCGAAGCTGAACCGGTGGCGCACCTTGCGCAGCCGCCCCTGTTCGTCCAGATACGCGTCGAACGGCACCGTGTCCGTGTGGAACCCTTTCGCCGCCGCGGCCAGTGCCCCGCGCGATTCCGGCGAGGCCTCGCGCGCCGCCCGGCCGATGTCCGAGATCCCCCGGTAGTGCCGCACCACCACCCCGGCGAGCTCGGTCCTTCCTACGTACGTCACCTGCCGCGCCCCGCGCAGCAGTTCGGCGGCGGCCATCGGGTCGGTCACTCCGCCGGTGACCAGATTGCCGTCCTCCAGGGTCGTCGTATCGATCCTGACCCACTTGTTCGCGGGCACTCCGGCGCCGCGGTTCATCATGTAGAGCGCGCCGGGGGCCAGCAGTTCGGTGATGGGACGGTGCTCGTCCTCGCCCGCGGCGTCCTCGGGCAGCACGACCTTGAGCCGGCCCACCTGGTTGCGGAAGTCGTACGTCCCCCGGCCCCTGATCGTCACCCGCGTTCCGCCCGCCGCGGTCTCCATCGATGTACGCACCTCGGCGCTTCCGGCGACGGACCGGACTCCGGCACCGGCGGTGGCGGCCCCGGTCACCGTCCCCGTCCCCGTCCCGGTACCGCTCACCGTCCCCGCGAGCACCGCGGCCGCGCGGTGGACCGCGTCGAGGGAGTCGGCCCCGCCCCGTTCATCGGCCATGGCACGGCCGCCGCCGCCACCGCCGCCCGAGCATCCGGCGGTCGCCGCCATCACGCCCACCACGGCAAGGGCGCAGACAGCGCGCGCCCCGCCTCCGGACCTGTGCTGCTGCACCACCATCGCCTGCCAACCCCCAACGACGTACCGCTTGCCCGAGCCCCCCGTCCGTTCCGCATAACGACAGCCCGTGTCCCCCGTCACGCCGCTCCCGTACGCCACACCGCCGGGTGGCCGTGCCCAGTACCGTGGACGGGTGTATGTCCAACACACCGATGAGGTCCCGCTGACTCCCCCCACTCCCGCGTCCTCCGGGCACGAGCCCACGACCGTGGAACGCGGCTCGTTCTGCACCGCCCGCTGCAGCTGCGGCTGGTCCGGGCCGGCCCGCCGCTCCCGGGACCGGGCCCGCACGGACGCCGCGGAGCACAGCGCGGCGTCCTGACTTCCTCTCCCACTCCCCCGACCTCTCCCCACCGACCGGCCCTGAGTGGCCACGACCCGGAGGTCCGATGAACCTGCCGCCTCTGCCCGACCGGCGCACCCTGCTCACCGCGGGCGCCGCAGCAGCACTCACCGGCGTCACCACAACCGCCTGCAGCGGCGCATCCGGCTCGGGAACCGGTGCCGACGGCAACTCCCCGGGCACGTCAGGCGCCACGGGCGGCGTCACTCCTGCCTCACCGGCCTCATCGGTCCCGTCGAAACCCTCCCCCTCCGGCCCGGCGAACTGGTCCGCCCTGGCCAAGAGCCTCGACGGCACCCTCGTACGCCCCCAGGACGCGGCCTATCCGACCGCCCGTCAGCTCTACAACACCCGCTTCGACGGTCAGAAGCCCGCTGCCGTCGCATACGTCAAGCACAAGGCGGACATCCGCGAGTGCCTGGCCTTCGCCCGTCGCACCGCCATCCCCGTATCCATCCGCAGCGGCGGTCATTCCTACGCCGGCTGGTCGAGCGGCAACGGACGCCTCGTCCTTGACGTCTCGTCACTGTCCCGCGTCGACAGGAACGGCACGATCGGTGCGGGCGCCAAGCTCATCGACGTCTACCAGGGCCTCGCCCGCCACGGCCTGACGATCCCCGGCGGCTCCTGCCCCACGGTCGGCATCTCCGGCCTCACCCTCGGCGGCGGCCACGGTGTCGCGTCCCGCGCGTACGGCCTGACCTGCGACAGCCTCACCGCGGCGACCGTCGTCACGGCCGACGGCAAGACCCTCACCGTGGACGCCAAACACCACCCGGACCTCTTCTGGGCGCTGCGCGGCGCGGGCAACGGCAACTTCGGCGTGGTCACCGAGCTGACGTTCCGTACCCGCCCGGCCCCGCAGACCGTCACCGCGTACATGTCCTGGCCGTGGTCGCGCGCCCGGGCCGTCATCCAGGCCTGGCAGGAGTGGGGACCGTCCCAGCCCGACGAGATCTGGTCCTCGGCGCATCTCGACGCGGGCCCGGGCGGCCGCAACCCGACCGTTTCGGTGGCCGCGTTCAGCCTCGGTACTTACGGCGACCTGCAGAACGCCGTCGACCGCCTCGCCGGCCGGATCGGTGCCCCGGCCTCCTCCGTCTCGCTGCGCCGCCGCAGCTACCAGGAGTCGATGCTCGTGTACGCGGGCTGCTCGGGCATCACCAACGCCCAGTGCCATCTGCCGGGCAGGACGCCCGGCCGCACCGCACAGGGCACGCTCCAGCGCGAGACGTACGCCGCCGCGTCCGACTTCTATGACCGCTCCCTGTCCCCGGCGGGCGTGAGTGTCCTGCTCGACCGGGCCGAAGCGTTCACCCGGATTCCCGTCACCCAGGGCGGAGGCGGCGGCTCCATCGCGCTCACCGCACTCGGCGGGGCGATCAACCGGGTCTCCCCGCAGGCGACGGCCTTCGTCCACCGCCGCTCACGCGTACTCGCCCAGTACATCGGTGCCTGGACCCCCGGCACGGCGGGCAGCGCCCAACAGGACTGGCTGAAAAAGACCCATACGGCGATGCGCCGGTACGCGTCCGGAGCGGCGTACCAGAACTACACGGACCCGACGCTGACCGACTGGCGCCGGGCCTACTACGGCTCGGCGGCCGACCGTCTCACCCAGCTGAAGAAGCAGTACGACCCCGGCCGCCTCTTCGCTTTCCCGCAGGCTCTCTGAGTGCGGTGATGCCCGTGACGTACGGTCACGCCCGTGACATATGACCACGAGCGTGACGTATGGCCACAACCCCGGCCCCGGCCACCCGATGGTCCCGGCCACCTCCTACGCGGCCAGGTCCTTCTCGCTGTCCCCGCCGCCCGTCCCCGGCCGCGGCTCGGGAATCCCGAACGCCCCGGCCCGCCCGTCCGCCGTTGCCGACGGCTCCGGCCGGCGCGACCGTACGAGCCACCCGAGCCGGTCCGATCGGGAGACGGCCGCCACCAACGGGGTCAGCAGCATCATCGCCAGCGGGGCGAGCAGCAGAGCGGCTGCCGTGCCGAGCGCGAATCCGCCGATGACGTCGGTCGGGTAGTGGACACCCATGTAGATCCGGCAGAAGCCTTCCAGCAGGGCGAGCGCGATCGCGGCGATGCCGAACTTCCGGTTGGCCACGAAGAGCCCGACGGCCAGAGCCATCGCCATCGTGGCGTGGTCGCTCACGAAGGAGAAGTCGTTCTTCCCGTCCACCAGGACATCCAGCCCCTGGTGATCCCGGAACGGACGCGGCCGCTCCACGAAGCCGCGGATCGGGATGTTGATGAGCAGCGCGATCCCGGCGGCGAGCGGCGCCCAGACGATCCCGGCGACCGCCGTCACCGAATCATCGGCCGTGCCGCGCCGGCGCACGCTCCACCAGCACCACAGGACCACCAGGACCATGCCGAGCATGATCCCGTACTCGCCGACGAACTCCATGACCCGGTCGAACCAGGTGGGAGCGGACTTCGCGAGTCCGTTGATGTCGTAGAGCAGGCTGACGTCGGGGTTCGACCCATCCAGTGCGAGTCCAGCCATCTGCTGCGGCCCCTTGCCTTGTCTGCTGCCGCGGTCCACCCATGTGCACCGCTTTGACGAACCCCCGTGTCGGTTCGATCACTGCGTGGATCGGTGAATCGGTAATACGTGGATCAGCACTGCGTGGCGGCTCTGTCCGTGAGATCTTCCCCGGTCAGCGCCGCATGGTCAGTGCACCACTGCCCGGTCCACCCAGGGAACGACGTGCCCTGTGCGTACGTTCCACTCTCCACCGAATGATCACCATGACGTTATCGAAGAGTGACTCATCGTCGCAGCTCAGGGCCCAGGCTTCACGGAGAGTTCCGGCCACCGCCGTCCCGGCGTCATGCCGCCGGGAGGGCGGTCGGAAGGGCCGCGGCCCCGTCCTTGGTCACACGCGTCGCGCCGAAGTAGTCGGGTGTGTCGATCTTGTCGAACCGGATCACGGCCCCGGTATAGGGAGCGTTGATCATGTACCCGCCCCCGACGTACAGCCCCACATGGTGGATGGCCCGCGAGTTGCTCAGATCGTCCGAAAAGAACACCAGGTCACCCGGGAGCAGCTCGTCCCGCGAGGGGTGCGGCCCGGCGTTGTACTGATCGTTCGCCACCCGGGGCAGCTCGATGTCCACGGTGCGGTACGCGGCCTGGGTCAGCCCCGAACAGTCGAACCGCCCGCCCTGCTCGGCCGTGCCGTTGCCGCCCCAGAGGTACTTCGTACCGAGCTTCTTCTGCGCGAAGTAGATCGCCCCGGCCGCCTGCTGCGAGGGCTGCACCCGTCCGACGGGCCGGGCGAAGCTCTTCTCCAGGGACCGGATGATGGTGACGTAGTTCTGCGTCTCCGCGATGTCCGGAACCCCGCCCGAGCGGATCACCCGGTACGCACCGGCGTTGTACGCGGCCAGCATGTTGTCCGTCTGATCCCCCGGCACCTTCTTCACATACCCGGCCAGTTCGCAGTCGTACGAGGCGGCGGACGGAATCGCATCGGCCGGATCCCATACGTCCCGGTCCCCGTCCTTGTCCCCGTCGATCCCGTGACCGGCCCAGGTGCCCGGGATGAACTGGGCGATGCCCTGAGCGGCGGCGGGACTCTCGGCCCGGGGGTTCCACCCGCTCTCCTGGTACAGCTGGGCGGCCAGCAGGGCCGGGTTGATGGCGGGGCAGAGATTGCCCCACTTCTGCACCAGGGGCTGGAATTTCGCGGGCACGGCCCCCTTCGCCAGCGCGACGGCTCCGCTACTGCCGGAACTGACGAGTCCGGCAGCAGCGGAGTACGTACCGACAACGAGCAGCGCCACGAAGCACATGGCCATACCGACGCCGACGCCACCAACCACCCAGAATTTCCGCACCCCTCAACCATCCCCCATCGGGGCCGGGTTCATGAGCGGTTTCGCGGGTGTGTACGAATCAACCGGGTCATCAAGGTCGTTGACCAGCCACTCCGGAGCACTGACCGGCCATCAGGACGCTCCGGTGGACCAGTGGTCGGAGTGCACATTGGGACGCGGAAGGGGGTAGACCCCTTCATAGGCAGGCCCGTTCGGCTTGGAGGTGGAGTCAGCGACCTTCGACTCCTTCACGCAGGGGCTGTCCGCTTCGAAGAACGCCTGCCCCTTGCCGCGGAAACTCACACTGATGCCGAAGCCGGCCTTTGTCTGTGCGTAGACCGCCGGGAACTCCTTGTCGTTGTTCTTCGCCTTGATGCGGTAATCGCTCTTGCGCCAGAACTTCTCGACCTGGTCCAGGAAGCTCTGCCGGCGCTCCGCCGACACGATGGTCATCACGGTGCGCCTGCGCGTCACATCGCAGCTGCCCGTCGTCGTCGGACCGTGCGCCCACTGCACCTCGGGGTCGATCTCCTTCAGTACGGCGTCGAGCATGCCGTCGGACCGTTCGGCGGCCTCCTGCATGTCCATGCCGCCCTCCTTGGAGCTCTTGGTGCTCTTGGTCGTGTCGGCGCTCTCGCTGCCGCTCGATTGTCCGCTGTCGTTGCCGCAGCCGGACAGTGCGAAGCCGAAAGCCAGGGCCACCGCAACGATCTGGAACCTTCGCTTCATCGCTGTTCCTCCATCTTGAGCCTGTCGGAGTGTCCCGACACGATCAGAGCGATGCTGTCCGCCGACATAGCGTCCCGTACCGGATCGAAGTAGTTGGAGTGCGCGTCGAAGCTCACACCGCCGGTGCTGATCAGGGGCTGGCCGGGGGCCACCGGGAATCGCTGGGCTCCGAAGGCCTTGCTCGCCGGGTCCTTGCCGAACCAGAGGTCGTCATCTCCCGGGTCGGCCAGGTCTCCGGCGAAGTATGCACCGGCGGGGCCTCCCAGAATCATTCCCAACGCACCCACGGCGGCCTGTGTCTTGGACGGGAGCTTGGTCACCGGGTCGTTGGCCGCTGCACCGACGAAGACATGCCCGCTGCCGACACCGAGGTCCACGGCGCGGTCCACGCCCACCCCCGGACTACCGACCAGGATGATGTCGTCCACCCCCGGAATACCACCGTCGCGCTGCGTCGCGGCGCCCACGGTACGTGAACCGTAGGAGTGCCCGATGGCCGTGATGTGCGGGTCCTTGTTCTGGTTGGTGGCCGCGATACCACCCATGAAGTCGCTGTAGGCCACGCCGCCCTTCTCCGCGCGGCCGGTGCCCGCGACCGCCAGGCTGTGCAGCCCGTCCGGCGTCTGCGGTGCGTCGTATCCCAGCCAGACGATCGACGCGGTGGACGAGTCGTAACCCTGGGCGCCGATCGCCGTGTCACGAGCACGCTTGAGATCGTTCTTCGCGAATTCCTCGTCGAGGGAAGTGTTCAGCCCCGGCACATAGGCCGACACGTTCTTCGAGGTGTCGGGGTTGCCGTAGGAGACGATGGCCCTCCCGTTGCCCTCGTCGCTGATGCCGATCAGGTACATCGGCGGCTTGCTCCCCTCCTGCAGCTGCCGGTCGATCTCCTTCAACGCCGCCAGCTGGTCCTTCGACTTGGAGTCGGTCTTCCCCTCCAGCTTCGAAATCAGGTCCGGGAGGTTCTTCCGGTTGGCCGCGTCCCTGTCCGCCGCCGGGATGCCGTCCAGATTGCCGATCTTGTCCGGGGAGAGCTCCAGGTACTGATCGCGTTGTTGCTGCGTCAGCCCGTTCCACCAGTCCTTGCGTTGGGCCGCAGTCGCGTTGTGCGGAATTCGGTCGTTGAGGTAGTCGCGCTCCGCGTCCCGTACCGCCGCTTCCACGCGACTACCGGAGCCGGGCAGCCCGGCGACCGCGCCGCCGCCCCCGCCTGCTGCCTTGGTCATGTCCCAGGCGGCGGCTACGTGATCGCCCTTGCTCCACTTGTCGCCGGCGCCCCGTGCGGCCTGGGCGTACTGGTCGGCGATGCCCTTGGCGGTGTCGACGGGGTGGGCAACCGTGTCGATGGCACCGCTGACGTCGCCCCACAGGCCGTCGTCGCCGACGACGCCGGTGAGGAAGTTGCCGTCCGAGGGGCGCGAGGAGTTGGTGTCCGAGTTTTGTCTACCCGCGTCGACCTGCGAAGAAGAATCGCCGTTGGTCGAGCCGCCGGAACCGCCGGAGGTGTCGGAGCCACCGGTGCTGTCTGTGCCACCGGAGCCGCCGGAGGTGTCGGAGCCACCGGAACCCGAGCCGCCGGATGCGCCGGATCCTCCGGATGCCGTGGACCCGCCGGATGTGTCCGATCCTCCGGACCCCGTACCCCCGGTCACGGTCGCGCCCTCGGATCCCGCACCGCCGGCGGAATCGGATCCGCCCCCGGTCGAGGTGCCGCCGCCGTTACCCGTATCCGTGCCCTCGCCGGCGACCACGTCGACATCGGGTGCCGGACAGGCACTTCCGGTCAGCTGGCAGATGGCGTTACGGATCTCCCCGGTCAACTGCCCCCCGATGCCCGTCGCCACGAGCCCACCGATGAGGGCCACGACCACGAGGATCATGCCCAGGTACTCCATCGCGGTCTGACCGGCGTCCCGACGCCACTTGATCATCCGCGTGATGCTGAACGGCCGGTGCTCGGCGCGCTGTTCAGGACTGAGCCCGAACCATTCGCGCGAGCCGGCCCGGAACAGCAGGACGACGACGACAATCGGCATCACCAGTTGCGTCACACCCTGCCCGCCGGTGTCCTCGCTCAGTGTCGCCAGGGCGCCGAGGGTGAGCCAGGCGTGTACGGCGAGGAGCCCGCGCCAGATCCAGACACCGCCGGTCCGCATGTACAGCGACAGCACGAATCCCGTGACGCCGGGCAGTGCGGCGTACAGCACCATGCCCAGAAGGTGACCGTCCACCGCATCGACGGACGAGGCCACGACCAGCGCGTCGATCGCACCCACGACGGTGACGACGAAGAGCAGCCGTACGAGAATCAGCACCGCTTGCAGAGGGCGCGACAACGACTGTCTGCCCGGATGGGCGGCGGCAGCGCCTATATCGGCGCCACCCGGTACCGCTAATTCTCGTATGCCAGACACGACGGGTCTCCCAGCTTTGTGAGTGGGCGCAGCGACAGTTCCCCCGGTCTCTGTATGCGACCACACCAACACTGGGCGCGGCATGGGCCCCAGGGCCCAATGCAGGACTCAAAGTCCCAGGTGGCCAGCCTGTCCGTTACCCCCACCGACTGGCCTGATATGGGTCATTGGGGGTGATGACGTGACGTCAGGGAGCTCCGGCGGACCAGAAGTCGGAGCGGACGTTGGGGCGGGGGATGATCTCGGCGTCTGCGTAGCTCGGCCCGTTGGGTTTGGCGATCGGATCCGCGACCTCAGATTCCTGTACGCATGGGCTGTCGACCTCGAAGAAAGCCTGACCTTCGCCCCCGATGATCAAACTGACGCCGAACCCGTCCCGCGTCTGCGCAAAAATTGCCGGCACATCCGCGTCATTGTTGATCGCCTTGATCCTGTAGCCGCTCTTCCGCCAGAAGCGATCGACCACGCCCAGGAAGCTACCTCGGCGCTCCGCCGACACAATGGTCATTACCGTGCGCCGTCGAGTCACATCACAACTACCCGTGGTGGTCGGGCCGTGCGTCCACTGCACCTGCGGATGAATCTCCTTCAATAGCGCGTCGAGGATTCCGTCAGCACGTTCCGCCGCCTCCTGCATATTCATGTCAGTCTTCCCGCCATTCGAACGGATGCCACCGCTAGCACACGCAGACAGCGGAACAAACAGGAGCAGCGCCATCACCACAATCCAGAACTGGCGCCTCACCGGTACTCCTCCGCCTTCAGTTCGTTGGAACGTCCCGCCGCTACCAAGGCAATATTGTTTGCCGATACAGAGTCTCTCCTCGGATCGAAATAATGGGAGTGCGCATCGAGAGAGACCCCTTCACCGCTGATCAGCCTGGGCCCTTCATCCACTTGAAAGCGTCTCGCGCCGAATGATTCACTCGCTGGGTCCTTGCCGAACCAGAGGTCATCGTCCCCTTGATCGGCAATGTCTCCCGCCACGTAAGCAGCTGCTGGCCCAGCAGCAATGAGTCCCACAACACCGGCGGCACTCTGCTGCTTGGACGGAAGTTTGGTCACCACGTCGTGTTCGGCGGCTCCGACAAAGACGTGATCCTTCCCAACCCCGAGGTCTTCCGCGCGATTGACTCCTACCCCTGGGCTGCCAACGAGAACGATGTCGTCAACCCCTGGGATCCCACCGCCTTGCTGCGCGGCAGCGCCCACAGTGCGCGAACCGTACGAATGACCAATTGCGGTCAGGTGCGGGTCCTTATTCTCGTTGGTGACCGACAGACCGCTCATGAATCCATTGAAAGCACGTCCACCCTTCTCCGCCCTTTCATCACCCATCACATCCAGGCTCCCCATACCGTCAGGGGACTGTGGCGCGTCGTAGCCAAGCCACACGATCGCCGCACTCGAAGAGTCGTGAATGCGAGTACCGATCGCAGTGTCGCGGGCGCGCTTGAGATCATCCTTCGCAAATCCTTCATCCAAGGACGTATTCAGTCCCGGGACATACGCCGAAACATTCCTCGCAGTGTCGGGGTTGCCAAACGAAACGATCGCTCGCCCGTTCCCCTCGTCACCGATCCCGAGCAAGTACATCGGCGGCCCCCCAGGTTTGTGCCCCTCCCGCAACTGCCGGTCGATCTCCCGCAACCCCGCCAACTGCGTCTCCGACTTCGCGTCGTCCCGCCCCTCCAGCTTTCCCATCAGCAGCTGCAGGTTGTCCCGGTTCGCCGCGTCCCTCACCACAGCCGGAATGCCGTCCAAGTTGCCGATCTGGTCCGGGTACACCGCCAGGTACTCCTCGCGCTGTTCGTCCGTCAGGCCGGTCCACCAGGCCTTCCGCTCGGCCGGTGAGGCGTCGCGGGGGATGCCGTCTTTCAGGTAGCCGCGCGCCGCGTCCCGTACCGCGGCCGCGTCGCCCGCCGCGTCGGTCCACGTGGCGTCGGGGATCTTCAGGCCCTCCTCGGCCCTCAACTCGCGCAGGATGCGGGCGTACCGCCAGTCGATCTCGGCCGCCGTCCGGACGGCCTTCGCCACCCGGTCCGCGATGTCCTGCGCCTTCGCCACGTTCGGGTTGGGCGCGACCAGACCCGAGGGCGACAGGAGGCCGGGCGCCTCACTCACCGACGCCGTCCCGCCCGGCAGCGGCTTTCCGTCGATCAGGCCATCGCCCGCCGCCGGATACGTCACCGAACCATCCGCGTGCACGGTGAACTTCAGGGACTCCGCATCGTCCAGCGCCTCCCGCAACGCCCGTTGCTGGGTGCGCAGCTCATGGGCCAGGCTGTTCAGCGTCGTACGGAGCAATCCGCACTCCGTGTAGACGTACTGCAGGTTCCGGCTCATCTGCTGCAGCCGACCGACCGCCGCCTCCGCCGCCGCACCCCGCTGCGTACCGCGCAATCCGGTCAGGAGTTGCGTCTCGATGCGGTCCCGGCCCGCGTCGGCACGGTTGCTCGCCCTGCCCCACCCGTCGGCCGCACCCTCCAGTTCGCCGCACTTCAGGTCGCGTAACTGCGCCCAGGTGAGGGTCATCGCACCTCACCCCGACCCGACGACGCCACCGAAGCGAACGACGCCTTTACTGTCTCGTCCGTCTCGCCCTGGGCCCGGGCGACGGCCCTCAGCTTCCCGGCCAGCGCCCCGCACTCCCCCCGCGCGACCTCGAACCGTCGTACCCACGACTCCCGGACCGATCCCAGCTCCGCCAACGCGGTCAGACCTCCGGTCCCCGCGAGCAGGCCCTCGTGCGCCGTCTCCAGTTCCGACTTCACCGGGCCGAGGTGCGCACACATCCCTTCCGCACCACCGGCGGCCCGTAGCCAGACACCGTCGCTGTGCTTCAGTACGTCCCTGCCGCCGCCTCCCGCCGCACCCGCCAGATCGCTCAGCCGCTGCCGGCCCCCCGGCTGTCCCACCACTGCCACTCCGGCCACCCCGCTCCGTCCTTGATCGTGGAGCGGCACTGTGCCAAATCCGGTGCGGGCGACACGCCGCGCCCACACGCGCCTCAAGGCGTCAGGCCCCCGCAGGCCCCGCGCACCAGGCCCCGCATTTCACCCGAACGGGCTACCACCATGCCGCGCACGAGCCCGTCGGCCGGATCCCGCCGACGGTGTGGTCACCCCATGTCATGGACTCCTAGAGTGAGTTGGCAGACAAACGCGTGACACACACGCAACACGGGGAACGGGGCACGGAGTGACGCGAGTCGTGGGCGTGCACGGCGTGGGCAAGCAGCTCATGGGCAGCGAAATGTTGCGCAGCGATTGGTTTCCGGCCCTTTCCGACGGGCTCCGGCATGCCGGCCGACAAGCCGTCCCTTGCAGCGACTTCACAATGGCGTTCTACGGGGATCTGTTCCGGCCACCGGGCCGCACCCTGGCCGTGGGCGACCCCATGTTCACCGCGTCCGACGTCGCGGACGGCTTCGAACTCGACCTGCTCCTCGCCTGGTGGCAACACGCAGCCGACATCGACCCCGCCGTACCCCCGGCCACCGGCTCCACAACCCTCGCCCGTTCCCCCCGAGCCGCGCAGACGGCGTTACGGGCCCTGCAACGCTCCCGGTTCTTCGCCGATGTCTCGTTGCGGGCGCTGGTCTTCGATCTGAAGCAGGTACGCCGCTACCTCCTCGACGACGACCTGCGCACCGCCGCCCGTGAGCGGGTCCAGGAGCAGATCGGTCCCGACACTCACGTACTGATCGGCCATTCGCTCGGCTCCGTCATCGCATACGAGGCCCTGTGCGCGATGCCGGGGCATCCCGTAAAGACGCTGGTCACACTCGGTTCGCCGCTCGGCATGCGGATGGTCTTCGACCGGCTCCTGCCCCGTCCCGGCGACTGGCCCGGCAGCTCCCGCCCCGGCGACCGGGCGGGCCATCCCGACCCCGGACCCGGCCCCGCCCCGCGCTGGACCAACGTCGTCGACGAAGGCGATGTCGTCGCCGCGGTCAAGGACCTGTCGCTGCTCTTCGGGCCGTCCCTCGAAGGCAAGGTCGTGCACAACAGCTCCCATGCCCACGAGGCGACCGCGTACCTGACAGCGGCCGACACCGGTTCGGCGGTGGCAGAAGGCCTGCGGCGTGACTGAAACAGCCCCCACGCCCCCACCGCCTCCGCGCCGCTATCTCATCGCGACAGCGGTCACCGCCTACCCCAAGGCCCCCGCCCATCTGGAGTGGGACCGCCCCGGTCTCGCGGACGCCCGCCGCCGGGTCATCGATCTGTTCACCACACACCTCGGCTACGAGCATGTGTCCGACCTGGGCCTGAACCCCACCGAGGCCCAACTCCTGACCGAACTGCGCAACTTCAGCAAGTCGCCCGACCGACGCCCCGACGACCTCCTCGCCGTCTACATCGCGGGCCACGGCGAGGTGCTCGATGACGGCGAGCACGTACTCCTCACCTCGGACACCGACCCCGACGACATCGACGACGCCCTGCCCACACTCACCCTGGCCCGCAAGATCCTCCGGGGCACCCGGGTGCGGAGGCTCCTGCTGATGCTGGACACCTGCTTCTCCGGCCAGGGCGGCAACGAGCTGCTCTCCGCCATGGCCCGGCTGAAGGGCCGATGGAACGGCGACGAAGAAGCCGGGCTGGCAGTTCTCACCTCCGCACAGCCGGGCGAGCTCGCCGAGACCGGCGCCTTCCCCGAGCTCCTCGGCGAGGCCGTACGGAGCCTGGCCACGGCCGGTTACACCCCCGACACCCTTGCGCTCGACGCCGTCGTCAGTGCGATGAAGAACGACCCCAAGCGCCCCGGGCACCAGACGATCGGCCTGGAGATCATCTCCTGACCGGCGCGATCCCGCCGTTTCTGCCCAACGGGCATCAACGCGCCCGGCTCAGCCACTTCGACGTGGCCCTGCAGCAGACACTCGAATGGGAACGCCAGGCCGACCGCCGCGTCGTCGAATACCTGAGCCGTTTCCTGACCCGCGTCAAGGGGCATTCGGATCGCGCCAGGGCCGGCTGGTGGTTCTCCGGCCGCCATGACGCCCTCGCGGACATCTCCCGCTGGCTGATCGATCCGCCTCCCTCACAACCCGCGCTCGCCGTCACCGGAGGCCCTGGTTCCGGCAAGACGGCGGTACTCGGCCTCCTGGCCGCCGTCAGCGATCCCGAGCAGAGCCGCACCGTCCCGCTGGACAGCATGGGGCTCGCCTCGGTCCGCCTCCCGCCGCCACGCTCTCTCGACGCCGCGATCTACGCACAGAGCCTCACCGACCAGCAGGTCCTGCACGGCATCGCCGCCGCCGCGCGCGTCACGGCCGACACCGTCTCCGAACTGGTCGACCGACTGGCGGCCGGACCGGGTCCATCCGACCGGCGACCGCTGACGATTCTGATCGACGCACTCGATGAGGCCGTCACCCCCGAGAGCCTCTGCCGCAACATCCTGCGTCCCCTGATCGACCCGGGCACCCCACACCTGCGGCTGCTCCTGGGAACCCGCCCCCACCTGCTCGAACGGCTCAAGCTGGGCAACGCCGAGCGCATCGACCTCGACTCCGAGAGGTACGCCGACCCCGAGGCCGTCCACGCCTACACGATCCGCAACCTCCTCGGCGCACACATCCACTCCCCCTATCTGTCCTGCGGCGCCACCGTGCTCACAGCCGTCGCACGCCAGGTGGCCCGGGCGGCGGGCCGGTCCTTCCTCGTTGCCCGCATCACCGCAGGCACCCTCGCCGCCACACCGGAACTCCCCGACCCCGATGCCCCCGACTGGATCGCCTCACTGCCCCGGATGCCCGGCGAAGCCATCCACAACGACCTCACCCGACGCCTCGGCGACCGGGCCCCCGAGGTCATGGACCTGCTGCGCCCGCTCGCCTTCGCCCAGGGCCAGGGCCTGCCGTGGGAGGACATCTGGGCCCCGGCCGCCTCGGCGGTCTCCGGCCACGGCTACACCAACGAGCACCTGTGGCAGCTGCGCTCCACCGCCGGTTCGTACATCGTCGAGGCGATCGAGGACGGCCGCTCCGTGTACCGGCTGTACCACGAGGCGATGGCCGAGTACCTCCGTACGGACCAGGACGCGCAGGCCGTGCACGCCGCCCTCACCTCGGCGCTGTCCGCGACGGTCCCGCACGGTGCCGACGCCGCCCCCGACTGGTCGCGCGCCCATCCCTACCTCCGCCGCCACCTCGCCACGCACGCCGCACTCGGGGGCGTACTCGACGAACTGGTCCAGGACTCCGACTACTTGGTCCACGCGGAGTGCGACGCACTCGCCCCGCATCTGCGTCTGCTGACCACCGCCGAGGGCCGGCTTCACGGTGCCGTCTACCGGGCGTCGATCGGTACCCACCGCCCGCTGACGCCCGACGAGCGGCGGTCAGTTCTCGCGCTCGACGCGGCACGGTACGGGGCTGGTGCGACACGGCGGGCGCTCGCCGACCGGATGCCGGCCGGCGCCTGGAAGCCCGTCCACGCGACCGGCAGCGGTGTCTCCCCGGCCATGCACAACATTCTCACCGGGCATACCCGCGAGGTGTCAGCGGTGGCCTGCACCGTGATCGACGGCCGACCCGTCGCCGTCACCGGCTCCCACGACCACGCCGTGCGGATCTGGGACCTCAACACCGGCCGGCCCATCGGCGAACCCCTCACCGGGCACGAGACCCCGGTGACCGCAGTGGCCTGCACTCAGGTCGACGGCCGGCCCGTCGCCGTCACCAGCTCCTACGACTCACCTGCGCGCATCTGGGAGCTCGACACCGGTCAACCCGTCGGCGAACCCTTCACCGGGCCCAACAGTCCTGTGGATGGGCTCATCTGCGCCGAGTTCGACAGTCAGCCCGTCGTCGTCACCGCTTCGTACCACGACCCCACGGTACAGATGTGGGACCTACGCACCCGCCAACCTGTCGGCCCGCCCCTCACCCACCACACCGCCTGGTTCCAAGCGGTGCTCTGCGCGGGAACCGACGGCCGACCCTATGCCATCGCCAGCTACCGGGACACGGACAGGAAGCACCTGGTGCGGGTGTGGGACCTGAGCACCGGCCGGCCCGTCGGCGACCCCTTGATGTCCGAGGACGGTCCGGTGAAGACCGCGGCCTGCACCGAGATCGACGGCCGACCCGTCGTCATCGCCGGCACCCCTGTTTCCGTGCAAGTGGTGGACCTCACCACCGGCCGACCCATCGGCCCGCCCTTCCCCACCTACACCGGCGCACCGACTGGGCTGGCCTGCATCCACCTCGACGGACAACCCATCGGCGTCGCAACCTCCCGCAACGGGGAGCTGTCGCTGTGGAATCCGGGCACGCGACGCGTCATCGGCGACCTCACGGGCCATACCAGTGGGGTGAGTGCGGTGGCCTGCATCTACCTCGACGGCCGGCCCGTCGCCGTGACCGGCTCGCGCGACTACACGGTTCGCGTGTGGGATCTGAACACCGACAGCCCCATCGGCCGGCCCTCCGCAGGACACACCGACAAGGTGACGGGAGTGACCTGCGGCCGACTCGACGGCGAACCTGTCGCCGTCACCACCTCCTCCAGCGACAGCGCACGGGTATGGAGCCTGCAAACCCACAAGGCCATCGATCAGTTCAGCATGGGGATGACTGGCCCGTCGGAGGTGGCCGCCGTCACCTCCACCGTCGACGGCCGACCCGTCATCCTCAGCCTCGACGACCGACCCGACCTCCGCTTCAAAGTACGGGTCTGGGACCTGCAAGCCCGCCTGCCGACCGGCCGGCTCCTGATCGACACGATCCGTCGGGTGACGACGCTGGCCTGGACCCGACTCGACGGACGGCCCCTCGCCCTCATTGGCTACGACGACGGAGCAACACAGTTGTGGGACCTGGAGACCCGCCGCCCCGTCGGCCGCACCCTCAACGGACGCAAGGGTTCGAGTGAAGCAGCGGCCTGCATCCGACTCGACGGACGGTCCGTCGCCCTCATCAGTTACACCGACAACAGCGTGCGCCTCTGGGACATGGACACCGGCGAACCCATCGGCCGACCGCTCATCGGCCACCTCGGCCGGGTGACGGCCGTGGAATGCATCGAGATCGACGGCCGGCCCGTCGCCGTCACGAGTTCCCATGACAAGACGCTGCGCATGTGGGACCTGAACACCCAGTCCGCCTTCGGCCGTCCCCTCGTCGGCCACACCAACTGGGTGAACGCCATGCTCTGTACCGAAGTCGACGGACGCCCCGTCGCCGTGACCGGCTCGCACGACAACACCGTACGGATCTGGAACCTCCAGAATCCCACGGCGGCGCCCACGGTGATCCGGTTGGCCAACCGCTGCTCGGCACTCGCCGTTTCCGACGGCCACCTCGTGGCCGCCTTCGGCAACGACGTGGCGTTCTTCAGCCGGGAGCCCGTTTCCTCTCGTCCGCGGTCCGGCTGGACGCCATGACTCGCACGCTCACCGCGCCCGAGTGGACGATCTGAATCCTGGACCTGCGCGGCGGTCAGGCCGCGATGTCGGCCGGTTCCGGGTCGGCGGCCAGGCGGGCGTGCAGGTGCTCGTCGTGGCACGCCCCGTCGCCGTAGCGGTGGGAGTCGCGCAGTGTGCCCTCGGGAAGGTAGCCGCAGCGGTGGGCCACCCGGCAGGAGGCCTCGTTGCCGGTGGCGTGGGCGATCTCGATCCGGCGGGCATCGGCCGTCTCGAAGGCCCAACTGGTCACCGCTCTGGTCGCTCTGGTGGCCACGCTCCGTCCCCGAGCGGCCGGGAGTGTCCAGTAGCCGATCAACGCGAGGCCGTCCGCGCGGTCGACCCAGCTCAGACGAACGGCGCCCAGCAGGGCGCCGTCGGCCGCGCCCAATACGGCGAAGGCGGCGGCACCGCGGTCCCAGCCGCCCTCGCGCAGCTCCAGCCACGCCATGGCCTCGGCGCGATCAGCTGCCGGAAAGGGCGAGCCAGTCGTCGACGGTGACGACGTCCGCCCACTGCGGGAACAGCTTCTCGGTGAGGAACCGGTGAACCTCGGCGTCGGTGTCCAGGCAGGCGGCCTGCCAGGTCAGAGCGTCGGCGTATGCAGCGAGCCGCGAGACCTTGCATCAGCTCAGCGCCGTCGCGGGACGCGGCTGTTCAGTTGCCGACGAGGGCGTCGTGGATGGCCCACCCCATGTCGCCGGCGCACCAGCTGATGTTGCCGAGGACGGCGACGTCCAGGCCCTGCTGCGGGTAGTGATAGAGGCGGGCACTGGCCCCGTCCTCCTCGCCCGTGTGGCCCCAGCGGACGATGGTTCCTTCATCGTCGAGGATGTGGGTGAGGCCGAAGCCGTACATCCACCGGTAGCCGCGGACCTTCTCCTCACGCTCGTCGACCTGCGGGGTCAGCGCCAGGCGTGTGGTCTCCTCGTTCAGCAGCAGCCCGCGGCGCAGTGCGTGGGCGAAGGCCGTCAGATCGGCGGCGCTACAGGTAGCCCCTCCGTCGGCGGCGGCCCCGGGGGTGGTCGCGTAGTGATTGGTCCGGTACGGGGTGGGGCTGCCGGCGGTGGTGAGGTATCCCTCGGCGATGTCCGGCCCCAGGTCGTCCAGGGCCGGGAATCCTGCCGCGCTCATTCCGGCACGGGCGAATACATCGTCGGCGATGACCTCCTCGAACGAGCGGCCGGTCACCGATTCGATGAGCAGGCCGAGCAGGATGTAGCCGGCGCCGTTGTACAGATGGCGCTCCCCAGGAAGGAAGTGGGGCTGCTTGCCGGCGAACAGTGACAGGTAGTCCTTGTTGCTCCGCAGCAGGTAGAGCGGGTGGGAGGAGGTCAGGGCGGCCCATTCGGCCTCCCAGTCGGCGCTGCCCTCCTCGAACCAGTCGCCGATGCCCGCCGTCATCGTCAGGGCGTGGTGGACCGTGACACGCGGATCGAGCTGGGGCATGTGCTCTTTCACGAAGCCCACCAGCGCGTCGTCGAGGCGGACCTGCTTCCGCTCGACGAGCTGCAGGACGGCCACCGCTGTGAACATCTTGGACACCGACGCCACCCGGAATCGCGTGTCGCACGTGTTCGGTATGGACCACCGCCGTGACGCCATCCCGAACGCGCGGGTGAATACCGGCTCCCCGTGACGCGTGACACGGACCGTGCCGGAGAACCCCCTCCCCTGCGCCACTGCGGAGACGGCCTCCTCCAGGCCAGCCGGATCGAATCCGTCAGCCCTCGTCACGATCGTCACCGCAGACCCCTCACAGAAGAAAGTTAACCAGTCATCGGTGATGATGATCGTCACCAGTCCGCCTGCGAGCAACCGATTTACCCTGACCACACGAGCCGCGGCGAGAGTGTCGCCCAACTCGCGTCGGCCAACGGTCCGTTGACCGCGACGCACATTCCGTCACCTCGCGGATCGCGCGTCGTCGGTATCCCCTCCGGCCCCGCGGTGCTCAGGCGCCGGATTCCCGGCTCGGGTGGGGCGGGATCTCCACGCCGAGGCCAACGAACGGTTCGACGAGCGCGTCGTACTGCTTGGGCGTGAGGTTCTTACGCTTCAGGATGTAGAGGTACTCATGGGGGCGTGATGGCGCACCCGCTCAGCAGACCGTGCCCGACTCTGCCCCCGTCGCCCGGAGCAGATCCCGCACCAGGTCGTAGTCGATCGCCTCCGTCTTACGGAAGCGCAGGCAGCCCTTCCCCATGTCCTGCCCGGCCAGCCGCTCCGCGAAGGCCTCGCGCACATCGCTGCGCATCAGGTAGAAGGAGATGTACTGCTTCTGCGAGGCGAACGCGATCTCCGCGGTGCCGTCCCGCTCGTACGCGGGCATCCCGTACGCCATGACCTCGTCGAACCCGGCCAGCTCCGCCCGGCACAACTCCCGCAGCCTCGCCAGGGCGTCCCTGCGCGCCTCGGGCACCTCGGCCAGATACCCGGCCACGTCCTTCGCCTCGCTCCGCACCATGCAACGAGGCTATGCCCGTCCCGTGCATCTGTCGCCCGGCCCGCACTCCCCCTCGTCCTCCCCTTTGGCCGCGCACTCCACCCAGAGCAGCTTCCCGCCCTGCCCCGGCAGCCCGCCGCGCATGGGGTACGCGCCCCAGCTCTCCGCGTAGAGGGTGACGAGATAGAGCCCCCGCCCACGTTCGGCGAGCTCCGCCGGGGCCTCGGCGCTCCATCGGAACGGGGCGGGGATGTGCGGGTTGGTGTCCCAGACACTCAGCCGGATACGACTGCGCCCGGCGTCGCGCAGGCGCAGGGAGTACGCCCCCGAGGAATGCAGGTAGGCGTTGGTGACCAGCTCGCTCGCCAGCAGTTCAGCGGTCTCGATGAGTTCGCGCATGCCGTGCACGCGCAGGATGGTGCGGAGGGTTGCACGGGCCACGCCGGGGGCGCGGGGATCCTGCGGGAGTTGGAGGGTGTACGTCCAGGGCGGGGATACCGTGGCACTGACCATGGAAGTCTCCGTTCACGGAGGGAAGTTGAATCATGGGTTTCCGGTTACCCGGTGACGAGGCCGCTCCGTCGAGCGGGGTACTTCCGGGCGGGTGGCCTGAGTCAGAGATTAGGCTGCTGCAAGGATTGCTTGCAGCAGTTGAACGGAATCCTTGAGATGAACCACTCGTGTGAGTGACAGTCCAACTCAGCTGTCTTCAGGGGAGAGTTCGAAATGGCAGGCAGGGCCGCCTCTACCGCACGTCGCGCACGGCTCGGCGCCGAGCTGCGCAAGCTGCGGGAGCGTGCAGGGATGACCACCACTCAGGCAGCCGACCTCCTGGGTACGAGCTCGGGGCAGCTCAGCAACATAGAGGTGGCGCGCTTCGGCGTGAGCGCCGACCGCGTACGGGTCGCGGCCCACACGTACTCCTGCACCGATCAAGCACTGATCGACGCACTGGTCGCCATGACAAGTGACCGCAGGCGTGGCTGGTGGGAGGAGTACCGGGAAATCCTGCCGCCCAAGCTGCTCGATCTGGCCGAGATCGAACACCACGGCACAGGCCTGCATGCGGCGCACAGCATCCACATCCCCGGCCTGCTCCAGACCGTGGATCACGCCCGGGAGATCTACCGGCAGGCCGTTCCCGAATTGTCTCCACCGGAGATCGAGCACCGCGTCTCCTACCGCATCAAGCGGCAGGAAGTGCTCTACCGGACCGACCCCGTCCCCTACCAGGCCGTCATTCACGAGGCCGCTCTGCGCATGATGTTCGGCGGTCCGAATATCGCCCGGGGGCAGCTCCAGCACCTGCTCAAAATGAGCGAGCTACCCCACGCCACCATCCGCGTGATCCCCTTCGAGGCCACGTACTATCCGGGCTCGGGTCAGTCCGTGTACTACGTACGCGGACCGGTGCCCGCACTCGATACGGCGCAGCTCGACCAGTCGCACGGGCCTGTGTTCATCGACGCGGAAGCCCAGTTGGCCCAGTACCGCCTGCTGCTCGAACGACTCGACGACGCGGCCCTGGACATCGGGCGGTCCCGGGAACTCATCCACAAGGTCGCCCAGTGCCTGTGAAAGGAACCACGATGTCCGAACGCACCTGGCAGAAGTCGTCCTACTGCGCCCAGGGCGAAGCCTGCGTACACGTAGCCGCGGCCCGGACCGGAGGAATAGAACTCACCGAGAGCGGCGACCCCACCGGAGCGATACTCCGCACCACGCCCGCCGCCTGGGCAGCCCTCGTACGCACTCTCAAGGAGAGCCGCGCCCGTGACTGACATCCCCGCCGACCTCACCTGGACCCGCGCCGCCCCCGAGGGCGAGGAGGGCCCCGGCCCCTGGATCGAGATCGCCTTCGGCCCGGACGAACTCGTCCGCCTCCGCGAGACCGGCGACCCCACCAACATCGTCACGACCACCCGGGCGAAATGGGACGCCTTCACCAAGGGCGTCCTCGCCGGCGAATTCGACCACTTCGCCGAACTCGACGACGACCAGGGCACATCGGCACCAGCCTGACGGAGACCCGGCGCCCCCGAGGCTGCTATATCGCGTCAAGCTGTTCGGAGGAGATCACCGTGGTTCGGTCTGAGCGTTCGAGGATCTTGAACAGCTGGCGGCAGACAGCTCGTCTCAGGCACCGTTGTGCGTCGCGGGAGATCTTGTCCTCGCTGATCCTGCGGGCGACGCAGGTCTACTGGGCCTGCACTCCGGACGCGGACGGCGAGCAGCCCACGGCCAACGCGGCAGTCATCACCGCCACCATCGCCCTCGACCTGTCCTGCCACGTGTCCGCGCACCCCGCCGCGGGCATGATCAACGGATGAACGACGCCCCGGGCCGGATACTCCGCTGGAACTTCTTCATCGGCGGACACCTGAGCGCCTCGGTGCCCGTACGCCTCGTCGAGCGCACCGAGGCGGGCCAGCTGGTGTGGATGGAGACCGGCACACCGATGTGGCGTACGAAGCTTCCGCGCGGGGCGCACCTGCGGGACATCGCCCCGCACGACCGCCCGGCCGACGGGTACCCCTTGGTCGCCGACCGGTGGCCGATGGGCAGCGCGCTCTTCTATCAGCCGACCGGTGCCGCACACTCGGTGCTCTGGCTCTTCGGCCGCAGACAGAAGTTCCGTGGCTGGTACGTAAATCTGGAGCGCCGGGTCCACCACGGCGACGACATCGACATCACCGACTACGAACTCGACATCAATGTGGCCCCGGACCGGAGCTGGCAGTGGAAGGACGAGCAGTCCTTCGCCGAGAAGACCGGTGACCCGGCCTACTGGTCGGCCGACGAAGCGTCAGCCATCCGACGCGAGGGCACCTCAGTCGCACGGCTCGCCGAGGCCGGAACGTTTCCCTTCGACGGCACCTGGTGCGATTTCCGGCCACCGCCGACCTGGACGACACCACCCCGGCCACCCGTCCCACGCCACCCCCTGCTCTGACCAGCCACTGCGCTGACCAGCCCTGCCCAAGAGTCTCGGCCAGGGTGGCGGGATGACAGTCATTGCCCGGGGTCACCCTCCGTGATACACAGAGTAACCATACGTATTCGGTCATACACCGATTCGATCCGCAGGTCAGGGGGGTCGGACCGGTCAAACGTGCGAGATCCGGGTAAAGAGAGACGTCAAGCCGTCGTACGAGAGCAGTTTCATCAGCGAAGATAGAGAGCGACCCGTGTCGTGTGGCAGGGGCAATGAACTACCCAACAGGGGCGGTGACTTACATGATCCTGGCAGCTGAAAAGGGCGACATCACCACCATCATCGGCGGAATCGCCCCGAACTGGGGGCCGTTCGGGACCTTGGGCAACGAGGCCCGCGTAATGATCGAGGTCGTGATGGCCATTGCCATCCTGCTCTGCCTCGGCATCGCGGTCTGGGGTGCGGCAAAGCAGCGCATCGGCGCCACGGCACTGCGCGACACATTCAGCGCGGAGCAGGGCAAGGGGCTGATCGTTGCCGGTCTGACCGGTGTGTTCATCATCGGATCGCTGGGCACCTTGTTCACCATCGTCTACGGGATGGCCGTCTGACCGGCTGTCATCCCATGTCAGGGGCAGTCCCGCCCACGCCCACACCATCCGTCCGTCGTGCCCACCGGCAGAGGTTACGTTTCCCTGATGTCGAGTCACCACACCGCGCCCGCGCGGGAACCCGCACGGCTACCGTCGTACTACCCGGTTCAGGAAACGGTTGAGGGGGCGTACGCGGCATGAGTCTCGGCGACGAGAACGGCTACGGCAGCGGTTCAGGTCGTACGGACGATGGATACAGCACCATCGGCGGTACGCGCCAGACCCGTACCCGTCTCCCCGACGGCGAGGACGGCGACGGCTACACCACCCCCCGCCGCCCCGCCCGCAGCTCCCGCTCCCTCGTCACGGTGGTCGGCGTGGTCGTCCTCCTGATCGCGGCTATCGCGTTCGCGAACATGGGCGGAGGAGGCCCAGACGGCAGCGGCGGCTCGGGGAACGGGGGGAGCAAGCCGGATTCGTCGTCCACGGCGGCCACGGGGACGAAGCCGGTGACGGGGAAGAACGGTTCGATTCCTTCGGGGTTCGCCCATGACGAACAGGGGGCGCAGAGCGCGGCCACGAACTACTCCGTAGCGCTCGGCTCAGCCGACATGTTCGACAAGAGCAGTCGTCGCGCGATCGTCACCGCTGTATACGCCCCTGCGGTCGCCGCTGCCCGCCAGGGTGACCTCGACAAGGTGTACTCCGGCCAGGACTTTCTCACCAGCATCGGGCTGAATGCTGACGGCACTGCACCTTCCGGCCTGACCTTCATCTCACGTTCCAACCCGGCCGGCACCAAGATTGTGAAGTTCAACGGCGACACCGCAAGCGTCGCCGTTTGGTACTCAGCCCTGTTCGGGCTGGCCGGTGAAGGTTCCAAGAACCCCGTCTCTGAGAGCTGGTTCACCAACACCTTCGACCTGGCGTGGATCGACGGGGACTGGAAGATCACCGACTTCACGCAGAAGGACGGCCCCACCCCCGTCGGCCGTGACCAGGCTGCTTCCCCCGCCGAGGAAATGGCCAATGCCGTGGAAGAGTTCGGAGGGTTCACGTATGCCCGGTAAACGACCCAGCCGAGCCCTTTCACTCGCAGCGGCGGCAACCAGCCTGCAGGTCGCTCTCGTCATGCTGGCCAGCCGCGCATTTGCTGAGCCCTCGCCAAGCCCGAAGCCCAGCGCAAGCAACAACGCATGCGACCTGATCCGCGGCCCCGCCAAGGACTACTGCGAAAAAGGCGACGCAGGCGCCCCCAAAACCGACCCCGGCTCCGGCCTGGACAACTCCCTGGACCCCCTCTCCTCCCTCGCCCGCGGCTGCGCCGACGCCGCCGCATGGATCGTCGGCAAGCTCAGCGAGGCCGTGAAGAGCACCGCCAATGTCGACTTCACGAACACCAAGTTCCTCCAGCAGTACGCGATCGTCTTCGCCGCCTCCACCGTCCTGACGCTCGTCCTGTGGCTGCTCGCCGTAGCCAAGCGGGCGATCCGCGGCGTGCCGCTGACCACCGCGATCTCCGAGGCCATCGGCTTCCTGTGGCTGACGGTCCTCGCCTCGGCGTTCACTCCGCTGATCCTCTACACGGTCGTCTCCGCCACCGACGGCGTCACCGAAGTCATCGCCACGTCCTCGGGCGGACAGACGGACGTCTTCTTCGGCTCGTTCGCCGAAGCGCTCAAGAAGGGCTCCGACATCGGCGGCGGACCGATCATGCTGATCGTCGTCTCGCTCGTGTCGATCCTCGCCGCGGGCATCCTCTGGCTGGAGCTCGTCATCCGGGCCGCCCTCCTCTACGTCGGCGCCCTCCTGGGCACCGTCGTCTACGCGGGGCTCGTCGACAAGAACATGTGGGGACACGTACGCCGCTGGGCAGGCATCATGATCGCGGTGATCATGGTGAAACCGGTCATCGTCGTCGTGCTCGGGCTGGCCGGCGCGCTCTCCGAGGACGACGGGCCGAACGCGTTCTCCGCCGTCGTGTCCGGTCTCGCCATCATCCTGCTCGCGATCTTCGCCTCCGCGATGATCTACCGGTTCGTCCCCGGCTTCGGCGACGAGATCCAGGGCGCCCGCACCAACCGCAAGCAGGCCACCGACGGCTCCCAGGCCGCCGCGATGATCAGCTCCCCTGCCGCTCTCGTCTCCCAGGGCATCAAGACCCACAGCAGCCGCAGCGGCCAGAACAGCGGCGACAGCGGCAGTGGCGGGGCCCGGCCCGCCAACGCGGTCAGCGGTGGTGTCGCCGCGCACAGCTCCCGCAACTCCGGCGGCGGGAGCGGAGCCGGCGGCGGGTCTGTCCCCTCCGCCGCACCTCCGCCCCGCAGCGGATCGGGACCGACCTCCGGCACCCCCCACGGCAGCCGCTCCCCCCGAGGTGGCGGATCAGGCAGTTCAGGTAACAACAGCACGGGAGGTGGAGGGCGTTGACGACTCAGTCCCACACGATCGCGCCCCGCCGTACGTATCTCATCGGCCGGGCCCGGCCGAACGCGATCGTCGGCAAGAACCGCGAGACCGGCGAGATCGCACTGATCATCGTCGGCGCGTTCCTCGGCATGGTGAGCGGACTGGCCGTCCCCTACCTGGCCCCGCGGATCGTGCTGCTCGCGGGCTTCCCGCTCCTCGCCCTCGCGATCGTGTACCTCCCGTACAAGCACCGCACCTTCTACAAATGGTTCGAGATCAACCGCAGCTACAAGCGCAGCCTGCGCCGCGGTACGACCTACCGCTCCGCCGCCATGGAGGCGGGCGTCGGCGCCGACGGGCGCGAGGTCGAGATCGGACCGCCCCCCGGCATCGGCCGGATCAGCTGGCTCGCCGCCCCCTTCGGACCGGACGAGATCGCCGTGCTCCTGCACGCCGACCGCCGCACCGTGACCGCCGCGATCGAGATCGAGGGCCCCGGCGTCGGGCTGCGCGACAGCGAGGACCAGGAAGCGCTCGTCGACCGGTTCGGCACGCTGCTGAAGCATGTCGCCAACGGCGACGGCTTCGTGACCCGCATTCAGATGCTTGCCCGCACCCTCCCCGCCGACCCCGACGCCCACGCCAAGGACGTCGCCCAGCGCGGTGACAAGGCGTCCCCGGGCTGGCTGCAGGAGTCGTACGACCAACTGCAGTCCATGGTCTCCACCTCCAGCGAGCAGCACCGCGCCTACCTCGTCGCCTGCATGCACTACACCCGTGAGCTGGCCGCCGAGGCCAATGCCATGGCCCGCGCCGCCCGCCCCCAGGCCGGCCGCAAACTGGACCGGGACGCGGGTCTCGCCGTCGTCATGGCGCGCGAACTCACCGACATCTGCGCCCGCCTCGCCGAGGCCGACATCCGGGTGCGCCAGCCGCTCGGCCAGAGCCGGCTCGCCTCCCTCGTGCATTCGATGTACGACCCCGACCACCCCATCGACCACATCCAGGCCATGACCAAGCGCAACGCCTGGCCCGCCGAACTGGACGCGGTCGAGCCGACATTCCTCCAGGCCAAGACCCGCGAGTCGGCCACCCGCGCGCCCTGGTGCCATTCCACGGCCTGGGTGAAGGAGTGGCCGATGACGCCCGTCGGCGTCAACTTCCTGGCCCCGCTGCTCGTCCACACGCCCGATGTGATCCGTACGGTCGCGGTCTGCATGGACCTCGAACCCACCGAGGTCGCCATCGAGCGGATGCTCACCGAGAAGACCAACGACGAGGCGGAAGCCAGCCGTCAGGCCAAGATGAACCGCACCGTCGACCCACGCGACATCGCCGCGCACGGCCGGCTCGACCAGCGGGGTGAAGATCTCGCGAGCGGCGCGGCCGGAGTGAACCTGGTGGGGTACATCACGGTGTCCTCGCGTTCACCCGAATCCCTGGCCCGCGACAAGCGAACGATCCGCGCCTCGGCCGGAAAGTCGTATCTGAAACTGGAGTGGTGCGACCGCGAGCACCACCGCGCCTTCGTGAACACCCTGCCGTTCGCCACCGGCATCCGTCGCTGACCGCAAACAACCGAGAGAAACGAGAGGGAGGTCGGTCACGCCATGCGAGATCCGCTGTCCGCGCTGTCGGACGCCTTCACCGCCTTCCTCTTCGGGAAGGTGGAGACGACCAGGCTGCCCGTCCGTACGTCGACCGGACAGGCCCAGGCCGTCTACCTGCCCACCGCGGCCCCCGGCCTCGGCGACTCCGGAGTGATCATCGGCCGCGAGGTGTACTCCGGCAAGGGCTACATCTACGACCCCTTCCAGCTGTACGGACAGCAGCTGCCCGCCCCGCACTGGCTGGTGCTCGGCGAGTCCGGCAACGGCAAGTCCGCGCTGGAGAAGACGTACGTGCTCCGCCAGCTCCGCTTCCGCGACCGCCAGGTCGTCGTCCTGGACGCCCAGGGCGAGGACGGCGTCGGCGAGTGGAACCTCATCGCCCAGGAACTCGGCCTCACCCCGATCCGCCTCGACCCGACCTCCGCACTCAACGGCGGCATCCGGCTCAACCCGCTCGACCCCGCGATCACCACGACCGGCCAGCTCGCCCTGCTCCGTACGATCATCGAAGTCGCGATGGGGCACGGCCTGGACGAACGGTCCGGCTTCGCGCTGAAGGTCGCCCACGCGTACGTCAACGAGACGATCAACGACCGGCAGCCGGTCCTGACCGACATCGTCGACCAGCTGCGCCACCCGGAGCCCGAGTCCGCCGAGGCGATGAACGTCGACATAGATGACGTACGGGCCTGGGGCCTGGATGTCGCCCTCGTCCTGGACCGCCTGGTCGACGGTGACCTGCGCGGCATGTTCGACGGACCGACGAGCGTCGGCATCGACCTCGACGCCCCGCTGATCGTCTTCGACCTGTCGCACATCGACCGGAACTCGATCGCGATGCCGATCCTGATGGCGATCGTCGGCGTCTGGCTGGAGCACACCTGGATCAGGCCCGACCGGAAGAAACGCATCTTCCTGGTCGAAGAGGCCTGGCACATCATCAACTCGCCCTTCGTGGCCCAGCTCTTCCAGCGTCTGCTGAAATTCGGGCGCCGGCTGGGTCTCTCGTTCGTGGCCGTCGTCCACCACCTCAGCGACGTCGTCGACGGAGCGGCGGCCCGCGAGGCCGCGGCAATCCTCAAAATGGCGTCCACCCGCACGATCTACGCCCAGAAGGCCGACGAGGCCAGAGCCACGGGACGTGTGCTCGGCCTGCCCCGATGGGCGGTCGAGATCATTCCGACCCTCACCCCCGGCATCGCGGTCTGGGACGTCAACGGCAACGTCCAGGTGGTCAAACACCTGATCACCGAGGCGGAACGCCCCCTGGTCTTCACGGACCGCGCGATGACCGAGTCCTCCGCGACCGAACTCCTCCCGGAGGACGTACGCGCCGCCGAGCTGGAGGCGGAGCAGCGCGCGGCACGGATCGAGCACCAACAACGACTGAACGAGTCGTCCGAGTCAACGGTGGCATGACATGGCAGGGCGCGGCGAGGTACGTACCGGCGGCAGCGGAGGCATCCCTGACGGCCTGCTGATCGGCCTGCTGGCCTTCCTGCTCGGGCTGACGCTGCTGGCGTGGACGGCCACCGGCCTGGCCGGGCTGTTCACGCACGGCGCCTGGCCGGAGGGGGTCACCCTCGCCGAGACCCCCTTGGCGATACGACAACTCGTCACCACCCCGCACAACATCCCGGCCGCCTGGCCGAACACCCCGGCGAGCGAGCTCTCCGGGTACGGGCTCTTCTGGGGCCTGTTCATAGGCGAACTGATGGTGCTGCTGGTGCTGACGGTCTTCGTGATAGGGGTAGTGACCCGTTGGCGGCTGGTACGGGCACGGCAGCGTAGCGAACGGCACGGAGACGAGGACATGCCCGTACCGTCCCAGCGGCAGGAGCCCCGGCCCGAGGCCCAGAACCCACAGCAGACGGAGCCGCAGCCAAAGCCGGAGCCGGAGCCTCGACCGACGGCCCACTCCCCGGAGGCCGTACCCGTACCCGAACCCGTACCCGTGGAGCACACCCCGGCCGAGCCCGTTCCCTCCGCGCTCCCCTCCCCCCGCACCCCCCTTGTCGTCTACGGACCGGCCGCCACCCGCCGCCCCACCGTCGTCCAGGCAATCCAGGAGGCCGACGGGCCCGCGCTCGTCGTCACGTCCGACCCCACCGTCTGGGCCGAGACCAAGGACGCCCGCGCCAAGCTCGGCCCGGTCCTCGTCTATGACCCGGGCCACCTCTGCGACACCCCGGCCCGCCTCCACTGGTCCCCCACGGCCGGCTGCGAACAGCCCGACACGGCCGCCGCCCGCTCCGCCGCACTCCTCGCCCCGGTCCGGCCGCAGGCGCGGATCGACGCGACGACGGCCGACACCGCGGAAACGCTCCTGAAGTGCTGGCTGCACGCCGCCGCCATCGACGGCAGGCCCTTCCGCCAGGTCCACCGCTGGGCCCTCGGCGGCAGCGCCCACGAACCGGTGCGCCTGCTCCGTACCCACCCCAAGGCAGCCTCGGGGCTCGCCGGCGTGCTGGAGTCCGCACTGACCGCCCATCCCGAACGCCGCGAGATGGCACAGGAATTGACCGTACGAGCCTTTGCCGCGCTCTCCTCGGTCCACATCCGCGAGGCCTGCACACCGAACCGGGCCGATTCGCTCGTGCTGGAATCTTTCGCGGGCGAGGGGGGCACCCTTTATGTGGTGGGTGAACCGATCGAGGATCCCCGCTCGGGTCCCGGAGCAATGCCCCTGCTCACGGCACTCGCCTCACACGTGGTCGAGCACGGCCGCCGCATGGCCGCACGGTCAACCGACGGTCGGCTCGACCCACCAATGACTCTCGTACTCGACGACGTCGCCGCGGTGGCGCCCCTGCCCCGGCTCCCGGAGCTGCTGTCGGCCGGCCAGGCTCAGGGCCTGCCGACCCTGGCCCTCCTCCGCTCCCAGGAACAGGCCCGCGCCCGCTGGCCCCAAGACCTCACCGGCTCACGCTAGCCGGGCGACCCGGCGCCACGCACCTGTGCCGGCCGCCGCACCGCATACTCCAGCTCCCGCGCAGACGGGTCGCCCGGCACAGGCACCGACTCCCCGGTGGCCACGAACCCGATCCGCCGATAGAGCGCCGCAGCCCGCGCGTTGTCCTCGTGCACATACAGTCGCACCCGCTCGATCCGCGGCTCCACCAGTGACCACGCCCAGTCCGTCCCGGCCCGGAACAGCTCCTCGGCCAGGCCCTCGCCCCGTGCCTCGGACCGTACGAACACACCGACCAGATGCGCCTGGTGGACGTCGGCCGCCTCACCGAACCGCACGTCCGCGTCCGGCCGCTCGATCAGCACGGTGACGCTGCCGTCCCACCGCCCGTCGGGCGCGACGGCGACGAACTGCCGCACTTCGCCGCTCCCGGTCTCGGACCCGCCGACCGCCCGGTCCTGCCAGAACGCGTCGGGCTGGGCCGCACCCTGCGCGTACGTCTCCAGAAAGGCCACCGCCGCAGCCGGGTCCTGCAGCGCCGCCAGCCGCAACTCCTTGACCAGGGGCCATTCATCGGCGCGTACGGCTCGAATCACATGTTCCATCCGCCGATCCTTCCCTTCCCCGCCCAACCCGCGCAATCAACATTCACGGGCCCCGACACGGTCATCGGCCAGGGCTGGACCAATACGGAGATCGCCGAACGGCTCCACCTCGCCGAATCAACGGTGAAGACACACGTCACGCGCGTCCTCGCCAAACCGGATCCCGCGACCGCGTCCAGGCAGTCATCCAGGCTTACAGCACCCACCTGGTCAACCCCGCCTGACAGCAAAGAGGGATGAACGCAGAAAAGCCCCGTGCCACAAGGGCACGGGGCTTTCCCGTAAAAGGAGTTCGGCGGCGTCCTACTCTCCCACAGGGTCCCCCCTGCAGTACCATCGGCGCTGAAAGGCTTAGCTTCCGGGTTCGGAA